>CAZLFC010000012.1:0-19023 GCA_964558705.1 uncultured Dehalococcoidales bacterium
GAGCTACCGGGGACATTGGTTATCAGGTGGGATATTAGCCCACCGGTGGCTGATTCCACTACCCCCAGGGTTAGCCCTTTCTGGCGAAGCAAATTACCTGCCTCCTGCTCAAGGATGCCCATGACTTTATATAAATTCTCCTCTCAAGGTATGGATTATTTGTCGAGTTCGTGCTATTATCTCCTACTAACCGGTTGAATTATATAAGAACTATAGGGCAAAATAAAGCTGGGGCAAATCCAGCACTTTTGTAGATTAAGAAGGAGGTTCTATCATGGGATTAACGGCTTTGATTTTTGGTCTCATTGGTGGACTGTGTGCGGTGATGGGTATTGTCACTGCATTCGGGGTCGTCCCGCTGCTTGGCGCCGAATTGACCTGGATATTCTGGTTTGCGGTGAGTGCAATCTTACTTTTGATCAGTATCGCTTTCGCTCTTGGTCGTGGCGGAGGCTATGAATAGTTTGGTTAAATAAAAAGTTTGCCTCTTTACCGTTAGAGATGGGCTGGGTATTTTAAGAATAAAAGTTGGCGCCGGCCCGCTCTTGCCAAAGGGAAAGGGCAAAAGTGCCCCACAGGTTTTATTCCCTCGGTCTTCTGTAGATAAGGTTGTCCTAAAACTCTGCAGACTCGAAAGAAGGTGGGGGAAGGGTTATTCCGTAGCTGATTGCCTTTTATCGCCTTTTTGGGGGGAGAATGTATTTGTTCTGGTCTCACCCGTAAGTTTGCTTAACATCTCTATCGTATTTTACCTCTGGCCAGTGAGGCAAATATGCCGCCGAAACAAAGAGCAGCAAAGATGGCAAAGGCTACTTTCAGACCGCTTAAAAAGGCTGGATAGTATTCAGGCGTTATTTCGACCCGCCCGATGAATATGGCGAATATAAGCATGGCAATTCCCATGCTGAACGTCATGCCAATCGTTCGCATTGTGGCCAGTGTGGCGGAGGCTACCCCGTAAAATCTCTTGTCGACAGAACTCATAATGGCATTGGTGTTGGGGGAGGAGAAAAGGGCAAAGCCAAAACCGAGGATAAGCAAACTGACCAAGATAAATGTAATGGATGTAGCCTGATTCACCATGGTGAGCAGGGCAAGTCCTACCGTCGTCAGGCCCATTCCCACGGAGGCGATTATGCGCGGTTCAATCCGGTCGGAGAGACGGCCGGCGAGTGGTGAGAAGATAGTCTGCATCGCCGGTGTGGATACCAGAATCAGGCCGGCATGCTGCGGGCTGAGCCCTTTGGTATACTGAAGGTAAAGGCTTAACAGAAAGGCCACCGCGAAGGTGGCGCTGTAGCTAATCAGGGCAGCCAGTCCGGAAAAAGCGAAGACGGTGTTCTTTCTGAAAAGATTCATGTTTAAGACGGGGCTGCTCACTTTCGTTTCCCACCGGATGAAAGCCAGGATTGCCAGAACACCGATTACGATTGCCCATATCCCCGACATGGCGGGTAGCAGGGAAAGACCGTATATTATACCGACGAGGGCAACGCCATAGATTATAGAACCGACGGCATCAAACTTTTCGCCCCTGGCTTCAGCCCACTCTCCTTTCAGTTTCCAGAAGATGGCGGCGATGATTATCAGGCCCAGGGGCACGCTTACCAGAAAAATACTTCTCCAGCCAAAATGCTCGGTTAGGAATCCTCCTAATGGTGGTCCCAGGGAAAGCCCGAGGTAGACCGCCGCGACGTTTATGCCCAGGGCTCTGCCCCTCTCCCCAACCGGAAATACCGAGGTTAAAATGGCGACGCCGGTGCCAAATATCATGGCGCCGCCTATTCCCTGTAAAACTCGGAAGGTAATGAGCATAGCGGCCGAGGTGGAGATGGCCGAAAGCAGGGAAAAAATGGTGTAAATAATAGTACCGCAGGCAAAAACCTTCTTCCGACCATATATGTCAGCTATTCTGCCGAAGGGAACCAGCGCTATGGCCGAGGCTAAGAGGTAAGAGGTGGCTACCCAGCCCAACAGCACCGCGTCCATGGCGAACTCCTCGCCGATTTGGGGAAGGGCGATGTTTATGGAAGAACCCATAAAAGGGGGCAGGAAACCGCTTAGGGCAGCAATGAGTAGCACGACTCTCTTGTTAATTGAGTTTACCTTTCTGTTTTCACCCATAATCTTTCGCCGTCGGTAATGAATTCTACCGTGCCTTGCTCATCGGTACGGTAAATATTCCCGGCACCCGGCTCTTTTTGCAGTCTTTCCATAACCTCCGGGCTGGGATGACCAAATTTATTGCCGGCGCCTACCGAGATAACAGCCAGCTCAGGATTAACCACGGACAGGAATTCGGAAGTGGTGGAGGTATCTGAGCCGTGGTGCCCAACCTTGAGCACAGTGCTACTCAGGTCAGCCCGGTGGGCGATAAACTCAAGTTCAGCCTCCCACATTATATCAGCCGTGAGCAGGAAACGCACCTTCCTCATGCTTACACGTAATAACACGCCATTATTATCTACATCGGAGTGAGTGTTGGTTAAAGGATGGTTTTGCGGATTGAGTACCTCTATTATTACCTCTTCGCCCAAGTTAATCTGCTGTCCTGCCTGGGCTATGGTATAGTTAATATTCTTGTCATGAAGTAACCTGAGCCACTCATCATATATGTCCGACTTGAAATCCAAATCAGGGTAGAGCACCTGCTCGACTTTATATCTGTTCAGCACCTCTACCAATCCGGCAACGTGGTCGCGGCTGGGGTGGGTCAGCACTACCAGTTCGATAGTCCGGTCCCAGAAGGGCATTTTTTGGCCTAATCCCAGACCTATTGCCTGCGGGCTGGGGCCACCATCAACCAGAATCTGCTGGTTGCCCTGCTGAATGAGAATAGCATCGCCCTGACCGACATCAAGGATGCTCACGTGAAGATTATCGTCGGGCACAGTGGCGGCGGTGGCTGATACCAGGATGGCTATTACCAGCAGCGGTGGCAGCACCCATTTCCTGGGCAGGTTTGAGGTAAGATTGCTGATTTTATCTATGCCTGACCTTACCGGCGTTAAGGTGCTCACCTGCCGACGGTGACTGTTAAGCCAGAGGACTATGGCCAGCAATAGATAGTAAACCCAGATTAAGTCGATTGGTACTGAGTTTACTTCTAAAGAGGCTAGCGGCAGGGTGGCGAAGCCGCTGACTACCAGCAGCATATAGGATAGAAAGAGCCAGGCCAGCCAGCCGATTACCTGGGCGACAGGCAGGGCAATGAGTCCGATGACTCCGGCCAGGGCTCCGGTGATGATTATGCCGGGCAGTGCCGGCAGGGCGAAGAAGGTGGCGGGTAGCGCCACGAGAGAGATGACACCAAAGTAGTAAGCAATGAGCGGCCAGACGGCTATGATTGCCCCCAGGGTTACACTGAAGCTATCGACCGTAATATTGGCTATGGTTACGGCAGGTCCGTCTTCACCCAGGGTAGCCCTAACGGCTCTTCTGCCCAGGTTCTGTAGGGGCGGGAAGATGAAAATTAACCCGGCCATAGCCAGAAAACTGAGCTGGAAGGAAACGGTCCACAGTATTTGTGGGTCAATGCCTATCATTATTGCTGCCGCGAAGGCGAGGGCGGTGATGGCACTGCGCTGTCTGCCCAGCAACTCAGCGATGAGGAATAGGCTGGCCATAATGGCACCTCTGACTACCGGTGCGTGCATGCCGGTGATTAAGACATAAAGCCAGACGGTAACCAATGCCAGCCAGATGTAGATATATCGCCTCTTGCCCAACAACCATATACCGAGACTGAGCATGATGCCCGCAATGATGCTGAGGTGAAGCCCTGAGATAGCTAACAGGTGGGCAGTACCCGAGTGAGAGAAATCAGCTTTGACTGCTGAGGGAATATTGCCCCGAATGCCCAGAGTGATACCCTGGGCTAATGATGCCTGCGGCTCGGGCAGTATCGTGGCCAGGGTTTGTGACAGGCGGCTTCTCAAAGCATAAATCCAGTTTAGCGGCGCAGTACCCTGCCCCCCGTCCAGTATTTCTATTTCGGGGTAGAGCATGGTGGAGTATATCCCCTGTTGAGCCAGATAACCCTTATAGTCGAAGTCGTCAAACCGGGGGGGTGTCTCCGGTGTCCCTGTAATCTGAAGCACATCACCATATTGATAAGTCGGGTACCTCGGTACAAATAGCAAAGCGGTTCCGGATATCTCCCGCCATTCCCCATCCCGTCCTATTCCGGCAGCTGAGAGATAGAGGTGGGTGGTCTTATCTCTAATTTCGGGGTCTCTAGCCACCATTCCCTTGATGGTTACCGGTTCCCCGTCGTTATAGAACTGAAGCGAACTCCCATCTACGGTGGGCAGGCTCGACTGAAAATAGGCGGCGCCGCTGAGGAAAACGATAAGCGATAAGCTGGTTAAAATTATTAGTTTACGGTGCTGGCGGAGAAAGAAAAGTAGAGGCAGGGGGACAAGCCCCAGAAGGATGAGGGCTAAGGGCAGATTGAGTTTTGAACCCAGGAGTATTCCGACTACCCAGGCACAGCTAAGATATATAAGCGACACTACACCTCGTCCTTAATATTAGTCGGTTACTGTAATCAGGTGTTTAATTTGCTCGTAGGTAGTAATACCTATACCGTCTACTTTGGTTAACTCGTTAGTGTTGTGGAATAAACCGTTTTGCTGGCGGTAGTCTATGATGGTTTGAGCCCGGACCTGACCAATTCCGGGCAGAGCCTCAAGCAGCCATAATTCCGCCCGATTAAGGTTGATTTTTTGCGTTTTTTCCGCTTCTGCAATCTCAGGGATGTTAAGTTTAACCCGGGTGAGGTCGGCGCTACTGGCAGTTCCGCCCGCAGCTTGAAGCAGGGCTTCTATACTGTCGTCGGCTCTTAGAGGATAGATGCCGGGATTGCTGACGGCGCCGCTAATGTAAATTTCGCCCGATAGCTCCGGGGCTGGGGGTATAGAGATCTCTACGGCCTGGCCGCTGCTATGTTTTGCCCAGATAACTATACCACCAAATATAATAATCGCTATCAGAAGAATGGTAACCGGTGTCCAGAACTTATTAAGTTTGCTTGCGGTCATGACAAGCCTCCCTGGCATTAGCTCCGCTTAGTATAGCACTACTCTAAATAGAAGTGGGCAACGGAATATGTCCTTGCCCACTGTTTGGTATTTGGTCTTCCTTGAGGAAGTGCCGATTTTGGAGATTTGTTTTAGTCGCCTCTAAGGGCAGTCCGCAGTGCCTCCTCTGACTCTGATGGGGTAACCGCTATTACCCGGTCTCCAGCCCGAAGGGTGGTAGTGGCGGTGGGCACATGATGTTTACCGTCTATCGGACAGACTAAGGCCAGTCTGCTCCCTTTAGGTAGTGAAAGTTCCTTTATTGGCTTACCTATTGTAGCTGATTCCGCCTGGATCTTTACTTCTACAATTGCCAGACCCTTGTCTTCGATAGTTAACAGGTGTGTCAGGGGGTGTGTTGGTACCACTTCCTCTATTTGTTCCAGGATAATATTGGTGCTGCTTACGGTAACGTCAATGCCCAATTTCTTAAAAATAATTTCATTGGCCGGGTTTCTAATGCGGGCGATAGTCCGTGGCACATTAAATTTGTGCTTGGCTACCTGGCAGGCGACCAGATTATCCTCGTCATCACCGGTTACGGCGATGAACATATCAGCCCGGCCGGTGCCTATTTCGGCCAGGATGGCTGTCTCACAACCATCACCCTGAACGCAAATGCTACCCATTTCTTCTTTGATGATTTCGCAGAAACGGGCGCTCTTTTCCACTATAACTACTTCATGTCCCTCGTCTATTAAAGCCTTACTCAGATAGTAGCCTACTCTACCGCCACCAATAACTATGATATACATATTTACCTCAGCTCTCCAGTTTTTCTCTCAGCATCTGGGCAAATACTGTGGTTGGACTAATGCCGTCTAACTCCAGGGTCTGGTAAAGGTCCCGGCGTAGCGGGTCATAAATACGACAGGTTACCTTGGGCACGTTAAAGATGTGTTTGGCGATTTGAGCTGCCATGACATTACGGTTATCTCCCTGGGTTACCGCCACAAAGGCGTCAGCTTCCTCAATGCCGGCTCGCTTGAGTACTTCCTGGTCGAGACCATTGCCTAATAGCGCGGTGCCACCAAAGTCGGCTGGCAGTCTCCGGAAACTATAGGCATCGTAATCTAGGACAGTAACCGAGTGTCCGTCAGCATCTAGTAATGCGGCTAGCTGGGCACCTACTCGTCCGCAACCCATAATAACTACTTTCATCTGACCAACTCACTTAAGCGATATATTGATGGTATAGTATAACACGGCAGGGGGCATTTTTAAGTACATAAGGCACTACGCTCCCCAGATAAAACTGCCCGAAGCGCTTTTTGTAGGTAATTCCTATCAAGATTAAGTCTACTTCTCGGTCTACAATTTCGTCAACAATAGCCGGTCCAACTTCGCGGGCTTGAAGGATATCAGTTTCTATTTCAGCATCCAGCTCTTCCGCTATTCTTTCTATCCGGTCTAAAATCTCTTCGCCTTCTTTGATTTCAGATTCAATTTCGGCATCCAGCGGCAAGGCGCGCTTTACGGTAATAACATAAACGGCGTATATTTTACTCTTATTTTTCTTTTTAGCCAGCTGGCAGGCTAGCCTGATAGCTTCTTCGTCAGCTTGGGTGCCGGCAACCGGTATCAGAATCTTATTAAACTCCACTGCCTTCTATATCCACCTGGTTATTTAAACAGAGGGTATTATAATCCTCTTTGAGGAATTCCACAATATACTTCATAACGAAGGTACAATTCAAGATGAGCGTTCTTTTCGTGAGTGAAGATAGTAGACGATGAAGCCAATGCCTAACCAGGCGATTCCGACCCAGCGGCTATAGGGCTGGGTAATAAGTATGATAATCCATATTACTGATGTAGCCGCTAGCCCTATGAGAGCGCTTACCGGTATCTCTCGCTCCCTAATTCTTATATTCCAGCCAATCTTAAACGGGCGTGGTAATTCTGGCTTTCTGGCTCTCAGGCTAATTATGGAGGCATGGGCAAACATAAAGGCCAGTAGTGAGCCAAAGGCATATAGCGCCCCCATATTTTTAAAAGCATTAGCCCCCCAAAAAGCCGGGATGAGGATGAGAAGGGCTATTATACTGAATATGATTATCGAGATGTAAGGTGTCTTATACTGGTGGTGTACTCGGCTGAGAGCCGATGGTAACAGCTTGTGGCTACCCAGGGAGAAGGCAAGTCTTGAGATGCCCATCAGCCCGGCATTGGTGGCTATCAGCAGGATGGTACCGGCTAATATGGCGATTAACGGTTTAAGAACAGTACGTAACAAGACCAGGGGGAGATTAGCCGCGATGCCAGCCACCGGGTCTCTCGACCAGTCAGAGGCGAGCTCCTGAGGGGTCATGGCTGACAAAGATACCATCGATATACCGGCGAAGATAACCAGGACGGCAACTATCATCATAATTAGTGCTCGGGGCACCCTTTTCTCGGGCTGCCTCGTTTCTTCGGCCATTTGAGACATAGTTTCAATCCCGGTGTAGGCGATGGAGGCTAGGGCTATGCCCAGAATCAGATTTTCTGTTGTGGGCCAGTTATCTACCATGCGACTAAACAGGACTAACGGGCTGAACAGGAGGATAAAGCCGATAACTACCAGTGAAATCTGGGTGGCTATATCTATTATAGCGGCGCCTATATTTACGATTGAGGTTTCTTTTACCCCAATGATATTTATGGTCATCAGGAAGAGAACAATCCCCATAGATGTGGTGGTACCCATGACGAAGGAATCCTTGAAGGGTGCCCAGAAGAAGCCCAGATATGGCGGGATAGTATAGGCTGAGATGGAGATAGTAACAATGTAGCTTAGCATTAAGGCCCAGCCGGCGGCAAAGCCAGCGGCGTTATTAAAGCCGTGCCGGGCAAAACTGGCGGAGCCGCCAGCCTCAGGGAACAGGGCAGTGCCTTCGGCATAGGTAAGGGCGGTGAATATGAAGAGAATACCAGCGATACCTAAGGCTATAGGTGTGGCTCCGGCCGCTACTAAGGCAACTATGCCCAGAGCATAGTAAATTGATGAGCCAACATTTCCGTAGCCAGCGCTGAATACAGCGGGAACCCCTAATACTCGTCTCAAGCGGTAACGTCTGATTCGTCGTGGGCGAAAAACTCTGTCACCAGGTTTAGGTTGCCAGATGCTATTCATATACCATGTATCTGCTGGATAAATTTAATTTCATCCCTACAATCGGAAAATTTTACTCCCCTGTCAACCTGGTGTCAACCTGATTTCAGCTTGACAATTGCGTTCATCTAATCTAGACTTATAGTTGAAGTGACCATAAACCAAACTGTTCTTTACTGCCCCTGGTTTCTGATACAGGTTGCTTTGATATCCCTTTTTTTTTATCCGAGGAGGGTAAATAGTGTTTAAATTTCCTTTTATACCCAGGGAAGAGAAGTTTTTTGGACTTTTTGAGGGTAGTGCTCAAAATGTGGTAGCAACAGCGCAGGTCCTGAAGGATATGGTTGATACCTGGGAAGATGTTGAGAAAAGAGTGGGTGAAATAACCGAACTGGAGCACAAGGGAGATACTATTACCCATCAGATTATGGCCCAGTTGAATCGCACCTTTGTCACTCCGTTTGATAGAGAGGATATAGCCCAACTGGCCCAGAGTCTGGATGATGTGGTAGATTTTATCCAGGCGGCGGCTGACGCCATGCTTGTCTACAAGGTAAAACAGCCCAGTCAGAGGGCTAAAGAGCTGGCTGATATCATAGTGCAGGCAGCGGCTGAGGTAGCCAAGGCAATGCCTCACCTGCGGCAACGGGCTGACCTGAAGCAGACTTACGAGCGGTGTGTAGAGATTAATCGTTTGGAGAATATGGCTGACAGGGTATTTCGCTCGGCAATGGCAGAGCTTTTTGATAATACTACCGACATTGCTGAGGTTATTAAGTGGCGCGAGATTTACGAGTATATGGAGAGTGCCACCGATAGGTGTGAGGACGTGGCTAATGTCCTTGAAGGAGTAGCCCTCAAGCATGCCTGATGCCTCGCTTGGTCTCCTTATCCTTATTATCTGTCTGGCGGTCGGTTTTGGAGTAGTTAACGGCTTTAACGATGCCGCCAATGCCATCGCCACGGTAATCGGCACCAAGGCGCTTTCTCCCCGGCAAGCAATAGTGCTGGCTACTATCTTTAATATGGCTGGTGCCGCCACCGGGACGGCGGTGGCCAAGACCATCGGTAAGGGGATTCTAACTCCGGAGGTTATCTCTCAATTTCAATATGTACCCCTGATTGCGGCTTTAGCCTCGATTATTGTATGGGGGGCACTGGCTACTTACTGGGGTCTGCCGATAAGTTTGACGCATGGTTTTGTGGCCGGCCTGGCGGCTGCCGGCATGGCAGTGGCGGGTGTTGGTGCGGTGGCGTGGGGAATCATGCAGCGGATTCTAGCAGCGGTAGTTACCGCCCCTATCCTCGGTTTCGTCGGTGGTTTCGTGCTGATGGTTATCCTGTTCTGGGTGTTCCGGCGCAGCGCCCCGGATAAGATGCGGACCCTTTTCAGCCGTTTACAGGTTCCCGCCTCTGCATTCGTGGCCTATAGCCATGGCAAGAATGACGGTCAGATGCCCATCGGTATCATTACTATGGCAATGGTAATTTATACTGGCCAGACCGACCTGTGGGACCGTATCCCGTGGTGGATTATCGCTATCTCGGCGGTAGCTATTAGCTCGGGTATGGCTATCGGCGGCTGGCGGGTTATTAAAACGGTGGGAATGAGGATTACTACCTTAAGACCGGTTCATGGCTTTGCCGCTCAGACTTCAGCGGCAGCAGTTATTGAAGCGGCTTCGCAATTGGGTATCCCGGTAAGCACCACTCATTGTATAAGCTCCTCTATTATGGGGGTGGGTGCTACCAAGCGGCTTTCGGCGGTGCGCTGGGGGGTGGCGGGCAATATTGTCGCGGCCTGGATATTTACCTTTCCTATCTGTGGTGGACTGGGCTATTTGTTTGCCTGGTTATTAAAGATGATTTTCTAGTAGTTACAGGTTAATCTCTCTGGGAGTTGCCCGGCACTTTTCGGCGGTAATAATAGACTTAATGTCTGATATTGCCAGGTCAATATCATCCCGTCGGTTATATACTACATAGTCAAACAGGGGTAGTTTGGCTAATTCTTCTTCGGCGGTTTTCAGGCGTAAAGCGAGGTCAAAGGGTGTTTCCGTACGGCGCTGCTTGAGTCTGAGCCCGAGTTCTTCCAGTGATGGGGGCATCAAAAAAATAAACACTGATTGAGGCAGGATTTTCTTAATAGTAGCGGCTCCTTGAGTGTCAACTTTTACTATTATATCCCGCCTCTTTTGCAGAGCTTGTTTTACAGGTTGTTTAGGTACACCATACCAGTTGCCGTACACATTTGCCCATTCCAGCAACTCGTTATTCTTAAGCATCTCCTGAAACTGCTCGGTTGAGACAAAGCAATAGTCTGCGTTGTTTCTTTCTTTAGCTCGCTTAGGTCGTGTGGTTACAGTTACAACATATTCGAGGGGAAAGTCCGATTCCTTTATCCTGGACAAAACGGCGTCTTTACCCGTTCCCGAGGGACCGGATAAGACTATAAGCAACGACCTTCTCGGCAGGCTGAACGGTGTTTGATTTTCATAGCTCGCCTTTTTCATCACTTTGTTCTGGCCTTAGCATCGGGCCTCCCCGTCCCGTTTGTACCCTGCCGGCGATGGTTTCTGGGGCTAAGGCTGCCAGAATGATATGACCACTATCAGTGAAAATAACCGCTTTTGTTCTTCTGCCACTGGTCATATCAATTAGTAATCCCTTGTTTCTACCGTCCTGAATGGTGCGCTTGGTTGGCGCCGAGTTTGGTGAAGCTATAGCAATAGCTCTATTCATAGCTAATATGTTGCCAAATCCAATATGTACCAGTTCTACAGTCATTATTCTTTACCCCGAAGGAATTTATTTTCTGATTTTATCCTTAAATGCCGAACCGGAGATGGATTTAGTTGGATGTCCGATTGGCTTGACTAAGTATCGCAGTTACTGTTTGTTGAATGATTGGCGAGGCACATCACCCCCTTTCGCAGGCTGCTGTTAAATATAGCGTTTAATATATTATACCCTTAGCGGCAATTAAGCAACTGCCAGTGACTTGAAATTGCGGGTAATTTAGTGATAGATTATTGTAGTTATGGGTGGAGTATGAATGATTTTATCACCGATTTTGGCTGATAGAAGAGGGAATAGGCTATCTCCTTAGATAAATAATTTTTAGAGATAGCCTTTTTTTATATTTTCAGGGTAGGTTGAAAGGTCGATAATTTCATACAGATAATTCTCTTGGCCCGAAAAGGAAACACAGGGGGTGAGAAATAGTTGTACAAGATAATGTTTAGGGAAGACCTGGTCCCCGGTATTCATCTATTCAAAATGGCGGCGCCTAAGGTGGCTAAAAAGGCTCGTCCCGGACAGTTTGTCGTCATTAAGATTGATGAGAAGGGTGAGCGTATCCCGTTGACGATTGCCGATTGGGATGAGAAGGAGGGTAGTGTTACTATCGTCTTTATGGAGGTAGGTACCACTACTGCCAGGCTAGCTTTGTTGGAGGCTGGCGACTCTATTGCTAATTTTGTGGGGCCGCTGGGATTGCCGACCCCCATGGAGAAATTTGGCACCGTGCTCTGTGTGGCGGGGGGAGTTGGCGTGGCGCCAATAGCCCCTATTGCCCGCGGACTAAAGGAAGCCGGGAACAAGGTTATCACTATCATGGGAGCTCGGAGCCAGAATTTACTCTTCTGGGAGGAAAAGTTGCACAGTGTCAGTGACCAGCTGATAGTTACCACTGACGATGGTTCTTATGGGCGTAAAGGACTGGTGACTGAACCATTGAAAGAAATACTCGAAAGCGGCGAGAAGATTGACCGGGTGGTGGCTATTGGCCCGAGCATAATGATGAAATTCTGTGCCAAAACCACCGAGCCGTTTGGGGTTAAAACCCTGGTTAGCCTGAACTCTATAATGGTTGATGGCACCGGAATGTGCGGGTGTTGTCGGGTATCGGTGGGTGGCGTAACCAGGTTCACCTGTGTAGATGGTCCCGATTTTGATGGTCATCAGGTAGATTGGGATTTACTCATTGCCCGTCAGCGCACTTATCTTGACGAAGAGAAGCGTTCTTTTGAGCAGTGGCAGAGTCAATCTGCCAGTCGCGCCTGAACAGAGTCAGGAGGAGGTAATAGATAGATGGCAAAAGTTAATTTGAACCGGGTGGAAATGCCAAGGCAAGACCCTAAAGCGCGGGGTAGCAACTTCAACGAAGTTGCTTTAGGCTATAGCTTAGAACAGGCTAAAGAAGAAGCCAGCCGCTGTATCCAGTGCCCCAAGCGGACCTGTACCGAAGGCTGCCCGGTAATGGTAGATATCCCCGAGTTTATCAAGGCTGTTAATGATGGCGATATGCCTGAAGCGGTAAAGATACTCAAGAGTAAAAACAGTCTGCCCGGTATCTGCGGGCGGGTTTGCCCTCAGGAGACGCAGTGCGAGAGCACGTGCTCTCTGGCGAAAAAGGGTGCCCCCATTGCTATCGGTCGTCTGGAGCGCTTTGTAGCTGACTGGGAGCGGGCTAATATGCCATCTGCGGAGTCAGCGCCAGTGCTGCCAGCATCCACCGGGAAACGGGTGGGGATAGTTGGCTCAGGGCCAGCGGGATTAACTGCCGCGGCTGATCTGGCTAAACTGGGACATAATGTTACCATCTTTGAGGCGCTACATGTGGCTGGCGGGGTACTAATGTATGGTATCCCTGAGTTCAGGTTACCCAAAGAGGTTGTCCAAGCTGAGGTTGATTACGTGGCTTCCCTGGGAGTTAAGATTGAACTGGATTCGGTGGTAGGTAAGTTGATGACGATTGATGAATTGCTAGCGGATGGCTACGATGCCGTGTTCCTGGGTACCGGTGCCGGTTTACCCATGTTTATGAATTTACCGGGTGAGAACCTTAACGGTATTTATTCGGCAAATGAGTTTCTGACCCGTGTCAATCTGATGAAGGCATATCAATTTCCTGAGTTTGATACACCGGTGAAATTAGGTAAAAGGGTAGCGGTGATTGGTGGCGGTAATGTAGCGATGGATTCGGCCCGGTGTGCTCTCAGGCTTGGTGCCGACAAGGTCTATATTATATACCGTCGGTCTGAGGTGGAGTTGCCCGCCCGTCGTGAGGAGGTGGAGAACGCCCAGGAGGAGGGTATCGAGTTCAAGTTGCTGACCAATCCCAAACAGTTTCTCGGCGACGAGCAGAACTGGGTGGTGGGCATGGAGTGCTACGAGATGGAACTGGGTGAGCCTGACGAGAGCGGTCGGCGGCGCCCCGTGGTTAAGGAGGGCAGTGAGTTTACCATTGATGTTGATGTAGTGGTAGTCGCTCTGGGTACTACTCCTAACCCGCTCATTGCGTCCACTACTCCGGGCTTGGAAACAACCAGGCTGGGTACCGTGGTGGCTAACGAAGAGACAGGCAAGACCGTCAAAGATAGAGTGTGGGCTGGTGGCGATATAGTGACCGGCGCGGCTACCGTCATCAGCGCGATGGGTGCCGGCAAGAGAGCCGCCGCGGATATTGATGAGCTTTTGAGGGGATAATTCCCCAATTATTTTGGAAAGATGAGGAGCCTTACTGCTGTGGTGGTGAGGCTTCTTTTTTTGGGGTGTCTAAGAGGGGCTAACGCCCCTCTTTCTAATTTCTTCCCCCTCTCCTTTGAAGGAGAGGGGGACCGAGGGGGTGAGGTGGATTTGAGTTCAGGGTTTTTGGAAACTATTTCTTCCCACCTGTCCTCGAATCGTATCTGGGGGCATATCCCCCAGCCCCACTTCGTGAATTTTTCTTCCCACCCTCCCACCTTCGAGCTGCCTCTATATATCTTCACCCCCATTTCTTTTAGCCCGAAATTCTAGTAGAATAGACTTAGGATGAATGAAGGGTTAACCCCTATTCGACAGCAATACATCAGTATTAAGAAGCAGTATCCAGATGCTATTGTCCTCTTCCGCCTGGGCGATTTCTACGAGACCTTTGACGAAGACGCCGAGATTACCTCCAAGGAACTGGAGATTGTCCTGACCTCACGGGAGATGGGTAAGGGGTTTCGGGTGCCGCTGGCGGGGATTCCCTATCATGCTCTGGATAACTACCTAGCCAAGCTGATAAGTCGTGGCTATAAGGTAGCTATCTGCGAGCAGGTAACCAAGCCGGGTGAAACTAAAGGACTGGTTCAACGTGAGGTCGTTCGCCTGGTGACGCCGGGCACCGTACTAGAACCCAGCCTGCTGGATAGTAAAACCAATAATTATCTAATCAGCCTGGTGCCGGGAGACGGGGCGGTGGGGCTTGCCTGTGTCGATATCAGTACCAGCGAATTTACTACCACCCAGTTTCCATATCAGCGGCTTGTTCCGGAGTTGAAACGACTTAACCCCTCGGAGGTTATTGCCGCCAGCAGTGCGGAGTTGTCGGCGCTGGGGTTGACTGCCCCGGTGACTCGACTTGACGATTACTGGTTTGAGCGTGAGGTAGCCGAGAATACACTGCTCGACCATTTTAATGCGGTTACTCTGGAGGGCTACGGCTGTGCCCACCTGCCGCTGGCGATAAAGGCGGCCGGTGCTATTCTTCACTATATCAATGAGACGCAAAAAGGGGTTCTGGGACAGCTAACGCGATTGTCCACCTATTCTGCCGAGTCGTTTATGGCGCTGGACGAGCAGACCCAGCGTAACCTTGAGCTTTTCCGCAACAGTCGCTCGGGGACAGTTGACGGTTCACTGCTGTCGGTTATTGACCTGACCAGGACGGCGATGGGAGGCAGGCTGTTAAAACGGTGGTTGGGACAACCACTCCTTGATGTCGCTGAGCTGGTCAGGCGGCGGGACGCTATTGGCTGGTTCCATGATGATACCCTGTCGCGTAATCGAGTTATTGAACTGCTGGAAGCAGTAGCTGACCTGGAGCGGCTGATTAACCGGATAAAGGGCGGCATTGCCCTTCCCCGTGAACTGGCTACCCTGCGCCGCAGCCTCGAGGTAATTCCTGAAATTAAAGGGTTGCTGGGACCTTACGAGGGTGATAGCCCGGTAAGGTGGTTAAGGGACGAGGTCAAGCTTTGCTCGGAGGTGGTTGATTTAATTGCCGAGGCGATAGCGGATGAGCCTGCGTCCAGTTTGGGTGAGGGTGGGGTGATAAAGCCCGGCTTTTCCGAGGAGATGGATGGTCTGCATTTAGCCGTCAGGAGCGCCAGACAGTATCTGGCTAATCTTGAGGTGCAGGAACGGGAAAAGACCGGAATTAAGTCGTTGAAGGTACGCTTCAACCAGGTCTTTGGCTACTATATTGAGGTATCCAAGTCTAACCTTGCCCAGGTGCCTAAGGAATACGTCAGGAAGCAGACGCTGGTCAACGGCGAGCGTTTCTTTACCCCTGAGCTAAAAGAGTACGAAACATTGATTCTTAATGCCCGGGATAAGGTTACCGAGCTTGAGACCAGCCTGTTCAATCGGGTGTGCCTGCAGATAGGCACCGCCAGCGAGCGTATTCTGGCTACCGCCCGTGCCCTGGCTAATGTTGATGTTCTCTCCGGCCTGGCTGAAGTGGCGGTGCGCGACAGCTATGTCCGACCCGACCTGACGACGGGTAAGGAGCTAGTTATCAATCAGAGCCGCCACCCGGTGGTGGAGCGGAGTCTGGCTGACGGCGTCTTTGTGCCCAATGATACCCGTCTGGACAACGACGACGCCCAGATTATGGTGCTTACCGGACCTAATATGTCGGGCAAGTCCACCTACCTGCGGCAGGTAGCTTTAATCGTGCTGCTGGCCCAGATAGGCAGTTTTGTGCCGGCGGCTTCGGCGACTATCGGGGTGGTCGACCGCATTTTTACCCGGGTGGGCGCCCGGGAAGACCTGGCAGCAGGTCAGTCCACCTTTATGGTGGAGATGGTGGAGACCGCCAATATCCTGAATAACGCCACATCACGGTCTTTGATTATTCTTGACGAGATTGGGCGAGGCACCAGCACCTATGACGGGCTGGCGATTGCCCGTGCCGTTACCGAGTACATTCATAACCACTCCGGGCTGGGCGCCAAGACGATATTCGCCACCCACTACCACGAGATGGTGGAGCTTGCCACCCTGCTGCCGCGGGTGAAGAATTTTAATGTGGCGGTTACCGAGGAGGCAGGCAAGGTGGTCTTCCTGTACCGGATTATGCCCGGCGGGGTGGACAAGAGCTACGGCATCCACGTGGCGCAGCTGGCGGGACTGCCCAGGGCAGTGATAAAGCGGGCGAA
The DNA here is from genome assembly GCA_964558705.1 of uncultured Dehalococcoidales bacterium. Classification (GTDB taxonomy): domain Bacteria; phylum Chloroflexota; class Dehalococcoidia; order Dehalococcoidales. The sequence continues at coordinate 16,368 of CAZLFC010000012.1, forward strand.
CGAGGTATTGACCGAGCTGGAGAGCGACAGCCGACCGGCGGTGGCACAATCGGCAGTGCCGACCAGTCCAGCCCCAGCGGAAACTGTATCCGCTAAGCCTATCACCAAGAAGCGCGGTAAAGAGAAACCGGTAGTAGTGCAGCAGTTGTCATTTTTCGGGCAGAAGTCAGCGGCGGCGGCGGAACTGGAGAAGCTGGATGTTGATTCTCTAACACCTCTTGACGCCCTCACCAAGCTTTACGAGCTGAAGAAGAAGGCGGGTGAGGGGGACAGTCGATAAAGTTTGCAGTGCTAAACTGATAATGTTAAAATTAATATAGCCCTCACTAGTCCCTGATTTTACAGCTATACACTCATGGGGTAGAGGGCATTTTTTATGTCCAGGACGTGAAATGGTAGATAAGATACATAGTAAACAGATGAAGGTTGGCAAACTTGATATTCACTATTTTACCGGCGGAGAGGGCGAGCCGCTGGTGGTAATCCACGGGGGCGGCAGTGGGGCCGGGAACTGGCGACAAAATGTGAGTGAGCTCTGTGAACACTACCGGGTATATGTTCCCGACCTGCCGGGCTTCGGGCACAGTCAGTCGCTGGAGGGTAGCTACAGTATTGCTGAATTTGTTGATTTCGTGGAAGACTTTACTCGTGGCCTGGGACTCGAAAGATTCCATTTAGTCGGACATTCCCTCGGTGGCGGCATTGCCCTGCACTACGCTCTGAAATTTCCGCATAGACTGGGTAAGCTGGTTCTGGTCAACAGCCTGTGCCTGGGTAATGAAATCGCCCTGTGGGTCAGGTTTTTATCCTCTTCGGTTTTTTGTCGGTCCCTCGGGGTAGCGGCTACCGCTGTCTTAAAGGCGGTTAAATGGCTGGTTAACCTGGTCTATGCACCGCTTAAGTTTGTGAATCCTCTTCCCCGGGCCAGCATAACCCTGGGAGAGAGCATGACGACGCTCAATGAGCAGACCGCCGTACTGGCACACCGACTTTCGGAGCTGATTATGCCTACGCTGCTGGTGTGGGGGGCTAACGATGGTATCGTGCCGGTCAGCCAGGCTTATGCTGCGGCTCAGGTAATTCCCGATTGCCAGCTTCATGTCTTTGAGGGGTGCGGTCATTCCGCCTGGAGACAGAAGATTAAGGAATTTTCCCATCTGCTGACCACTTTCCTGCGCTGAAGAAGAAGGCGGGGGGAGGGGTAGTGATGAGTTAATGCGGAGCCCTTGAAGTTACGATGCGGTTGTATTTTACCCTTAATGGTACTCTCGTTATTATAGAATCATCAAGGTATACATTAAACCAGTATAAACCTTCCATATTGAAAGTAAACATCATATTAATAACATAATTAGACCCGCGTTCTTCACCTTCAAATTGAACACTTTGTATGACAGGGTCTTTAACTTCGCCTGAAGGCAGCTCAGGAACAATTTTGAGCTCATGGCGTCCACGGGCACGTCCTGCTTTAAACATTATTACCATTTTCATTGGATAAGTTACAGACGGCATCTCAGCGGGTGCGTCAGGACGTGATTCTGTGTGAGTTATTGTATCTATTATGCGTATTAATGAAAGCACTCCTGTCTTGTCTTCTATTACCTGTTCACACAGTCCTGCCATTTGTATATAAGGACCTTGTTCAAATCCCATGTTAGACTTCCTTAGTTTTTGTCTTTCGCAATATTTACCGTTTTTTATAGCTTATTATGGCTTATGGTAGAACTGCCTCTCTCTCTTCTGTAGCATAGGCTGTAGATGCTATTCCTCCGGATGCTCTTATTGAAGTACCAGAAGCCCAGTTCGTTTCCCAAACTAAAGCCTCAAGATACGGTGAAAGTGTAGTAGTGTACTTAGGATGTGGTGATAATTTAGTGGTGCCTGTAGTAAGACTCAGCCCAAGTATTGCTAATAAGCTGCCAATTCTTTCCAGCGTTGGATTTGCTTCCCCTCCCTCTAACTTAGCTATGTATGCTTGAGACACTCCTATGTTAGCCGCAAGTTCTTTTTGTGTGAGGCCTAAGTCTGCTCTAGCCTTGGCTAAAGTTAAGGCAAAACTTGACTTTGCCTGAGCTGCGCCAAACATTTTTGCAAACTCTGAGTCCAGAAGCCTCTGCTTCAAATCACCTTCAAATGTCCTGCTCATAAGATTGCCCCCTTGATTGATATTCACGGAGTCTGGAACACGCTGTCTCAATTTCTCTTGATTCTCGCCTTCGTTCTTTTTTGAACCCGTGTAAGAGAACGAAGATATTTCTTGCTTTTTCGTGATACAGTGCAATTCTATAGTTACTATACTTTAGCTCGTAAAAATCACTGCCACAACCTTTTAGAGGCTTCATCATGTTGGTATTAAGGAGTGTAAGTCCGTTTTGTTGTAGCCGAACAATCTTATCTTGCATATTTGCACTAATATTTTTATCTGATTTATCTAAGTAATCGAGCCACTCAGCTACCGGTTGGCATCCACTAGGCTCTGTAAAATATTCAATATACCACACTCTTTAATATAACCCCACAGGTAATATTTGTCAACCCCGAGTGTCGTTCATAGAAAATATTGGCGGACCCCCCTCTGAAAACAAATTCCCCCTCTCCTTGGAGGAGAGGGGGTAAATGGAGTGAGTCCGGTAAACGAACTTACTACGCGACTTTA
>CAZLFC010000013.1:0-18846 GCA_964558705.1 uncultured Dehalococcoidales bacterium
AAATAAAAAGTACTTCCCTTCCCCAGTTCACTCTCCACGCAGATACGGCTGCCGTGAGCCTCTACCAGCCCCTTGCAAACTGCCAACCCCAAGCCAACACCACCCACCTCAGGGGTCAGCCTCTGCTCAATACGATACATACGGTCAAATATCTTATCCTTCTCCTCATCAGGTATGCCTACCCCCTGGTCGGCAATGCTGATTATTACCTCCTGCCCCTCTCGGCGGGCTGATACCACCACTTTGGTGCCTTCACTGGAGTACTTGCAGGCATTGTCGATAATATTATCCAGCACCTGGCGGATACGCCTGACATCAATATCTACCCTGGGTAATTTCTTGCCCAGCTCTAACACTATATTATGATCACTTCCTCTGAATTGAGCCTCATCAACCGCCTTCTGGAGAAACCTTGAAATCGCGGTGGGTTGCTTTTCTATCTTCAGCAGACCTGCCTCCAGTTGGGACATATCCAGGAGGTGGTCCACAAGTTCGGCCAACCTGTCAGTGGCCCGGTCTATAGATTGCAGGTAATCCTTTGCCTCCTTACTACTGAGCCTGCCGTAGTAGTCAAGCATCATAGTGGCATACCCCTTGATGGTTGCCAATGGGGTACGTAGTTCGTGAGAAACGACAGAGAGGAGATTGCTTTTGAGCTTGTTCAACTCCTCATACTTAAACATTTTTCTCTCGAGCTGCTTGCGCTCGGTTTCTATATTTTCGAATTCTCCAACTCGCTGCCGCAATACCTTCTGCGCTCTGATGACCTTGCTCAGTTCCTCTTCTGCCCACTTGCGCTCGGTTTCCAGCGTCTCAAGCTCACCAATTCGCTGGCACATCTCTGCTAACTCTAACGCCAGTTTTTCTTTTCTCTCTTCTTCATTCTTCATTACCCGGCCAACTTCCTGTAAATAACCAATAATACGCGGTTACTTTTTGTTATTGTAAGCGCGCGTACACCCCAATCCCAATCTATATCTATTACTAATCAGAGACAATAGTACTTTTGGACTATTACCTATAGTTATTATGTACTATAGAGATAGCCCAGATACATTAAATGAGGCGAATAACTACAATTGGAGTGCAATGCTTATAATGAGGTCAATAATAATGTCTGACCAAGGGCTTAACTCTACGCAGCCAAAATCTTCCTAAACGGTAACTGTGCCATACCTTATGGGAGTTCCATCCCGAACATAACCAGTTAACCTAAGGATATTAAGCCCTGTTTTATAGCTATAACTACCGCTTCAGTGCGGGCATTAGCATTCAGCTTGCGCAGGATTGAAGTAACATGGTTTTTAATGGTTTGCTCGCTAATGCCAAGCTTAGTAGCAATTTGCTTGTTGAGATAGCCCTGAGCAATATGATTAAGGATTTCTGTCTCCCTGGGTGTGAGTGGTGATATGAGAGCTTCGGCTTCACTTCGGCGGCAGAGTTCTTGAAACTCATTAAATACCTGCTTGGCTACTTTAGGATGAGTGGTAAGGCTTTCATTTATGGGGTGTTCACCACGAGCTACATGTCTGACCGTATCAACTAACTGGTCAAAAGTAACCTCCTTAGCCAGATAAGCGGCAGCTTGCGCTTTCAGTGCCTGAAAGAGCTGGGTGTCATTGGGGTTTGAAGTCAGCAGGACTAGACCGACATTAGGCGAGTGTTGTTTTATCTTACGAGCTAATGTCAGTCCATTATCAGCGGAACCATCAATATCCACCAAGGCAACGTCCGGCGGTAAAGCGTCAATAGCGGCTAATACTTCGTCATTAGTCTCAGTAACACCCGAAATCTCAATGTCCTCCACAGAGGACAGCGTGTGCTCTAGCCCCTCCCTAAATAGAAATTGCTGGCTGATTATAAATACCTGTACTTTACTTATATTATTGTTCATGGCCCCTATCCAAAACCAGCTCACAACGGTGAAGCCAGCTTGAATTATTTCCACCCCCTTCTATTTCATGTTATTCTCACTTAAGGTACTAACGGAGATAGGTTTAGCTATAGACACGAAAACCTCAGTTAGTTTCGGGTCAAACTGTTTGCCGGCACCCCGTTTTATTTCCTCTAACGCCTCATCAAAGGATATGGGATTAGAGAAAGGTCGTTCCGAAGTCATAGCGGCGAAGGCATCGGCTATAGCCAGAATACGAGCCTCTAACGGTATGTCTTCACCCTTCAGGCCTTCGGGATAACCAGTCCCGTCATACCACTCATGGTGATGCAAAATACCGGGAACGCAAGGTTTTAGCTGGCGAACATGACTAACGATAGATGCTCCCAGTTTAGGATGAACCTTGATTGCTTCCCATTCCTTCTCAGTCAGCTTTTCCTGCTTATTAAGTACCTCGTCATTGACGCCAATTTTACCGATATCATGTAACAAAGCACAAGTGCTCAGTTTGCTTATTTCCAGCGGCTCCAGCTTGAGGGCTTCTGCCAGGGCTATAGCATACTCATTTACCTTTTTTGAGTGACTGCGGGTGTAGTGGTCCCTAGCGTCTACTGTTGCCGCCAGGGAGTAAATGGCGCTTAAGGCTTCGCTGTCTGTATTATTTGTAAAATCAATCATCGTATCATCCGATATTAACATAGCCCCCGAAGCACGGTGGCCCTGATTTCCACCGCTTCGTTTAGCATGATAAAGTGCTGCGTCAGCAGCAGCGATAATCTCATTTAATCCTATACCATCGGCCGGCCAACTAGCCAAACCAAGGCTGGTAGTAACCGGTATGTGGCCCGTGTTTATTTCGGAGGCAATCCGTTTACGAATTCGCTCGGCAACCTGATAGGCCGCTTCTATAGTTGTCTGGGGCAATAAAATGGCAAATTCATCTCCGCCATAACGAAAAGCCTGGTCAGCATCCCTTATGGACCGCTTCATAATACTACCGGTCTGTTTGAGGATTTTGTCACCGGCTAAATGACCATAGTTGTCGTTATACGCCTTAAAGGAGTCAAGGTCAAGGATAATCAACGAGAATACGCCACCATAGCGAGAATGTCGACCAATCTCACTGGCCACCATTGCATCCAGGGAACGCCGATTAAGCAGTCCAGTAAGCTCATCGTGACGAGCCAATTGCTCCGCTTGAGCATAGAGACGAGAATTCTCAATGGGCATAGCAATCTGGGAAGTCAACTGCTCAAGAAGATTTAAGTGCTTTCGGCTGTAGACATCCGGGGAACGGCTAGCTATAATCAGACTACCGATAACCTCATCCTTAACTATTAACGGAAGATAAGCAATCGACCGTACCCCTTGCCTGAGATGGTATTTCCCAGTCGTAAATCTGCTTTCGCGCGATAGGTCAGATTCAATTATAGCCTTCCTGTGAATAGCTACCCATTCGGTAGCGGTACCTGTTAACGGTACTCGCTCTCCCACCTGCCACGGCGACCCTATCTCAGAAGATAGCGCCAGAAAACGAGCTTCATTATCCTCAATAAGAACAATGGCTGCCCAGCTAACATCAACTATTGTCTTTAGCTCCTGTATAAAGCTATCGTATATTCCCTGAATATCCAAACTAGAAGTTAGAATGGCGCTGGAGCGGTTGATTACTGACAACTCCTTTTCCCGCTCACTCAACTCCTCTCTAAGGTATTCCTTCTCCATACTTACCGCTACCCGGCTGGTAACATCTTCCAGCAGATTAAAGTCTTCCAATGAATATCGACCGGATTGCTTCTTATCCAGCATCAGGATACCTATTAACCTATCACGACTTATCAACGGCATAAATAGCTCTATCTTATTTGACTCAATAGTCTCCTTTTCCGGACCCCATAGACTACGAAATTCGGGAAGCACAGCTATATTTTGCCTGGTTAATGGCTTACGCTCCCGCTTTAGATATTCCACGATAGGGTTGTGCCCCTTCAATCTCAGATGAGCCAGAGGGTTATCTTCATATTCAGGTTCAACAAGCTGGGTAGTAAAATCTTCGCTACCTATCTCAAGAAACAATAACCCTGCCTTATTGCAACCAATTGCCTTGGCAACCAGCGCCAGCAGTTCTCCGCCTTGTTCTTTGAGACTAAATACGTGATGTATTTTACTGGCAAAATCAGATAATTTCTGCCGGTAATCGTAGCTCTCTCTCTGAAAAACCTTACCTGTGGTTACAAAGAAAAAACCGCGCAGTTTATAAAGCAAGAGAGCCGCTAAAATGGCAACCGCAGTCGCTACAAACACAGCCATCGTTTCAAGCTCAAAGTCAAGGACAATATGAAGAATAAATAGTAAAAACGCATAACCAATAGCACCCACAATCCCCAGGCTTACCCACGCCATCCCCTGCCGTAACACAGATTTGATATCTACCAACCGATGCCTCAGAGTGGCATAGCTGAGAATGAAGGCAATAATAATGTTGCCAAAATGACTTATGGGAAACTCCCTCCCAATGGGTAGAAGGGCAGAGAGAGCAAAGACAAGAAGCACAATAAGAGCAACTACCAGCGAAACGATTTGGCTATATAATACCGGGTTATCCAGTACCTTCAGCCTTCTCCAGAAAACATATAAATTCCTGAAGAGCAAAGTGAGTAGTGGCACGGCAACGACTAGAATCCACTTACCATAAACAGGGTAAAGTTTATCGCCAGTGACAACCATGTCTTCGGGAAGATACCCCAGTACCGCCACGACAACCACTGCTCCCAGGGAACCGTAAGCAAAGGGCAACCATCGTCCCTGCCCCTGAGAAAAGAAGGAAGAAGTAAAGCAATGGAACTGTACTGCCATCCATGTGAACATAATGAGAATTAGTTTGCCCAACAAGAGGTTATGCTCTATGAAAAAGCTACTGCGACAAAAGAAGTCACTTAAGCTCCACAGGATGGCAGCGATTAGAAAGAGGGTAAACAGCTTATATCTCCGCTGCCACGGGCGACTGGTAATGGTAGTAACCAGTAGCGGAATATAAGCAGCCGTTGCAATTAAAGGAAAAAGAGAATAAATATTCATACCTGGGGCAATTATTACCCCAAATACAAAAGCTGTCAAGTTGAACCTGAAGTAGGTTATCTAAAGTACATGTACGAAAGTACTAGTGAGTAACCACCTTCTCACGCTCAACCTCAACCGCCGGGACAACTTCAGGCTTGGTGGATAGTAAGAGCGAAAGTACTTTGTCTGAGGGATTAACATGGGGCGGTTTAAGATGAGCCAGTTCGGCACCTTCAGCCCGCCGATGGGCAGTGTAAGTGCTAAATGCCCCCGTGGGCAGCAGTGTGACCGCTACTCTAAAATTCAGGTAGTCTCCAACACCGTTATGAGTAGCGGCAAAGCTACTATCTAAATGTTTGATTTGATACTCTATGGCTGACTCCAAGTCTGCCTCACTGGCCAGGTGCCCGTCTTTTAGCTCAACAAAGAGGCGTAGAACCATATTTTCCTTGATTTCCTTGTGTGCCACCCAATCTTCGTAGGGGATGCCGGTGTTCTCCACCGCCTGCCAGATTATCTTTTCGGTCAGCCGGGTAACGCCAAAGTCAATAAGGTCGTCAGCTCGTCCCTCGAAAGCCATCTGCGGGATATTAATACCCAGTCTCTCGTTGCGCAGCGAGGTTATTTTGACCATATCGCCAACCCTGTATCTAAGCATAGCCCCACCATGAAAGTTGGTGATAACTACCTCATAGTTCTCCCCGGCTTTCACCTCATCAAGCAATACCGTCTTTGGTTGATAGTCATGGTCTAACTGCCACTTGAAGTGCTCTTTTTCCGGTATCAACTCAAGGAAGTTGAGATTGGGTATGAAGGTCATACTATCATAGTCCCAGGTTTGTGTAGCGATTATGCCACCCTCGGTACCAGCGTAAACATCCAGAGGACACCTTCCCCAAAGCTCCTTAATTCTGTCCTTGTAAACCGCGCTGTCAAGCCCACTGCTTATAATTCCCTTTACCGACCACAGGTCTCTGGGCAGCATAGACCGGCCGTTTAATTTACTCTTCACCAGTGCCTTGATTAAACGAAGCATTACCCTGGGTTGGGAAAGGAAGGGGCGAATATCTACCCTGCCCGAAGATTGACTGAAGCTGTTCCCGACAGCCACCAGAACCAGAGACAAACCAAAGAAGTAATCGACTCCCTGAGATAACGCTTGTTTAAAACCGAGCTTTATCCTGTCTTCAAAGTCCAGGCTCTCGGCCTCTTCCAAAGAAGGCAGATAATCTAAGTCGGTTTGTTCCTGTAAAATATCAGCCATCGCACCTGACGTATAGGGCCTGGGAGCTACAGTATATATAAGACTGGGACACTCAGGAATCGAAGAGGTATCGCCCCACTCCTTACAGCCCGCAAGTATCCCAAGGCCGTACATTATTTCGCTTAACTCTCGAGAGTATGTCGGGGTCATCGGTACCCACTTACAATGATACTCACCGGACTTACCCGAAGTGCGCACCCACAACGCAGGCTTCACCGGCAATACGTCTTCCCTCTGTTCAGCAAGCTCGGGACAATAATCGGCATAGGTGGTTAACGGCACCTGCTCCCTGAACTCTTCTACGGTTTCTGGCTTTGCCCCGCGCATAAGCCTATCACCTAAAGCACAATGGTTCATCAACTCCATTTGTTCCAAAAGTAGTCGTTTCTGAATAGACATGAATTGCTCCAGGGAAAGATTGAGATAACCACAGCACATCTGCCATAACTCTTCATCTCTACCCTGCTGCAAAAGCTCAACTGCTTTTGGCATGAGTCCACCTCCCAAACTAACCTTGGTATGGAAAATATGACAGGTGAAGGTCAGCTTGGGAAGTGATTATGTACTAGAAGATAGTTCTATTAGACACCAGAGGGGGCTCATTGAGGGGGTTGCGGGGAGGCATAAGAGGCATAATTAGGGTTCTTTGTCTTTGTTGCCGGAGCGGTCTAGAGTTTGCAGCTTGTTACTCAACTCTTCAAAAGTTTTGTCCTGCGGTTGCTTACCCAACTCCATTCCATAGCTGACAAAGAACTCGAGGAAATTGCGCAGCAGTCCCTTTATTCCATGGGAAAACTGGTGGAATTCCTCAGTGAGTTGTCGGAATTCTACCTTGCTTACATAGTCGATATTTCCGGTCTCCTCTTTAAGTTGGTTATCAATAAGGAAGTTGAGAAACTCCGAACGGCTCATGTCACCACGATTTTCATCTATTTTTTGAGCCACGTCGACATCAACTATTAACATTCTTTTCTCTGCCACGCCGTGCTCCTTCCATTCCTTTACTTCTAAAAAGTAACCTGAAGACTATGCTGCCCCCAGGTTGCCACCTCAAAGTGATAGTTCTTGAACGATAAGCTATTCTTCCTCATCCATTCCGAGCATCTCTAGCACACTATTTATGCTCTTGAGCAGCTTTAAGCCGCTATCCGTCACCTGATAGGTCACAGAGGGATTGCCTATCTTTACCTTATCTATAAACTCATGGCCTATCAGAAAACCGAGGTACTTCTGTATCTGGCTATAGCTCATATTGGCGCCATACATAATTCTGGTTTTTCCCGCGCCGTTTTCGCCTACCTTCAGCATCTCGGCAATTATCTCAATGCTGGAACGTCTTTGGCCCACCTTCATTCTAACCTCGCCCCCCTACTTATTACCCATTACTTTTTATCTAGGGATTAGACTGTACTACACCTTCAGACAACTTGTCAATAGGTAACTCATAATGGTCGACATCAGAAGCCTCATTTTACGATGGGATATACAAACATCGGGAAGTGGTGAAAGATAAACAAAAAGGCTGGATTCCTACCGAAACAAATAAGCATCCAGCCTTACACAAAATGCCAAAGACTGTTATAGCAGTCCTAGCTCTTTCCTATCCTGAACATCTTAGTCCCGCATACGGGGCATACACCCTGAGTTGCCGGCTTCCCATTCTTCATGGTTATGCTCTTAGCATCTTTCATTTCCCTCTTAGCCCGGCACTTCACACAATATGCTTGCATCTTGACTACCTCCCTTTTTAGATATATCCAATTTGAGTATGACAATAAACCATTCCCCCCGTGATGTCAATACTTTTACAGGTATTTTGCAGTATCTTTATATCCATACATTAATTTCTATCTTCAGCATATTGACAATTGCGTGAGGGAGGACTAAATTATAGCACTACTATTAAAAACCAGCTTAATACCGTGAAGTCTGGTGAGGGTAATTTGGACTTTTCATTATGAAAAGGAAAGGAGGGCGGTAAAAATGGTTGATAAAAATGCCAGGTCACCCGGGGGTGCCAAAACAGAGGTACCTCCCAAAATACTAACCAAGCCTCTTCCTCAAATCCTGGATGAGATGGAAGACAACATTAGAAAAGCATCTGAAGCAGCCAAGAAAGCCGACCAGGCGGCTAAGGCAGCCAGAGAGGCGGCCGGGGCAGCCACTAAGGCATCCGGAGACGCCGCCAATAGAGCGGAAGATGCCCGCAAAGCCGGGGAAAAGGCAGCTGAGACCGCTACTAAGGCAGCTGCTGACGCCGCTGCGAAAGCTGAAGCTACCGCTAAGGCAGCCAGGGAGGCGGCCGAGGAAGCGGGCAGAAAAGCTGAGGCAGTAGATAGAGGAGCCAGGGAAGCCGCTGAAGCATTCAAAACAGCGGCTGGCGAAGCCGCCCAGAAGGCTGAGGCAGCGGCTATGGGAGCCAAGGAGACCGCCGAGGCAGCTATCAGAGCATCAGAGGAAGCGGCAAGTAAAGCTGAGGCAGCTGCTATGGGAGCTAAGGAGACCGCCGAGGCAGCTACTAAAGCATCAGAGGAAGCGGTGGCTAAGGCTGAAGCAGCTGCTATGGGAGCTAAGGAGACCGCCGAGGCAGCTACTAAAGCATCAGAGGAAGCGGTGGCTAAGGCTGAAGCAGCTGCTATGGGAGCTAAGGAGACCGCCGAGGCAGCTACCAGAGCATCAGAGGAAGCGGCGAGAAGGGCTGAGGCAGCAAGCATTGCGGCTAAGGAAGCTGCCGAAACCGCTACTCAATCAGCCGAGGAAGCCGCTGCCAGAGCCGAAGAAGCCGCTGTTAAAGCTGAGGAAACGGCCAGGGCTGCCAAATATGCGGCTGAGGAAGCCACGGCTAAAGCCGAGGAAGTGGATTTGACCGCTAGAGAGGCGGCTATGGCCGCTACCAAGGCTGCCGAGGAAGCCGCTGCCAGAGCCGAAGAAGCTGCCACCGCAGCTAAAGCGGCACTCGAAGAATCTATCCGGGCCGCGAATGCGGCGGCTGAGATGGCTGACGAAAAAACAAAAACAGCCAAGGCAGCTAGCGCCGAAGTGGCTAAAAACTTAACGATAGAGACCGCCAAAAAGGCTGACGAGGCAGGTAGAGACGTCAAGAGAGCCGCAGCGGCTGCTTTTCGACTATCCGAAGAGACTGCTACCAGAGCCGAGTTGGCTGATATAGCCGGTGACCAAGCTATTGAGGTTGCCGCTACGACATCAGGACCAATCGCGGAGAGGGTTGAAGAGGTCGGCAGAGACGCTAAAGAGGCAGCGGCTGCCGGTTTTGAGATAGCAGAAAAGACCGGCCAGAAAGCCGAGCTGGCTGACATTGCCGGAGATGAAGCCATTGCCGCCTCTATGAGTGCTTTGCAGCAACTGATAAGCCGGGCTGAAGATGCGGTAAGACAAGTAAGAGAATCCGCAGAGGCGGCTGCGGCTGAAGCGGCAAGAAAGGCTGAGGCAGCCGGCGTTGCCGCCAAAGATGCTGTAGGAGCTGCGGTAGAGGCAGCCAAGAAGGAAACCTCCGAAGTAGCCAGAAAAGCTGAGGAAGCCGCTAAAGAGGCCAGAGAAACTGCCGAAGAAATTGCCCGCCGAGCTGAAAAAGCAGCTTCCCGGGCCGAGGAAGCTATTATGCTGGCTAAGGAGGCAAGTCTCAAGGCCAAAGACGCGGCTAGAATGTCAGGAGAAGCTGCCGAGAAAGCTGTTGCTGAAGCCAGGAGAGAAATTCAAGAAGCCTTAATAGCAGCAGAAGATACGCTGGCAGCCGCCGCGGTGCGGAAACTACTTTCTTCGTGGGAGATGATTGCTATCATCGCGGTGGTCATTCTCGGCTCGGTTGTATCCGCTGTAGCCATCAGCGTTGGACTTGGGCTTCTGACTCCTTAACAATCGAATTTATCGTGGGTAAGTCATCATAACCGGCTATTCAGAAAAGCTGAGTCGGTAACCGGTGTTAATGATTGGTTACTCTGGACGGTTAGACACGGCTGTTGGCGTGCTACTGTGACAATTATTACTTTGCCGGTTCGAAGCCCTGTTTCGCTGCTCTTCTTGCTTTGCGAAATAGCCTGAATAGTGGCGATAAGAAGATGTGCAGGACCAGCAATATGACGAAGGTGACTGTTAGGCGGGGCGTTTTATCAGGAAGATTGATACCGCTGCCATTAGCATAACTACCGCCGCGGCTACAAAAGCAAACAGGTAGCTGCCGTTAACATCGAATATATATCCGGCCAAAGCTGGCCCGATAGCCGCACCGGTACTCCAGCCTATCACCAGCACTCCTATTATCACCCCGATATAACGCGTGCCGAAGACATCTCCAATCAGGGCGATAACGGGAGGGTCAATGCCCCCGTAGAAGAGGCCGAAGGTAACAGCAAATACATAGAACACCCACAGGTCCGACCCTCCGACGAGAAGCAACATCGCCCCACCCATACCGAGTGCGCAGATTACGCCCGCCCGCTTCCGGCCGATAGTGTCTGACAGCCTGCCCATAAATATTCTGCTGGGGACACTTATGCCGCCTACCAGTCCAAGTATGGTCGCCGCCTTAATTGAGCTGACACCCATATCAGTAGCATGTGAAGGCAGATGAACCAGCAACAAATGCAGACAGAAGGAGTAAGAAAACCACACCAGAAGAAATAGCCAGAAGTTCCTGGTCCTGGCTGCCTGCAATAGTGAGAGGTGACCCGACTCAGCCTGGTCTTGCGGGACGGCAGGAGTAGTCGGTGCACTCCTCAATAATAGCGCTAATGGTATTATGGCACCTAAAGCGACAATACCCATAACGGCATAAGCATTTTGCCAGCCATAGCTGGAAACGAGGCGGGCAGCAATCGGCGACATGACAATTATTCCTGAACCAGCCCCGGCACCAACAATGCCCAGGGCTAACCCCCGTCTTGCTGAGAACCACCTTGAAGCGTTCGCCATGGTAACCGTATAGGTGGGACCAATACCTATCGCCAGTAATACGCTGTAGCTGACAAATAGATGCCATGGTACGTTAGCCTGGCTGGTTAATAAAAGGCTTAATCCGGTAAAAAAGCCCATGACCATGACAACTATTCTGGGACCATATCGGTCTAGCGCCCAACCACCCAGAATGGCGAAGGCACAGCTGACCAGCATATAGCTGGAAAAAACCCCTGAGGTCAGTGTTCTACTCCATTCGAAGTGTTGCTCCAGGGATTTAAAGAAAACGCCATAAGAGTAGTGTATGCCATAACTGACAATACCAATAGCCAGGCAGGTTACCACTACTATCCAGCCGTAGTAGATTCTGTTTTTGGCAAAACTCAAACCATCCTCCGATAAAATAATAGTCTGCCAAAAATATAATGGTTTATCGGCACCAAACGCTAGGAGGTACCAAAAGGCAGGTTGTCAGCCAAGAAGGTTGTCTCAGCTACTCGGCGGTAAGCTCAGCCAGCTTTGCCAGCACTGCACTCAGGGCATCTAATTCTTTTCCGTAGTTGGCCCAGTCGCCATCCTTGAGGTACTGCTGAGCTTGGTCATAATGCTGCTGAGCCTCTTTAACCAACTCGGTTACATTAGCCGCTACCGGTGGCTTCTCAGGCTCTGCTGGTGGCTTTTCGGGCTCCGCTGGTAATGGCGGTTCGACCTCAGGTTCAATCGGTGGTGCTTCAACACCAAAGATAGCCTCAAGGCTCTCTTTAAGAGTTGATTCCATAGCTATCTGCTCGCCAGCCGCCACGATAACTCGCTTTAGCTCGGGAAGTCCGCCGGCCTCTGCCTGGAGGAAGACCGGCTCCACATACAGGTTGGACTTACCTAATGGAATCATCAGCAGGTTGCCGCGGATAACTCGAGAACCACCGCGACCCCACAAAGCAAGTTGCTCAGTAATGACGGTATCCTGCTGGATTCGATTCTCTATCTGGCTGGGACCATATACCAGCCTCTCCTTGGGAAAATGATAAGCGAGCAATTTCCCGTAGTTTTCTCCATCACAGCGGGCAGCCAGCCAGCCGATAGTGTTATTCTTGTTCGCCGGCGTGAAGGGCAACATTAGCAAGAACTCCGCTTTGTTCTCGCCGGGCAAGTCCATGATTATATAGTAAGGCTCTACGGGTTGTTCGTTACCGGCATAGACCTCTTTAGGCACGGACCACAGGTCTTCCCGATTATAGAATACCCGGGCATCCTGCATATGGTAGCTCTGGTAAACCGAAGCCTGAATATTGAACATATCCTCGGGATAGCGCAGGTGAGCCTGCAAAAATTCGGGCATCTGCTCGACGGAAACAAAAAGCTCCGGGAAGATAGCTTGATAAGTATTTATCAAAGCATCATCCGGCTCAGTGACATAGAAAGTAACACTGCCGTTGTAGGCATCAATAACTACTTTAACACTATTACGAATGTAGTTCAGCCCACTCCCAAGCGGCTCGGAATAAGGATAGCGGTCAGTAGTGGTATAAGCATCCTGTACCCAGAACAACCTTCCGTCCATCACCACCAGATAGGGGTCACTGTCCAGTTTCAAAAAGGGTGCCAAGTGGTTTACCCGTTCCCTGATATTCCGATAATAAAGCACCCTGCTTTCAGGGGTTAACTCTCCGCTGATAAGGACATTAAAATCGCCGAGTTGCCAGGCATATACCAGGCGGCGCATGAAACCATTCAGGTTAACCCCGGCTTCGCCCTCGTAGTAACCATAGACATTCTCGTCACCCATCGGATAATCAAACTCCTGGGTCTTTGTGTTGACAATCACATAGTTATTCGTCTTTTCCCCGAAGTAAATCTGGGGTTGCTCTATAGTGAAGTCGCCCACGGGAGGAATATCCTTTACCAGCAATACCGGGAGCCCTTCAGTACTAATCTCATTAACCGGGCTCAGGGCAATTCCATAACCGTGAGTAAACTGCAGTTGCCGGTTAACCCAGGTCTGCGCCTGCCCCGCCAGTTTCTCGGCAGATAACTCCCGGGCTGATAGCATAACCTGCTGATACCTGCCACCAATAACATAACGGTCGACATCGACATCGTTAAAATCATAGTAGAGCCTGATGGACTGAATCTGGTTATAGGTATCCTTCAGCGGACGATGGTCCCAGAGCCTTATGTTGTTGATGGTCGTCTCGTTTTGGGCTATATCCTGGCTACTTGGTGTCTTCTCTGCAGGAAAGGACTGCTCCTCAACGCGGTTAAGGGCGAAGGCGTCCCGGGTAAACTGGATGTTATACTCAATATATGGTCCTTCCTTAACCAGTTCGCTGGGCTGTACCTGAAAACGCTGCACCAGTGCCGGGAAGATTGCCCCGACAATGATGGCAATCGCTATCCATCCCCCGAGACCATAGAGTGGCCAACGGGAATTACGCCGCAGTATGGAAACGATAAGGACCGCCGCAAATATTATCACTACGGCGATAAGAATCCATTGTGCGGGAAGCTGGGCATGCATGTCGGCATAGCCGGCCCCGAAGACCGCACCACGCCCCGAGAAGACCAGTTCCCAGATGCCGAGCCAGTACCCCCAGGCGAAAAAACCCAGTATGGCTATAGCCAGTCCGCCAATATGTGCCAGGACCGGCCGGGCATAGTCAAATTTAACTCGCTGCACCATATAACTAAGAGCATACACCCCGACGCTGCCCAGAAGAGTAATTATCAGCGCTCCTACCAGCCAGCCCCGCAGGAACTCAAAGAAAGGCAGGGAGAAGACATAAAAGCTAACTTCCCTGTGGAAAACGGGGTCGGTGATGCCAAACGGCTGCTTGTTCAAGAACTCAAGCACAACCTGCCAGTTGCCCTGCGCCACCATACCAAATATTAAACTGAGAAATGCCGTTCCCAGTATCACGCCCCACTTGATTCTCCTTTGCAGCCAACTCGCCAAAGCCCAGGGCCAGAAATGCCCCTCTCTCTTGGGCACCAGCCGTGTAGCCAGAACCAGATTACCCAAGAACAGGACACAAAAGATGATAGCGGCACAGAAAAAGACCGCTATTTTAGTCTTTAGAATAGTGGTATAGACACTGCCATAACCCTGGCTGCTAAACCAGAGCCATTCGGTATAGAACCCCTTCGTAATATTCAAAAGGATAATGAGAAGCACAACGCCCGCCAGTATCCAAAATACCCTGCCAGCACCTCCCCTCCGTCGCTCTGAGGGCGGGGTCTGCCCACTTGTGTTCTCGGAAAACCAGCGCTGCCACTGTTTGTCAAATGAATCCAACTTACTCTCTCCTATCGTCCCTAACTATAAATATATGTAGCGTAAATGACACGATAGCACACTCTATCCATATCGGTCAATGCGGCATCAAGCAAGCTTAATAGCTTTTTATCGATGAGAATAGAGTATATTTCATTGCGTCCCAAAGTGCAAACATTTCATAATTACCAAACGGCTGATGAGTATTGGCCATACAGGTTAGACTTACTTTAATTCATTGAGAGGTGTTACAACAGTAGTCCAGTCATAACGCCCTTAGCTCTAATACAAATGGCAGGCTACCCAATGCCCCTCCCCCACGTCTCTAAACGGTGGCTCTTCCTGGCTGCAGACCGGCAATACCTTATGACACCGGGGATGAAAATGACACCCTGCTGGAGGATTCAACGGGGAAGGAACACTGCCCGGCAGCAAGATTCTTTGCCTCTGCCTTTGTTTTATACTGGGGACAGCCGATAGTAGAGCCTCGGTGTAGGGATGAAGGGGATTTTGAAATATCTCATTTGTGTCGGCCAGCTCCACAATCTTACCCAGATACATTATGGCCACCCGGTGAGAAACCTGCCTTATCACTGATAAGTCGTGGGCGACAAACAAATAAGCCAGGCCAAACTCCTGCTGCAAGTCCAGCATCAAATTCAAAATCTGAGCCTGAATAGAGACATCAAGAGCGCTCACCGGTTCATCGGCAATGATAAGTCGGGGGTTAACTGCCAGCGCCCGACCAATGCCCACTCGCTGTCTCTGTCCGCTACTGAACTCGTGAGGATAGCTCCAGACATGCCGGGCTTCCAGTCCAACCCGCTCCAGAATCTCCACTACTCTCTCCGCCCGCTCCTGAGTATCTTTCATACCCTGGACAAGCAGCGCCTCACCTATAGACTGGTTGATGGTCATCCGAGGGTCGAGAGAGGACTGGGGGTCCTGGAATATTATCTGCATCTGGTTCCGTAAACCCCGCAATTCCGTTTTAGTCAGCTTGGTGATGTCTATCCCCTGGAAAGCGACTTCCCCGCTGGTGGGCTCCTCTAATCTTAATATAACCCTGCCGAGGGTAGATTTCCCGCAACCGGATTCACCCGCTAACCCCAGCGTTTCCCCCTCTTTTATGTAAAACGACACCCCGTCCACCGCCTTTATCTCACCGACTTGTCGAGCGAGTAGGCCCCCCGTAATTGGGTAATACTTCTTCAGATTATGTACTTCCAGCAATTTATGGTTCAGCATTACCTTGTTCTACCTCGCAGGGAGAGAGTACAGGTGACAGGAAACGGCGTGCCCCTCCGCGACCATAAAGGGCGATGGCGGCTTCTCCCGACAGACAGCCATTGCCTTATCGCAGCGGGGGTGGAAGAGACAGCCCTGCGGCAGGTCAATAAGACTGGGCACAGTGCCCGGTATGCTCTCCAGTCTGTCCTTGCCCCGTGCCATGTCCGGCAAACACTTAATCAGGCTACCGGTGTAAGGATGCTTCGGATTACTCAGTAACTCCGATACCGTAGCTGTCTCCACGATCCTGCCGCCGTACATGACCATAATCCGGTCTCCAATCTCGGCAACTATACTCAGTTCATGAGTTATAAAGAGCAGGGACATCTGCCGACTATCTTTAAGTTGATTAAAAACGTCTAAAATCTGAGCTTTCACCGTTACATCCACCGCCGTGGTCGGCTCATCGGCAATCAGGATTTGCGGGTCGCAGGACAAGCCCATCGCTATCATGGCACGCTGCCTCATCCCGCCGGATAACTGGTGCGGATAGTAGTCAATTGCTTTTTCCGGCGACGGTATGCCCACCTCTTTCAGCAATTCTATCGTCCTTTCCTTTGCCTCACGGTGGCTCACTCTCAGGTGCAGTCTTACCTGCTCCTCTATCTGGTCGCCAACTGTGAAGACGGGATTAAGCGCCGACTGGGCATCCTGAAAGACCATGGCAATTTCCTTACCCCTGACGTGCCTCATCTTCTCCGCGGAACACTCCCGCAGGTTCAGGCTGTCATAGAATATTTCGCCGTCAACTATTTTACCCGGCGGGCTGTCCACCAGGTTCAGGATGGAAAGAGCGGTTACCGTTTTGCCACAGCCGGACTCGCCTACCAGACACAGACACTCACTTTTCAGGATGTCGAAGTCAACACCGTCTACCGCCTTTACCACACCGCGGCGTGTGAAAAAGTGAGTCCTGAGATTTCTAACGCGCAAAATCGGCTCCGCCATTTCAGATAGTGCTCCTCGGGTCAAAAGCATCCCTGAGCCCATCGCCCAGGAAGTTAAAGGCCAGCACAGTGAGAAAGAGCATAACTCCGGGGGCTACGGCAATCCACCAGGTCGTGTCCAGGTTCTGCTGCCCGGCTTTCAGAATCATCCCCCAGCTGGCGACATTGGGGTCGCCCAGTCCGATAAAGCTCAGGGCAGCTTCAGCCAGGATTACCCCGGGGATAGACAGGGTAGCTATCACTATAATCAGGCTGATGACATTGGGGACGAGATGGGTCAGGACTATCCGACTATCGCTCGCCCCCAAGGCTTTAGAAGCCATGACAAATTCCCGCGTCCTTAGTGACAGCGTTTCGCTCCTGACAAGTCGAGCCGTCCCCGTCCAGCCGGTAAGACCGATTATCAGGACTATCAGAGCGAGGTTAGCCCCGAAGATAAACACGATGAACACCAGCAACAGGAAAAAGGGGAAGGTCATTATAATATCGGTAAATCTCATCAGGATATTGTCCATCCTGCCGCCCAGATAAGCGGCGACAACACCGATTAGAGTTCCCATGACTATGGCGATACCCGTAGCCAGCAGGCCAACCTGCAACGAGACCCCGGCTCCGGAAACTATCATCGCCAGCAAATCCCGGCCCTTGTCGTCAGTACCCAGAGGGTGTTCCACAGTGCCGTCTACTTCACTGGTAATGAACTGTCCCGTACTGGGGACATAGACCGATTCCTCAAGAGTGAACCCCAAGGGCGGCAGATTTTTCTCCTCGAAGCTGACCGCAGTGGGGTCGGCGGTGAAAATGGGACCCACTATCGCCAGCAGGATTAGGAACAGGATGAAAGCCAATCCGGCGATAGCCAGCTTGTTCCTACTGGCTCTCTCCCAGTAATACTTAATCAGGCGCCGGCTGCCGTAGAACGGCGGCGCTGCATAGCGGATAAACACTATACCCACCGCAATATAGAGGTAGGTGAGCGGGGCGAATATCTGCTCAATAACCAGGATGTCCAGCAGGAAAGCCACCCCGAGCAGAACGAGAGCGGTAATAAAGATAGGGTTTTTAGCCCTGCCTACCCTGCGGGCTACGTCCTTAAATCGTTCAGTCATACCTTATCCTCGGGTCGAGATAGGTGTAGGTGATATCGGTAGCGAGATTGATGAGCAATATCAGGAAAGCCGAGATAACCGTGATAGCCACCACCACCGCATAGTCGTCGGCAAAGATGGCATTAAACGATATCTGCCCCAGACCGGGGATACCGAAAACAATCTCGGTAAGGTAGGCGCCCCCGAAGACAATGCTGCCCAAATCAAACATAATGATGGTCACCAGCGGCAGCATTGCATTACGGAAGACATGCTTCCCTATCACCGTCCTCTCCGGCAGCCCCTTGGCGCGAGCGGTGCGCACGAAATCCTTCCTCAGGTTATCCAGCATCGCCGACCTGGTATAGCGGGTATAGCCCGCCAGCATACCGGTACCCAGGGTAACTACGGGGAGAATCAGTTGCTTCAGATTTGCCAGGGAGAGGAGGGGCAAGCCGGTATCGTAAAAGGTCTTGAACAGCCCCATCTTCACCCCGAAAAGCAGGATGAGCATCACGCCCAGCCAGAAATTGGGTATAGATATCCCTATGAAAGATAAAAAGGTAGCCGCATAATCGGTCTTGCTGTACTGCCTTACCGCCGAAAGGATGCCAATTAAAATACCTATTATCGCGGCAAAAATGGAGCTCAGAAATATCAACTGGAAGGAATAAATCCAGTGGGCTTTAATCAGGTCTACGACCTTCATTGAGGTGCTCAACGACCACCCCCAGTCCCCCCGCCCCAGGTTGACGATATAGGTCAGGTATTGCTCATGTATCGGGCGGTCCACGCCGTACCTGGCTTCTATCGCCTCCATCACCTGCGCCGTGTCCTGCCCCTGGACAGCCAGGTTAGCCATATATTTATCCGCCGGTGAGGTCGGCCCTACCCTGAGCAGGACAAAGGTGATGGTCAGTACCGCCCAGGCGATAAATAAGGCGTAGAGCAGCCTTTTAATGATGTAGTCTCTGAGCCAGGTCTTTTTCATCGGTTATAAGTCAGGTATCAGGAATAGACAGGCACAAATTACCTGTATGCCGCACTAAACAGGGCTTTATATAACTGACAAATTACTCAAAGTACCACAGGTAGGAGTTATAGCCCATATTTATGCCCGG
>CAZLFC010000014.1:0-17887 GCA_964558705.1 uncultured Dehalococcoidales bacterium
TGTAAAATTGCCGCCTTAAATGGCTTCGCAGGTTCGAATCCTGCCCCCTCCACCATGGGTTTAAGCCTAAAGTGGGGTTGACTACTGTTCCATTAAAAATATTATAATAGAGCCAGTGCCCACATAGCTCAGTAGGTAGAGCACGTTCTTGGTAAGAACGGGGTCACCAGTTCGAGTCTGGTTGTGGGCTCGGAATAAAGGGGGTTAGAATGGCTAAAAAGAAATTTGAGCGAACCAAGCCGCACTGTAATGTAGGTACTATCGGTCACGTTGACCATGGTAAAACCACATTGACCTCGGCCATTACCTTGGCGCTGTCCAAACAGGGGGGAACATCGTTCCGCGAGTTTGACAGCATTGATAATGCTCCTGAGGAAAAGGCACGGGGGCTGACCATTGCTATCGCCCATATTGAGTATGAGACAGAGAAGCGGCATTACGCTCATATAGATTGCCCCGGTCATGCTGACTATATTAAGAATATGATTACCGGAGCGGCACAGATGGATGGGGCTATCCTGGTGGTAAGTGCTCCTGATGGTCCTATGCCTCAGACCAGAGAGCATCTCTTGCTGGCGCGCCAGGTAGAGGTTCCAGCTATGGTAGTTTGTCTTAACAAGGTAGATATGATGGAAGATGAAGAGCTGCTGGAGCTGGTGGAGATGGAGATGAGGGAGCTGCTGACCAAATATGAGTTCCCCGGCGACGAGATACCCATAGTAAGGGCAAGCGCGCTTAAAGCTCTTGAGTGTGGCTGTGGCAAGCGGGAGTGCCAGTGGTGCGGTCCCATCTTGCAGTTGATGGACGAAGTAGACAGATATATCCCGGTTCCGGTACGACCTAAAGACCAGCCCTTCCTGATGTCGGTAGAGGATGTTTTCAGCATCAAGGGTAGAGGCACTGTGCCTACCGGCAGGGTTGAGAGAGGTGTGATTCATCCCGGAGACGAAATTGAGATAGTCGGCTTACACCATGAGCCCAAGAAGGTAGTGGCTACCAGTCTGGAGATGTTCCACAAAATTCTGGATGAAGCTGAGCCTGGGGATGCCGTTGGTGTCCTGCTCAGGGGAATAGACCGTGAAGAAATAGAGCGTGGTCAGGTACTGGCGGCACCGGGTTCTATTAAGCCGCATACCTATGCCGAGGCCGAGGTGTATGTGTTGAGCAAGGAGGAAGGCGGCCGGCATACTCCTTTCTTTAACGGCTATAAGCCTCAGTTCTATATCAGGACTACCGATGTCACCGGAAGCATTGAGCTGCCGGAAGGCGTGGAAATGGTTATGCCTGGTGATAATACCAAAATGAAAATAAAACTCATTTATCCGGTAGCCTTGGAGAAAGGTTTACGTTTTGCTATCAGGGAGGGAGGAAAGACGGTAGGTGCCGGATCCGTTAGCCGCATTATAGAATAAACATGGCGAGAAAAGCTGAAGCAAGGGTTATTATTCACCTTGCCTGTACCGAGTGCAAGGAGAGAACATATACTACTAGCAAGAACAGGAAGAATGATTCCCAGCGGTTAGAGCTTAAAAAATATTGCCCGCGCTGTCGCACTCATAGACTCCATCGAGAGGTAAAATAGAGCTGCACAGTTGAGCAGTAGGTGAGGTTTTTTCTGTGGCGCATCGTGCTGTTGTTACCAAGAAAAGTGGTCCAAGATTTAAGTTTATTGGCGAGATTATAGCTGAATTAAAAAAGGTAGTCTGGCTCACTAGACGAGAGGTTGTTTATCTAACCGGTCTGGTGTTGCTTGCGGCTATTGCGGCTGGTGCATTTCTGGGAGCGTTTGACTTTGGTTTTGCTCAACTCGTTAATAAAATTTTCTTGGGCGGATAGACATTTCGTTGAATCATTATCCGGGTGAGGTTGTTTGTGGAGAATAGCCAAAAGCAATGGTATGTGGTTCATACCTACTCTGGTTATGAAGAACGAGTTAAAAAGAATCTGGAGCAACGAATCAAGGCTATGGATTCTGGAGACGAGGTCTTTCAGGTAATTGTCCCTACCGAGGATGAGATTGAGGTTAAAAATGGCCAGAGGCGTACGGTAGTTAAGAAGATATTGCCCGGTTATGTTCTGGTTGAGATGAAAATGAGCGACCAGAGCTGGAATGTAGTGCGTAATACCCCCGGGGTCACCGGCTTTGTTGGTACCGGGAATAAACCCAGTCCGTTACGTGAGGACGAAGTCGGCCAGATTTTGAAACAGATGGAGGCTGAAGTACCGAGGGTTAAGGTTGGTTTTCGGAAGGGACAGAGTATACGGGTGACTGACGGTCCTTTTATTGATTTTGTCGGGGTAGTAGATGATATAAGCTCGGAAAAGGGTAAAGTTAAAGTGCTCCTCTCCCTTTTTGGGCGTGATACCCCGGTGGAGCTCGATTTTTTGCAAGTGGAGAAGTTGTAAACCCGGTTAATTTTTCTGGTTAGGAGATGTAAGTGGCGAAGAAGGTTAAGGCTGTGATTAAACTCCAGATTCCGGCTGGTCAGGCAAACCCGGCACCCCCTGTTGGTCCGGCTTTGGGTCAGCACGGGGTTAATATCATGGGCTTCTGTAAGGAGTATAACGAACGGACTGCTGGTCAGGCGGGGTCTATCATTCCGGTTGAAATCACTGTATATAATGATAACTCATTTACTTTTATTACCAAGACGCCGCCAACTACCGACCTGCTGAAAAAGGCGTTAGGTCTGGACAAGGGGGCTGGCAATACCGGTCGTGAGCAAGCAGGCAAGTTGTCCCGGGATAAGCTACGGGAAATAGCTGAGCTTAAAGCTAAGGACTTGAATGCAATCGATATTGAAGGGGCGGAGCGAATTATTGCCGGTACCGCCCGAAGTATGGGGATTGAAGTAGAGTAGAAAAATGGTAAAACGCGGTAAAAATTATGAAGAGGCAGTTAAACTGCTGGACAGAACCAAGGATTACGAGCCTCAGGAGGCTATTGAACTGGCTAAGAAGATGTCTCATGCCCGGTTTGACGAGACTGTTGAACTTCACCTTCGGATGGGTCTTGACCCCCGGAATGCCAGTCAGCAGGTACGCGGTGTTGCCCTGTTGCCCCATGGGTTAGGGAAAACCGTGCGTGTGTTAGTCTTTGCCGAGGGCGAAGCCGAGAAGATTGCCCGAGATGCAGGAGCCGATTTTGTTGGTGGCGACGACCTGGTTAAGAAGATTGAAGGTGGTTGGGTAGATTTTGATACGGCTATTTCTACCCCTGATATGATGAGTAAAGTAGGCAAGCTGGGCAAGATTTTAGGTCGGCGTGGCTTGATGCCTAATCCCAAGTCAGGGACAGTAGTATCTGCTGATAACCTGCTCAGGGTGATAGAAGATGCCCGCAAAGGTCGGGTGGAATTTAAGCTGGACAGGACTGCTATCATTCACGTGCCTCTGGGTAAGATCAGTTTTGATGGCGATAAATTGATGAATAACCTGACCACGGTGATAGAGGCTGTGGTCAAGGCTAAGCCCAGCGGGGCGAAGGGTCAGTATGTTAAGACTGCCTCGTTAGCTACCACTATGGGTCCCGGTATAAAACTCGATCTTAAACCAACCCTTTCTTTGAGTTCCAGTTGATACCACCGGGGAAGGTTGATTGACAATTTAATATTTTCCTGAGACAGTGGGTGCCGGTTGCGGCTTAATTTACTGTGCCTGCCGAGGAATTGAAGTTTAAATCTGGAAAGATTTGACGGAGTCCTTGTGTTAGCCGGCACAAGGACTAATTTTTTTAATCGGATGGTTAGCGTTGCTAGTCAGGAGGTAAAATGAGGTATGTCTAGAGAAGAGAAGGCGCG
Source organism: uncultured Dehalococcoidales bacterium (assembly GCA_964558705.1). Lineage (GTDB taxonomy): Bacteria > Chloroflexota > Dehalococcoidia > Dehalococcoidales. The sequence continues at coordinate 3,801 of CAZLFC010000014.1, forward strand.
AACAATTGATATATTGCAAGAGAGCCTGTCTAAATGTAGCGTTGGCATTTTAACTGATTATCGGGGAATGCCAAACGCTGAGATGACTATTCTGCGCGGCAAATTGAGGGAGTTGGGAGTTGAGTATAGAGTGGTGAAAAATACACTGGCCCAGTTTGCCGCTGGAAGAGCGGGCAGGGACGATTTAACCAGCTCCTTTGAGGGTCCGGTAGCTATTGCTTTTGGTTATGGTGATATAACCGAACCGGCTAAGGCTTTAGCTGACTACATTAGCGCTTCGAAAGCGAGTCTAAGTATTAAAGGGGGCTTTCTCAGTGATAGATTACTTACTTCAGAGGAAGTAAATACCCTTTCCACGTTACCGTCAAGGGAGATATTAATAGCTAAGCTTCTGGGTGGGATGCAAAGTCCCATTACTAACTTAGTTAATTGCCTGGCTACTCCTGTAAGAGGATTTATAGGGGTGCTGCAGGCTAGAATTCAACAATTGGAGGGAGAATAGGATGTCAGAAAAAGAAGCAGAAGCGGGACAAGAGGCTGTTGAAGAGAAGGTAGAGAGCGAGCAACAGCCAACAGCCGAACCAGTAGTGGAGAGCGAACCGCAACCAGCCGCTGAAGAAAAAGAGGCTAAGAAACCGAAGGCAGCCAAAGCAGTTGCCGATGAGCCCAAAGCCCCTGCCGAGAAAGCCAAAAAGTCGGCAGCCATTGAGGACTTAATGGCAACTATAAAAAGTATGTCCGTCCTTGAGCTGGCCGAGTTAATAAAGGCTTTAGAGGCTGAGTTTGGTGTTAGTGCGGTGGCTCCGGTAGTGGCGGCGGCAGCGGCTCCGGCAGGGCCAGCAGCAGCTCCGGCAGGTGAGGAGCAAACAGAGTTCACCGTAATTCTTAAGGACATTGGGGCCAATAAGATTAATGTGATTAAAGCCGTGCGGGAGTTGACTACATTAGGGCTTAAGGAGTCCAAGGACCTGGTAGAGAGTGCCCCCAAGCCGGTGAGGGAAGGGGTCAATAAGGATGAGGCAGCGGCTATGAAGGAGAAATTGGAGGCCGCCGGGGCTACTGTTGAGATTAAATAAATCTGATTGAAAATAGCTAACGCACATATTATAATCGTAGTAGAGGCCGTTTATAGGGGTGGCGGATGTCTTATCCTGACTGTTTTATGCTGATGGGAATGGGTGGTTTCTTCGTCCTTCTCGGTATCGGTGGGCTTGTCTGGGGCAACAGGGAGGGTGGAGATTACTATGATTCCCTCGTGACTCATCATGATGTGAGGGAATTTCTGGAGCGTTCACCCGGGCGTCCCGAGCCCAGTGCGTTAAAGATAGGTGGCTGGATAGCCATTACCCTTGGCCTGGTTATGCTGGCAGGGGGTGGTGCTCTCTGGTTCTGGGGCTAGGACCTGCCATATTTTAACTTGGCAAAGAGAAGCCCGGCAACAAGAACCACGGCGATTGCGTTCCACAGGACAACCGGGGTAAGGCTGAAAGCAGTCCCATAAGCTATCCAGAAAATAAGGCCTACTAACAGTAGAATATTAAAAAGCAGACTTATCTCACGGGCACTTTTTAATCTGAAAACGCGATAGACCTGCGGGATAAGACTGCAGGTAATAAGTCCTCCACCGATAAAACCCAGGATTTCCGCCGAAGCCAAAGATAGCACCTCCTCTTATTGAGCTTATTTAACCTGCCGTGTGTCCGTGGTAAATGTTAGCTCTATTAGTCCGCCGGGACGGGTGTTATCGACTGCAGGCTTAGCTCCTGTAAGTCCGCCTCAATTCTAAGCGCATTGGCTTTAAAGTGATTGGATGGTATCACTTCTCCGTCTTCCAGAATAAACCAGGTGGCTTGCCGCCAGTGGGATTTTGCCGTCCATACGAAAACACTGGTCATATCAACCGTGACATTCCATATGCTGGTTCCGTCCTTGAGGAGTTCCGAATCGGCGCTCCAGTTATCACAGACGGTGTAGAAATCAGCCAGGTAATCTTTTGCCTGATAGCTTTCCGCCTGACTGAGCAGGTGCTCATAAACAACCAGGGTTGCCTTATCCTCGGTAGTGACGGTGATTGGAGGGGGTTTTTTCACTTCTGCCGGCTCCTCTGCCGGTGGCGAAGTGGGAGAAGTCCACTGGTCAAAGCCGGTGCAGCCAATACCAGCCCCGACCAGCCCGGCCAGTAGAGCCAGACTTGCCAGGACGAGCTTTATATAGCACTTGGTCGATTTTGAAAGTGACATTTTGTTTCCTCCTAAATTCCGAATCTGTCTTAGACCGTTCTTCTCGGTCGGTACTGGATGGCTTCAGCCAGGTGGTTTGCTTTAATTATATCAGTATTTTCCAGGTCAGCGATAGTGAGGGCTAGTTTTAAGATGCGGTGGAAGGCTCGGGCGGAGAGGTAGAGCTGTTTCATCGCTGCCTTCAAGAGACTCTGGGCAGCTTCTTCTGTCTGGCAAAATTCTCTTACCTCGGCTGGTGTCATTTCCGCGTTGCAGGTTAGCCCGGTTCCCTTAAATCGCTTGAGCTGCCGTGAACGGGCGGCGGTAACCCTCTCCTGGGCTGTCTCTGATTTCTCTCCCAGCCTGTCGTCAGCCAGCTTCTCATAGTCAATGTGGGGCACCTCGACAAATATATCAACCCGGTCGATGAACGGCCCGCTGATGCGCTTCTGGTATCGGGAGACCAGACTGGGCGGGCAGGTGCATTGTCGGAAGGGGTCGCCGTAATAGCCGCAGGGGCAGGGGTTCATCGCTCCCACCAGCATAAAGTTGGCCGGGAAGGTTACGCTGCCCTGAGCCCGGCTGATGGTAACCATCTTGTCTTCCAGGGGTTGTCGCAGCACCTCAAGCAGGGAGTGACCGAATTCAGGCAACTCATCAAGGAAGAGAACCCCCCGGTGGCTGAGGCTTATTTCTCCCGGCCTGGGCCAGTGTCCACCCCCCACCAGACCGGCATTGGAAATGGTGTAGTGGGGGGAACGGAAGGGGCGTTGCCTGATAAGCGGAGTGTCCGACGGCAGTAGACCGCTCACGCTGTAAATCTTGGTAACCTCAAGCGCTTCATCAGTGGTCATTGGCGGCAGTATGGTGGAGAGTGCCCGCGCCAGCAGTGTCTTGCCGCTGCCCGGTGGTCCCATCATTACGGCGTTGTGACCTCCGGCCGCCGCTACTTCTAAGGCTCGTTTTACATGCTCTTGCCCTTTAATATAAGCCAGGTCGGTAATTGAGGAGGGGGGAGGGTCACACTCCTGAATTACATCAGGCGCATAATCCGGAACCGATATTTCCCCTCTCAAATAGCTGACCAGCTGCGGTAAAGAAGCGATTGGTATGATTTTGATGCCTTCTATCAGGGATGCCTCCCTGGCATCAATCTCCGGCACGATAATTTCGGGGATGCTCTCCTGTTTCGCCAGGGCTGCCATGGGCAGGATGCCGTTGGTGTGGCGCAAACCCCCGTCCAGTGACAACTCACCCAGAATGATGGTCCGGGAAACATCGGCGGATATCTGCTCTGAGCTGAGCAGGATACCAACAGCGATGGACAAATCATAAGCCGGCCCCGCTTTCTTGAGGTCGGCTGGAGCCAGATTAACCACGATGCGCTTCATCGGGAAGGTGCAGCCGGAGTTTCGGATGGCGGCTCTGACTCGCTCCCTGGCTTCCTGAACGGCGGCGTCAGGCAGTCCAACAATAGTGAATGACGGTAAACCGGGCGAAATATCTACCTCGACCTCAACAATGGCTCCCTCTAATCCGACTATCGCACAGCTTCTTACCTTGGCCAGCATAATTCTCCTGTTGAGCATTATAGTGGAGTGAGTAGGCATGGTCAATAAGAGCTTTAATTAAAGTCGGTCTGGAGGTTCATGTTTTTTGGTAGTGGGTCAATTTGACTTACGATGATAGCATAGGAGTATAATCCCTAAATAGTAGGGGGTGCGATTATGGCAAATGAGCGAGTTATGGTTTTCATTGACGGTTCTAATTTGGATATGTCAACGAAACACTCCTTCAATAAGAGAGTTAGTCCAGAGAAGTTATCAATAAAATTAGTCAATAATAGACCGTTAATGCGTATTCAGTATTACGAAGCCCCACTTTTACCTGAAGTTAATCGACAATCATACGATTTACAACAGCGCTTTTTTGATCGGCTCAGAGTAAACCCATACTTTGATATTAGGCTAGGTCGCAGAGTTCAGCGGCAACACAATTATGTATGTCCCCAATGCAACGATAAGTTCACTAAAACTTCTTGGGAACAAAAGGGTGTAGATTCATTGATTGTATTTGATTTGGTAACACTTGCCTCAAGGAATGCGTACGACATTGCGATATTGATTGCAGGTGACCAAGACTTTGTATGTCCTGTTTTGGAAGTAAGAATGATGAATAAGACTGTGGAAAACGCCTTTACTCATTACGCATGGGCTAGTACATTAAAGTCTGTAGCAGACAAAACAGTTCTCTTGGATGAGGCTTTCTTAAATGGATGTTGGCAGTAATAATGTAAAGTGAAAAGGCCTGGAAATTTCCAGGCCTTTTCTAGTCTTTCGTTAGTCTTTCGTTAGTCTTTCGTTAGTCTTTTGCTAGTCTTTTGCTAGTCTTTTGCTAGTCTTTCACCAAACATTATAACATGAATGTCAATACCCCTTCAATCAATTAGTCTAATAATCTCCTCAATCGTTCAAACCTTGTTTGTAATCCCTGTTGCCATAGCTGGAGTTCTTGGATACGGGTTAGCTAATGACTGGTGAGGTGGAGCAAAGTTGTAACTACATTTTGAGAGTCTGCTGGCAGGCTTGGTAACCGAGGTCGAAAGCCTTCATATTAACCGGGACTATTTTGGGGGGAAAGTGCGCTTGGATTACCGCCTTGGTTGTTGTCAGCTTTATGGGAATCTGCCCGGTGCCAAAAGATGCCCCCAGCATTACCATATTGGCCGTTATCGGGTTGCCGGCTTCTTCTGCCAGTTGAACTGCATCCAGCCCGATTACCTGGCTGGATATGCATTTCAGCCTCTTACGTATCTCGTCTATGCCGGGATATGTGCTTTCCCCCTGGAAAACAGTAAAGGGGACTAATTGTCTCAGGTTGAGTATGATTAAACTGGATGGTGATAGGCAGGAGATGTTTCTTAGCGCCTCCGCCGGCTCCATGCCTATTAGCAGATTGCACTTCCCCGCCGGAATAAGCGGCCCGTGTACTTCACTCCCGATTCTTATGGTGCTGCTTACCGAGCCGCCTCTGACGGCCATCCCCAGTACCTCAGAGCCTCTGACATTTAAATTGTCTTTAACCGCCGATTGCCCCAGCAACTCTGACATCAATATTGAGCCCTGTCCTCCCACCCCGGTAATCAGCACATTGAATTCTTTTATCATTTCTTATTCCTGCAGGATAGCGTTATAGGGGCAAACCTGGGCACAGATGCCACAGCCGGTACATAGCGAACTGTCGATTATGGTCCTGCCGTTCTCTTTTATTATGCCCGGGCAACCGAGCAGTTTAACACAGGCGTCACATTTGCCGTTGCATTTCTCCTGGTCTATGCGGTAGGGGACAATTTTCTCTCCCCGTTGCTTCTTTTCTCTCTGGTCTATCATGGCGCAGAGCTGTCGAAAAACTACGACCGACGGCCCCTCAGACCTGATTGCCTTTGCCGTAGTATCGATGGCCCTTTTTAAGTCGAAGGGGTCGACAACCTCGACGAATTTTACGCCGCAGGCCTTGACAATGTCCTCAATCTTTATTGAAATGGCTTCCTCGCCCGTAGCGGTATAGCCGGTGCCCGGATGGGGCTGGAAACCGGTCATCGCGGTCGCTGAGTTATCCAGTATGGCTACGGTTATATTTGCCTTGTTGTAAACGGCATTTATCAGCGGAGGTATACCGGCATGGAAAAATGTGGAGTCGCCAAGGTGGGCTATTATCGGCGCCTCGACTACATGAGCCAGGCCGTTGGCGATACCGATGCTGGCGCCCATGCAGATGGTGGTGTCCACGGCTTCTAACGGTGGAATGTAGCCTAGCGTGTAACAACCGATGTCGCCGGGGTATATGGGTAAAGTTTTTTTACCATAGTCTTTGGCTACCCTCTGGGCGGCGGTTTTGATTATGTAGAAAGAGGCCCGGTGCGGACAGCCGGGGCATAAGGCTGGCGGTCTCCAGGGCAGGAGCGGAACCGTTTCTGCACTGCGCTTGTCCAGTTCTTTGAAGTTGACCGGCGGTTGGGAGTTGGTTAGCTTGATGATGGCTTCGGTAACCTTCCTGGTAGACAGCTCCCCGACGACCGGAATCAGGTCCTTGCCGTGAATCTTCACTGGAATATTGGCTTCTCCGGCAATGGCTTTGACATGGTTTTCCACGAATGGCTCCAGCTCTTCTACCACGAGTATCTCGTCAACCGACTTTAGCAGTTGTTTTACCAGTTCCTCGGGCAGGGGGTGGGGTGTGCCAATCTTTAGCACCGAAACCCTGTCGTCAAGCTCCAGCCATTTTATGGCTTCCAGTGCGTAACTATACGAAAGGCCGCAGCCAATTATCCCCAGTTTGGCTCCCTCAGTCAGCTTTAACTGGTTGTAGGCGAATGTATTTACCGCCTGCTTTATTTTCTCAAACCGGGCAATCATTAAGGGTCGGTTGATTCTGGCTTCTGCCGGGGTGTAAACCAACCAGGAGCGGTCTTTTTCAAAAGAGCCCTTTCTTTTTTCCCTGTCTATTTCTCCCAGCACGACGTCACTCCGGCCATGGCTTATTCTGGTGACCGACCTGACCATGAACAGGTGCTTAAATTCTTCGGAAAGTCGGAAAGCATCAGCCATCATATCCTTGGCTTCCTGGACCGAGGCAGGCTCCAGAACAGGTATGTAGCCCTGTTCGGCGATGTATCGGTTGTCCTGCTCGTTCTGGGAGCTCCATGCCCAGGGGTCATCGGCGGAAAGTAAGACCAGACCCCCCTTAGCCCCGATATAGCTGGCGGTCATCAATGGGTCGTGGGCAACGTTGACCCCGACATGTTTCATTGATGCCATAGCTCTTACCCCGCAAATAGAAGCCGCCAAAGCGACCTCAAAGGCTACCTTTTCATTGGTTGACCATTCAACATATATGTCCAACTTTGGAGCAACTTTAGCCAGGGTTTCCAGAATCTCGCTGGAGGGGGTGCCGGGGTAGGCGGCCGCAACCTGGACTCCAGCCTCTATGGCGCCTCTGGCTATTGCTTCGTTGCCAAGTAAGAAGAGTTTTTGGCCCGGAGCATCGGAGCTAATATCTGATTCATTCATTCTGGCTCTCTTTTTAAAACTTTATTTGATAAGGCCGGGTAAAAATAGCGCAATCTGGGGAAAGGAGATAAGCAGGCCGGCCACAAAGAGCAGACCAATCAGGAAGGGAAAGGCGCCTTTAAAGATAGTTCCCAGAGGTACATCCTTGGCGATTCCTTTGATAACATACACATTTATTCCCACTGGCGGTGTGATTACCCCCATCTCGGTCACCAGTACAATTATAACTCCAAACCATATCGGGTCGAAACCCATAGCGATAACTACGGGGTAGATAATGGGAATAGTAAGAGTAACCAGAGCCAGAGCATCCATAAAACAGCCGCCCATGAGGTACATCAGGACTAACATCCCCATGATGGCGGCGGGGGGCAGGGGCAGGGTGCTTACCCAGTCGGCCAGAACAAAAGGAATCGTGGTTACCGCGATGAAGTGACCGAAGATAATAGCTCCGGTGACTATGACCATGACCTCGCAGGTTATCTGCAGGGTGTCCTTAATCGCGGTGAGAAAGCCCTGCCAGTTTAACTGCCGTCTGGCCAGTCCGATGACCAGGGCGCCGGCGGCACCGGCGGCACCGGCCTGGGTGGGACTGAACCAGCCGAGGAAAAGCCCGCCAATAACTATGACGAACAGAGCCAGCATTTCAATAACCCCGGTGAGGCTGACCAGTTTCTCCTTCCATCTGGTTGGCGCCCCGCCCGGACCAAGGGTCGGGTTGCGCCAGCAAAGGAATGAGACCACCACAATAAAGACGGAGGCCAGGAGTAGACCGGGGAAAACACCGGCCAGGAAAAGCTTGCCTATCGACTGTTCGGTTAATATTCCGTAGACGATGAAAATGGTGCTGGGTGGGATGAGTATGCCCAGGCTGCCGGCCGCCGCCACGCAACCGGTGGCTAGTGAATCGTCGTAGTGGTATCTCTTCATCTCGGGTAGGGCTACCTTACCCATAGCGGCGGCAGTGGCATTGGTCGAGCCGCATATGGCGGCGAAACTGGCGCAGCCGGCAATAGTAGCCATGGCTAAGCCGCCGTGCAATTGTCCGAACATTTTATAGCCGGTATCGTAAAGTCGGCGGCTCATCCCGGTCGCAAAGGTAATGGCGCCCATGAACATGAACATAGGAATAACGGTGAGAGAGTATGACGAAAAATTGGCAAAGACATCCCGGGCCAGCAGGCTAACCCCGGCTTGCGGTGAAACTAAAAAAGAGAAACCTAGCAGTCCGACGAAAGCCATGGCAAAGCCAACGGGCATGCTGAGGAGAAAGGTAATAATCAGGACCACGATGCCGATGATGCCAATAGCCGCTGGGCTCACTTGTTCACCGCCTTCATCACCGACTTAAGAAAATCTACCAGCAGCATCAGGCATATCGGGAGGCAGCAAAACGCTATGGCGTAAACAAAAGGATAGAACGGTATTCCCTGGGTCATGGAAACTTCCCCGGTGACCTGAAGAGTATATCCAAATTCGCAGCTTTGCCAGGCTAGTAACCCAAACAGGATGATGCCGAGTAGTGAGACCAGGGCAATAGTGCCGGCCTGGGCTCGTTGGGGCATGCGCATTACGAAGAACTCTACCTGGATATGTCCTCGCCGCACCTGGGTAAAAGCGATGGCAAAGCCGGTTACCACTACACCCAGGAAACCTATCATCTCTATGGCGCCGGGCACGGGCGACTTGAAGAATTTGACTCCGATTATGTCGCTGACGGTGAGGCCAAGCATAGCCACCAGTCCGATGCCGGCTATCCAGTTGACCTTGTTACTTAGCCATTGGGCAAACTTTTCCAGACGCTCGACTTTATCAGACATAAAAACAAACCATTCGTAGGGGATGCCCGGAATCCAGGATTATCCTTTTACGGGCATCCCCAATAAATAAGACCAGTTATTAAACTAGCTATTAAGCTCTTTTATTATTCTGGCGCCAGTGGTTCTAACTCCGCCTTGACCCAGGCTACACTCTCGTCTGCGGACGGTGCCTTGGCAGACCAGTAGGCAACCCGCTGTTGCAGGTATGCCTCGAAGTCAGCTGCCGGTAATCCCAGGGCTGTCTTCTCTTCTATATAGCCGGTTATCAGTGGGTCTACGGCCGTTTCCACCCACTTTGCCATCTCCGCTGCCGGGAGCTCAATCACCTCGGTACCTTCGAAGGTCAGGAAGTAGTCTATGGCAACCTTGTCATAGTAATCCCAGACCATGCCATGTTTTTCTATGGACGCCTGGCTCACTTCGGTGATAATCTTCTGTGTGCTCTCAGGCAGGCTGTTCCACTTGTCTTTGTTCATAACGATGAACATATTGGCAGTATTGCCTACATCATAACAGCCGGTAACATATTTTACCACCTCCGCTTGATTCCAACCTTTGAGTACCTCGCGGGGGGTAAAACTGCCGTCTATCGTTCCCTTGGCCATGAGCTCATAGGCCTCTCCCTGTGAAGCACCATAGCCTTCGGCTCCGAGGGCTTCCATTATCTTGGCTCCCACGCCGGTCGACCTTATTACCAGTCCCTTGAGGTCGTCCATCTGACGCACCGGCTTCTCGGTGGTGAAAACAACACCGGGACCGTGGGCATGGAAGCAAAGTACGTGTACATCATCAAATTCCTCGGGTGTGAAGTTCTGGTAGAAGTCGTTGGCTACCTTGGTGGCTACCCAGCCGTTGGGGTAAGCGTGAGGCAGGTCAATCAATTCGCTGGCAGGGAAGCGGCCCATGCTGTAAGCCAGAACGGACATACCTATATCGGATATGCCTTCCACTACCCCGTCATATACCTTCGGTGCCGGGGTTAGCGTCCCTCCGGGGAAGTAGTTGATCTTTACCTGGCCGTTGGTTTGTGTCTCTATCTCCTTTACCCACTCCTCAGCCAGTATGGAATGAAAATGCGTCGGTGGGAAGAAGTTGCTGTATGACAGCTCAATTGTTTCCGGTGGCGCGGCTTTACAGGCGCCAACCAGGGGCACTACTAGCAGCGTAAGAGCTAAGCAAATCATTAGTAATTTGGTTTTCATTATTTACCTCCGTGAAATCTGAATTATGTCGTCTTGTTTCTAAACACCGTTTACATGGCTGGGTCCCCCCTTATGCTAGATTTAGCTTTTCTTCTTTTTAAAGCCACCCTTTAAGTCAGCGTATTTTTGTCGCATGCTAGGTTTTTCTATTTTCCCGGTAGGGTTTCGCGGCACCTTATCAAGTATGATGTGCCTCGGTCGCTTATACTTGGGCAGGTGTTGCACACAGAATTCATTCACGTCTTTTCTGGTGAGATTGGCTCCCGGTTTGGCTTCAATGACAGCGGTAATCACTTCACCCATTCTTTCGTCGGGAAGCCCGATGACGCCTACATCGTAGATATCGGGGTGGCTCTGGAGAATATCCTCTATTTCCACGGGGTAGATATTCTCTCCGCCACTAACGATGACATCCTTTTGCCGGTCGACGATGTAGATAAAGCCGTCGTCGTCCTCTCTAACCAGGTCGCCGGTGTGTAGCCAGCCATCTTTTATGGTTTCTGCCGTTTTCTCCGGGTTCTTGTAGTATTCCTTCATCACGCCGTCGCCCTTGATCAGCAGCTCGCCCACTTCTCCGCGGGGAATATCCTCGTCCTTCTCGTTGACAATTCGTGTTTTCCAGGTGAAGCCGGCTTTGCCGATGGCGCCCACCTTATGTTCGTTCTCTATGCCCAGGTGAACGCAGCCGGGTCCCGTAGATTCACTCAGGCCGTAGTTGGTGTCATATTGCATACCGGGGAAGTAATCCTTCCAGTGCGTAATCAGGCTGGGGGGTACCGGCTGGGCGCCGATGTGCATCAGGCGCCAGTGGCTCAGGTCATAGTCTTCTTTCTTGAGCTCTCCTTTATCAAGGGCTCTAAGAATATCCTGAGCCCAGGGCACCAGCAGCCAGACGATGGTTCCCTTTTCTTTCTCGACGGCCTCGAATATATACTGGGGAGCTATTTCGGTCAGCAATGTCGCCCTGCCCCCCACCATCAGGCTGCCGAACCAGTGCATCTTGGAGCCGGTGTGGTACAGGGGCGGAATAAGGATGAAATTGTCATCGTGTTTCTGATGGTGGTGCGCCTTTTCGGTTAAGGCGGCGGCTTCCATATTCTTATGGGTAAGCAGTATCGGCTTGGGCGCTCCGGTAGTGCCCGACGTGAAGTAGAGACCGCACTCGTCTGCGTCATTTAGCTTTATCTCCAGCGGTTTGGCTGAGGCTCTCCCTATCGCCTCTTCAAATCTCTCCATATCTTCAGGCGGACTCTGACTGGCAACTATGTAACTTTCAATGGTGGGCAATTGTGAGCGAACCGTCTCTACACTTTCAATGAACGATTCCCCTAAAATCATCGCCCTGGCTTCGGCTATGTCCGCACAGTATTTCAGGTCTTGGCCGGTGAACCTGTAATTAAGCGGTACCGCCCATGCCCCGGTTCTAATAATGCCGAAGTAAGCCTCAAGCCAGTTGATTGAGTTCCGCATCCAGTGTATGACCTTATCGCCTTTCTTGATGCCTCTATCCGCCAGGGCATTGGCGACACGATTTGCCCTTGCCTCAAACTCTCTCCAGGTGATTTCTTCTCTTGAGTGCTCACTTGGTCTTATCTGGATAAGGGCGGTATCGTTAGGATATAGCTCGACGTTTCTCGCCAGCATCTCGGATATATTCATCGTTTGTTTGTCTCCGCTTGGTATAAAATAAAAAACCCTCCCGCTGGGGAGGGTCTGCTTAAACTTTCTTCCTTTTTGGCTTGGCTTATGTCTCTACATTTTTATATCAAAATCCCCCCCGCGCGCCTTATATGCCCGCATAGTAGTAGTAATAATATGCGTAGTAGTAGTTGTAGGGGGTGATATAAACCAATATCCTCTCTCTATCCAAGCTTATTTTCGTGCTAATCTACCACAAGACATAATATTTGTCAATACCTGTGCTGGCGACTCTTGTTACTCCGGCAACTCAGGTGCTACAATTAATCTCTGGTGTAGCGAAAATGACAAAACCGAAAGTCTATATAACCCGTCAGATAGCTCAAGAAGCGCTGGACATGATTGGCCGGGTCGCTGAGTTGGAGATATGGCCCGGGGAATTACCGCCCCCCTACGAGGTGCTGCGGGATAAGGTGCGTGACGCTGACGGTCTGCTGTCGCTGCTGCCGGATAAGATTGACGCTGCTCTTATGGATGCTGCTCCCAGATTGAAGGTGGTCAGCAATATGGCGGTGGGCTACGATAACATCGATGTCCCCGAAGCAACGAGGCGAGGCATCGTGGTGGGGAATACACCCGGCGTACTGACGGAGACTACCGCCGACCTCGCCTGGGCTTTGCTTATGGCGGCGGCTCGGCGGGTGGTGGAGGCTGATGTTTTTACCAGAGAAGGCAAATGGCAAACCTGGGGCCCGATGATGATGCTGGGGCAGGACATCCATCATGCCACGCTGGGTATTATCGGGCTGGGGCGTATTGGCATGGAAATAGCCAAACGGGCGAAGGGGTTCGATATGACGGTGCTGTATTACGACCTGTCAAGACATGAGGAGTTGGAAAAACAGCTCGGGGTGGAGTATGTCGCTGAGCTATCAGCACTGCTGTCCCGGTCCGATTTTGTTACCGTTCATGTGCCACTCAATGCCCAGACCCATCACCTGATTGGGGCTGCCGAGTTTGCCGCCATGAAGCCAACCTCGGTATTCGTTAACACCGCGCGCGGTCCTATTGTTGACCAGGAGGCTCTCTATAAGGCGCTTGAATCGCGCCGGATTTTCGCGGCGGCGATAGATGTCACCGAGGTCGAGCCCATCTCCCCGGACGACCCCCTCCTCACGCTGGATAATCTGGTTATTACCCCTCACATCGGCAGCGCCAGTTTCATTACCCGCACCAGGATGGCAACCATGGCGGCGGATAACCTTATTGCCGGGTTAAACGGGCAGGTCCCGCCTAATTGCGTCAACCCCGAAGCAATCAGGGATTAAAGCCTTACCCTTGAGCTTGTGGCGACTTCGGAGGTAGTGTTACAATTCCAGTGTGGAGGGAATATGCCCTTAGATTCCATAGTTGTTAAAGGTGCCCGGGAGCATAACCTCAAGAATATAGACGTTACTATCCCCCGCGATAAGCTGGTGGTTATCACCGGTGTCTCCGGCTCGGGTAAGAGTTCGCTGGCGTTTGATACCATCTATGCCGAGGGGCAGCGCCGCTATGTGGAGTCGCTCTCCGCCTATGCCCGCCAGTTCTTGGGACGGATGGAAAAGCCCGATGTCGACTATATTGAAGGGCTAAGTCCGGCTATTTCTATTGACCAGAAGGGGCCGAGCCGTAACCCGCGGTCGACGGTCGGCACGGTAACCGAGGTCTATGATTACCTGCGCCTGCTCTTTGCCCGCGTCGGTCATCCTCATTGTCCCCGGTGCGGAAGGGAGATTGTTACGCAGACGGTGCAGCAGATTGTCGATGCCATCCAGAATCTCCCTGAGAATAGCCGTATCATGATTCTGGCGCCGCTTATCCGTGACCGTAAGGGTGAGTACCAGGCGGTATTCGACGATTTACGTAAGGCGGGCTATGCCAGAGTCAGGATTGAGGGGCATATTCATGACCTCTCTGAAGATATTAAGCTGGACAAGAACAAAAAGCATTCCATTGAGGTGGTGGTGGACCGGCTGGTAATCGGGCAGAGCGGCGGGCAGAGTCGCATCGCCGACTCCGTAGAGACGGCGCTCAAGCTGGGGGCGGGGGTGGTGCTGGTATCCATCGTGGATGGTGAGGAGCTGCTGTTTTCGGAGC
>CAZLFC010000015.1:0-17776 GCA_964558705.1 uncultured Dehalococcoidales bacterium
CACCTCCCTCTCAAGGAGGAGATCACCGGTTCGAATCCGGTATGCGCTACCAAATGTAATTTTTTTACGGCAGATTCAATATGCAAGGAGGACTCGAATGAAATCAAAGAGCAACCTGGAGCGGGTACTCGAATCTGGAGATTTTGCGGTCACTGGCGAATTGGGGCCACCTACCTGCGCCGACCCTGAGGTAATCAGGGAAAAAGCGAAATACCTGAAAGGTAATGTTGACGCGGTGAATGTTACCGATGGCCAAACCGCGGTAGTACGTATGTCAAGCTGGGCCGCCTGTCTTATAGGTAAAGAGGAGGGTTTGGAACCCACCGTTCAGATGACCTGCCGGGACAGGAATCGCATTGCTCTTCAAATGGACATTTTGGGCGCAGCCGCTGTAGGTATTAATAATATTCTATGCCTTACTGGCGACCATCAGAAATTTGGCAATCATCCCATGGCTAAAGGCGTATTCGACCTCGATTCCATACAACTGGTCAAGATGGTAAAGGATATGCGAGATGAGAAAAAATTCCAGTGCGGGGACGAGATGGCAGTTGAACCACGCCTCTTCATCGGCGCCGCCGCTAATCCCTTCGCTGACCCGTTCGAGTACAGAGTGAACCGCCTTGCCAAGAAGGCAGCAGCCGGAGCCGATTTCGTTCAGACCCAGATAGTCTTCAATGTAGATAAGTTTGCCGAGTGGATGAAGATGGTACGTGATAGGGGATTGCACGAGAGGATAAAAATACTGGCTGGCGTCTCTCCAATCAAGTCGGTCGGTGCGGCGAAATATATGGCATCCAAGGTTCCCGGCATGGATGTTCCCGATGCGATTGTGGAGCGGATGCAAGGTGTACCCAAAGAGGAAAGGGCTAAAGAGGGAATCCAGATCTGTATTGATATCATCAATCAGGTGCGCCAGATTGAAGGTGTAGCCGGCGTACATATCATGGCTATTGAGTGGGAGGAGGCTGTGCCGGGAATAGTAGAGGCAGCCGGTCTGCTACCACGCCCCACACTAGCACCAGATTAAAGAGACTAAAATTCACTACCTTTTAAAGGTTGAACTGAGAAAACCGACAATTTCCCGGTTAATAAAGGGGTACCACAGCCAGATAGCAGCGTGGGTGGCGGGAAACCACTTGATAGCAGGCCTGCCACAGGTTTCCCAGAAATCAAGGGCAGCTTCCCTGGGAATGGCCTCATCCCAAAGTGCGTTAATCATTAATACCGAACGCCGCCGAAGACGATAAGCAAAGGTCATCGGGTCGGTTAGAAAACTGTCCCTGGCAGGTGTAACATTTTCAAACCCATTCTCATCTACTTCCGCAAGGTACTGACGGTATGATTCCTGGATGTGGTTGTATTCTGCGTCAGTACGCCTGTATTCTTTTCTTATGGTACCCACCTTACTCTGCTGAGCAATCTTTTCGCCATTGCCTCCCATTACAATAAATACACCGGATTTGATGCGTTCATCTATACTCATAGCTATAGCCGAGATAAACCCCCCGAAGCTTATTCCGATTACCGCTATTTTCTCCTTATCTATCTCATCTCTGCCACCTGCCCAATCAATAACCTGGCGTACATCAATCACCGAAATCTGGTAGCTTTCAAACCACTCCTCAGGAGTAAGAGACGGAAACCGCCTTCCTTTTATTTCCGGCATACGCTTTGAATGCACGACCAGATACAGGATAAAACAGGCTATCCCCTTCTTCACTAAAGAGCGGGCTAAAAGCTTACAGGGGAATACACTATAGTCTCCCATACCATGCAGTAAAATAACCAGAGGGGCATTATCTGCCTTCCGTGGCTGGAAGTACTCACCCAGGACAGTGCGGTGTTCCTGGCGCTGTGCCGGGTAGGCGGAGAGGAAACCAACTGTATAATGCAAGCAATTATCGGTTGTTTCTTTTAGATGCAAGCTAAAGCGGGGCTCAACGCTGGCATAACTGTACGGATTCATCTTTCTAAGTGTAGCCCAATGACTTCTCTGGCGCAAGGCGGCCAATCCGTCTTTCCCAACCTGAATAGCAGCCAGGGACGAATAAAACAACTATGCTATAATATACTTGGATATAGAGCGATGAAAAAAGAGTTAATGGATATACTGGTATGTCCGGTGTGCAAGGGGGAGCTTGAGTTAAAAGTGAATGAGGAGAAAGAGGCTGAGATAGTTAGTGGCTCCCTGTATTGTCGGCAATGCGATGTGCATTACTCTATTATAGACACAATACCCAATCTCTTGCCACCGGAGAAGGGCTCTTAGTCCGGGCTATAGGCTACTCCAGTCTGGGGAGATTCCCACACCTCCACACTGGACAGGATAGCTGTTTTTACTGCCAGCTTGGGATTGAGCTCGTTATAGATGGTAGCAGCAATATTCTCCGAAGACGGGTTTATTTTATCAAACGGCGCCACATCGTTAAGGCAGCTATGGTCAAACCTGGCTAGGATATCACCCAGGTGCCGCTTCAGCTCAGTAAAATCATAGGCCATACCGATATCATCAATCTGAGACGCTCTTAATTTAACCACCACCCGGAAACGATGTCCGTGCAATGCCTCACACTTGCCCTGATAACCTCGCAGAAAATGGGCAGCATCAAAATGTTGCTCTACCGATACCTGATACATCAAGCCTCCTGATTATTATTCCACTTAAACACGCCCTGTTTCTCTTTCAGGCTATCCTTCAGCTCCTTAACCGTCTTGCCTTTTACCGGGTGCACAAACTCGGGGGCAAGCTCAGCCAGAGGAACCAGAACAAAAGCCCGCTCGGCAAGCCGGGGGTGGGGGATAACCAGCTCCGGAGTATCCACGACCTGGTCACCATAGAAGAGAATATCTACATCAATAGGACGAGGGGCACTAGATTTATGAAGAGCTCTACCCAACTTCAACTCGATACCTTTAGCTAAAGCCAGCAACTCTGCCGGCGCCAGATTGGTATAAGCCTGACATACCATATTGAGGAAGCGAGGCTGATTAACATTGCCCATCGGCTCCGTATCATACACCGACGAAACCCGTAACTTCCCCAATCTCTGTGACAGCAGGCTTAACGCCTTATCCAGATTCGCCTGACGGTCTCCCAGATTTGTGCCAAGACCAAGATATACCGCTACCGATTCGCCGCTCACCTTGCATCCCCCTAAAAGTGGACTCACCACCTATGTATATTCTATAATATACTGTCTATATCCTCAGCAGTAAAGCACTTTATCAATATCAGCGCAGTCCTATTACCCTTACTAAATTTTAACACACTTTAAGGGCTGCAGGAACAACTAAGGGCTCGCTTGAAACAGTAAAAGGCTTATGCTAGTATTTGGACTGTTGATAATAATAAGAAGAAGCTCGAAAGGAGAAGGTTTACATGCCAACCAATGAAGAACTTATTGCCGAACTAGAAGCCAAGGAAGCCAAGATTAAAGAAATAGGCGGACCGGATAAGGTCAAATACCAGCACGACCTGGGCAAGCTGACCGCCCGGGAGAGGATTGACCTGTTTTTTGACCCGGGAACCTTTGTGGAAACCGGCATGCATGTCAAACATCACTGTCCCTACTTCGGTATGGATAAGATTGATATCCCGGCCGACGGTGTAATTACCGGCTATGGTAAGGTGAACGGCCGTACCACCTGTGCCTACGCTTCCGATTTCACCTCACGAGGCGGCAGTCTGGGCGAAATGCACGCCTGGAAGATAGCCAAAACCTATGACCTCGCCGCCAAGATGAGGGTACCGATGATCGGACTCGTAGATACCGGTGGTGCCCGCATTCAAGAAGGAATCAACGCTCTGGATGGCTATGGACAAATCTTCCGCCGCAATACCCTGTATTCAGGAGTCATCCCACAATTGATAATAAGTATGGGACCCAGCGCCGGCGGTGCCGTATATCACCCGGCTCTCTGCGACTGGATATTCATGGTGAAAAACACCAGCTATATGTATGTCACCGGTCCCGACGTGTGTAAGGCGGTCATGAGTGAGGAGGTTACCCATGAGGAGCTGGGTGGAGCCAAGACACATAATACCAAGAGTGGCGTAGCTCACTTCATGTATGATAACGACACCGAAGCTCTTGAAGGTTGCAAGCAACTCTTGAGCTACATTCCCCAGAGCGTTTACGATACTTCAAATTGTCATTATAAAGCCACCAACGACCCCGCCGACCGCACCACCCCTGACCTCGATAACATCGTCCCCGACGACCCGCGCAAGGTCTACGACATGAGACAGGTAATCAAGGCTATCGTCGATGACGGAGAGTTTTTTGAAGTTCAGAAGCACTTCGCACTTAATATGATTGTCTGTTTTACCCGCTTCAATGGCAATGTGGTAGGCATTATTGCTGACCAGCCCAACTTTATGGCCGGCGTTCTGGATATTAATGCCTCAGATAAAGCCGCCAGATTTATCCGCTTCTGTGATGCGTTCAACATTCCAATTCTAACCCTGGTTGATGTCCCTGGCTATATGCCCGGCACACATCAGGAGTTTGGCGGCATTATTCGCCACGGTGCTAAAGTGGTTTACGCCTACTCTGAGGCTACCGTGCCCAAGATTGCTATCTGTACCCACAAGGCTTACGGTGGCTCTGAAATTTCCATGTGCTCGAGGTCAATGGGAGCAGACCTATATATGGCCTGGCCCTGCGCTGACCTGGCGGTGATGGGTGCCGAAGGCGCTTGCGCTATCGTCTTCCGCCGTGACATCGCTGAGGCGGCTGACCCCGATGCCAAGCGCCAGGAACTGGCTGACCACTACCGCGATACATTCGGTAAGCCGTATTACGCTGCCTCCGGCGGCTTCGTTGACATGATAATCAAGCCGAGTGATACCCGCTACGAGGTTATCAAGGCACTGGAAGCCCTGAAGGATAAGAAGGACGACCTGCCGTGGAAGAAACACGGCAACATTCCTTTATAAGATGGAGAAGAAAGCAAACCATGCCAGCTAAAAATCCGTTAAAAATCACCGACACTACCTTCCGGGATGGGCATCAGTCTTCCCTGGCAACACGAATGCTGACCGATGACATGGAAAGCATCGCCGAGGAGATGAACAAGGCCGGGTTCCACTCCATGGAAGTGTGGGGTGGGGCTACCTTTGATGTGGCTACCCGATTCCTGAACGAGGACCCGTGGGAAAGACCGCGTATCCTGAAGAAATTGATGCCCGATACCCCACTACAAATGCTGCTCAGGGGCCAGAACCTGGTGGGGTATCGTAACTACGCCGATGATGTGGCGATTGCTTTTGTTCATCATGCCGCCGAGGCAGGCATTGATATCTTCCGGATATTTGATGCTGTAAATGACGAGCGCAACTTTGAAACCGTCCTGAAAGCAATCAAGGAATGCGGTAAGCACGCCCAGCTTTCCATATGCTACTCACTTACCGAGCACAAAATGGGCGGGCCGGTATTCAACCTTGAATACTATATCAAGAAAGCTCTCATACTGCAGGATATGGGAGCTGATAGCCTGTGTATCAAGGATATGGCAGGGCTTATTGCCCCCGATGATGCCTATACGCTGATTAAAGCCCTTAAGGAGGCTTTAAAGATACCGGTGCAGCTACATACCCATTACACCAGTGGTATGGGCTCTATGAGCTATCTCAAGGCGGCTGAAGCCAATGTGGATGTCATCGACACTTCTCTAGCCCCCTTTGCCCTGCGCTCCTCACAGCCGGCGGTAGAACCCATCGTAGTTGCCCTGCAGGGAACTCCTAGAGACACCGGAATGGATTTAGCGCACCTGTTCAAGTTGGGACAGCATATTGAGTCCATAAGTCCTAAGTATCGCGAGTTCCTGGATGATACCCGAATGTCAGTCATCGACACTAACGTATTATTACACCAGATTCCCGGCGGTATGATTTCCAACCTGGTAGCCCAGCTAAAGGAGATTAACTCCCTGCACAGGCTTGACGAGGTATACGAGGAAATACCAAGAGTCAGAAAGGAGTTGGGGGTTCCGCCTCTGGTTACCCCGACCAGCCAGATTGTGGGGGTGCAAGCGGTTCAGAATGTACTGGCCGGTAGATATAAAATGGTATCGCGCCAGGTAAAGGACTATGCTTACGGACTGTACGGCAGGCCCCCCGTTCCTATCGACCCCGAAATTCAGAAGTTAATACTTAAGAACTACGAACGAGGCGAGACTCCAATTACCAGTCGCGCCGCTGATGCTCTCGAGCCGGAACTGGAAAAAGCTGAAGAAGCCACCAAAGGTATTGCTAAGGACATAGGTGACGTGCTTATCTATGCCCTCTTCCCAACCACCGGCATGCAATTCCTGAAGTGGAAGTATGGGCTGGAAACCCCACCCCCAAAGTAAGAGCCAAATAATAAACCACCAATCCAACTGAGTGAGAACCCGACAGCATGGGCAAAACATTAGCTGAGAAGATACTGAGCCAGGAATCAGAGAGTGATGCCAGAGCTGGAAATATTGTTATCGCCAGGGTAGACCTGGTTTTCGTACAGGACACTACGGGGCCACTAACGGTGAGACAATTCCAAACAAGCGGATTTGAGCGCCCGGTTAATCCGCTACGGACTGTTTTGTTCCTTGACCATGCCGCCCCCAGCCCCAACTCCGGGCTGTCCAACGACCACATATTACTGCGCAACTTCGCCCGGCAAACCGGCTGCCTCATCTCCGATATCGGCGATGGTGTCTGCCATCAGATAGTCGCCGAGTCTCTGGCCAGGCCGGGCGATGTAATCATCGGCGCCGATTCACATACGGTAACTGCGGGAGGAATTGGTGCCTTTGCCACGGGTATGGGCTCTACCGATGTCGCCATCGCCTTCGCACTGGGTAAGACCTGGCTCAAAGTCCCGGAAAGCATCAAAATAGTAGTCTCCGGCAACTTCCCTCACGGCGTCGAGGCCAAAGACCTCATTCTATACCTCATCGGGCTGATTGGAGCCGACGGGGCAACCTACCAGGCACTGGAGTTCAGCGGTGATACCGTGGCTAACATGACGATGTCGCAGCGACTGACCATCGCCAATATGGCGGTAGAAGCCGGCGCCAAGGCAGGGCTTTTTGCCGCCGATGAGGTCGCCCGGGACTACCTTACCGCCCAGGGACGGGGCGATGACTACCAGCCACTCTCACCAGACGCCGACGCTACTTATGAAAAAACAATCGATATTGACGCCGCCAACCTTGAGCCGATGGTAGCCCAACCCCATACCGTGGATAACACAGCTCCCGCCCGGGAACTCAAAGGCACCAAAATCCAGCAGGTAGTTATCGGCACCTGTACCAACGGGCGACTGGAAGACCTGGCCGTAGCGGCCAACATCTTACAAGGGAAGCAACGCCATCCTGAAACCAGATTGATAGTCGCTCCGGCGTCACGACAGATTCTGCTGGCAGCTATCAAGGCAGGCTACATCCAGACCCTGACCGAAGCCGGAGCTGTCATTTTACCGCCGGGGTGCGGACCCTGCCTGGGTCTCCACCAGGGGGTGTTGGGGAACGGAGAGGTCTGCCTGTCCACCGCTAACCGTAATTTCAGGGGGCGGATGGGCAATCCCAACGCCTTTATCTACCTGAGCAGCCCGGCTACCGCCGCCGCTTCCGCCATTACCGGCGAAATCACTGACCCCAGGGAGGTAATGTAAATGCTCACCGGTCGAGCCTTCAAATTCGACGATAATATCTCTACCGACCATATTACCCCGGGACGGCTGGCTCACCTGAGAAGCGACCTGCCCGAGTTAGCCAAGCACGTCATGGAGGACGCCGACCCCACCTTTGCCTCCAGGGTAAAGACGGGAGATTTCATCGTGGCGGGCAACAACTTCGGTCTCGGGTCCAGTCGGGAGCACGCCCCGCTGGTTATCAAGATGGCCGGGGTAAGCGCCATACTGGCTAAATCAGTCGCCCGCATCTTCTTCAGGAATGCCATCAACCTGGGACTGCCGATACTGGTATGTGATACCGACCAAATTGATGACGGAGACGAGCTGGAGGTTGACCTGACAGCAGGCACAGTTAAAGATAAAACCACTGGCAATCAGCTTACCTTCAGCAAGATTCCTGAAGTGATGCTCCGCATTCTCGATGAAGGCGGGCTTATCCCGTATATTCAGAAGCATGGCGAATTTAGATTATAGCCCTCGAAGTGATGGAAGGAGACAAGGTGACAGCCTATAATATTACCCTTATCCCGGGAGACGGCACCGGACCCGAGGTTGTTGAAGCCACCAAAAGAGTACTGGAAGCGACCGGGCTCAGTTTCAACTGGGAGCTAGCCTATGCCGGCATCAACGCCCAGGACATGTTTGGCACACCCACCCCCAAGGACCTGTTCGACTCCGTCCGTAAAAACAAGGTCGCTCTCAAGGGGCCGGTGACCACACCGGTAGGCTCAGGCTTCCGCAGCGTCAATGTCGCCCTGCGCAAAGAACTGGACCTCTACGTCTGCCTCCGCCCGTGCAAAATCTACCCCGGAGCCCCCACCCCATTTAAAGACGTGGATATTGTGATAGTAAGGGAGAACACCGAGGACCTCTACAGCGGCATTGAGTTTGAGAAAGGGAAACCCGAGACCAAAAGGCTGCTGGAGCTGGTCTTGGCAACCAGGGGAGAGGCAGTTAGAGACGACTCCGGTGTCAGCCTGAAAGTTATCTCTGAGACATGCAGCCGAAGGATTGTTCGGTTCGCCTTTGAGTATGCCCGCACCCACCGGAGAAAAAAGGTTACCGCCGTACATAAAGCCAACATTATGAAATTTTCCGACGGGCTGTTTCTGGCTACCGCCCGGGAGGTCGCCCAGGAATACCCCGACATTGAATTTAATGACGTCATTGTGGATGCCCTGTGTATGCAGCTGGTACGGACTCCCACCCGATTTGACGTGCTGGTCCTGCCTAATCTCTACGGCGACATCATTTCCGACTTATGCGCCGGGCTGGTCGGCGGACTGGGAGTAGCCCCCGGGGCTAACTTAGGCAATGACATAGCTGTCTTTGAGGCGATACACGGCAGTGCCCCCAGATACGCCGGTCAAAACAAGGTCAACCCGATAGCGATGATGTTTTCCGGGGTGATGATGCTCCGCCACCTCGGCGAGACCGAAATTGCGGACAAGGTGGAAAAGGCTATCGCTGCGGTCATTGCCGAGGGCAAGAGCGTAACCTATGACCTGATGCTTAATATAGCCGATGCCAGGCCGGTGGGCACCTCACAGGTAGCCGACGCCGTGATTAACAAGCTGGGAGAATCAAGCGAGATTCAATAGTAGAGCAGAGAACCAAATGGAAGAAATCCTATGCCTCGTATGTGATGAACCTCTTAAACTTCCAGAGGACAGGGATACTGAAGATTATGACGGTGAAGTAGTTTGCCAAGAATGTACTTCACGATTGCATTTAAAACTAGGCAAGTCAAAGGTGCGAAAATATAGAGTTATTGAAAAGAAGTTCAAAAGGCCGTCTGAAAAAGAGATAAATCACATAATTAAGACACTTCTAGAAAAAGAAAGTTTCTCAGAGGATAAGGGAGACAAATAATAGCCGAGCGCGAGAAATTAAATGGAAAAGATTGATTGCCTTGTGTGTGGGAAATCGGTTAAATTTCGAGAATACATTGATGCCGAGGATTATGATGGTGAAGTGGTTTGTCAAGAATGTGGGTCACTCTTACATGTTAAACTGGCCAACTCAAAGGTACAAAGATACAAAGTTGTTAAAAAGTACTTCAGACAAGAGAAGTCTGAAGAGGAGATAGCCTACTTGAATGAAATCTGGCTTAAGGTAGTCCAAGAGCGTCGTAAACAGCTAGCGAAACAACAGCCAGAGGAGAATGAAAATGGATGATTGTGTTTTCTGTCGCATTGCCGCTGGCAAAATACCCACCGAATTCCTGTACCAGGATGAAGATGCGGCTGCCTTCCGCGACATAAATCCGGCAGCACCTACCCATATAATAATCATCCCCAAGAAGCATATCCCGTCACTCGCCGACCTCTCCGAGGCAGACCTGCCTCTTATGGGACACATGGTAAAAATCGCCAATCAGCTAGCCAAGCAGGCAGGCATACTGGAGAGGGGTTATCGCCTGGTAGTAAACTGCGGCAAGGA
Organism: uncultured Dehalococcoidales bacterium; assembly: GCA_964558705.1. Taxonomy (GTDB): domain Bacteria; phylum Chloroflexota; class Dehalococcoidia; order Dehalococcoidales. The sequence goes on from CAZLFC010000015.1 coordinate 10,122, forward strand.
AGGCGGGCAGGTAGTGCCTCATCTCCATATACATCTTCTCGGTGGTAGAAGAATTGCCGACGAGATGGGCTGATTAGCCGATGAGCAGGCCTCTAGCGCGCCTGCCGATACTCAAGAAAGGCCAGCAGCCCGGCAATGCTCTTGGCATCACAGATGCTGCCCGATGTGATAAGACCGGTAACCTGACTGAGCGGCACCCTGACTAATCTTATGTTCTCGGTATCCTCTGCCTGAAGCGGGTCAGGGGTCAGGTCGGCAGCCAGGTAAAGATAAAGGTATTCAGTACAGTAGCCCGGCGTAGAGTAGAAGCCGCCCAATCTCTCTACTTTCCGGGGCAGGTAGCCGGTTTCCTCGCGCAACTCACGGCGAACGCACTCCACGGGGTCTTCCCCGGGTTCAATGCCACCCGCCGGTATCTCCAACAGCTCCTTCTCCACCGGCTTCCGAAACTGACTGACCAGCAGCACATTATCATCAGCATCAATAGCGATAACCGCCACGCAATCACCGTGTTCCACAATCTCCCGGGTGGTTTCCCGGCCGCCGGGCGTCCGTACGGTATCAATCCTCAGCTTTACCGCTCGCCCTTCGTAGACCAACTCACTGGACAGCGTCTTTTCCTCGCCCAAGTTAGCCTTCTACCTCCAGTTTTTGGACAAGGGCTACCTCGTCACAATCCGGGAATTTAGGGCAGCGATAACACTCGGTCCAGACCTTACGCGGCAACTCTGCCTTATCCACCTGGGCAAAGCCGAACTTCTCGAAAAAGCCCGGCGCATAAGTCAGGCAAAAAACGGTGGCAATACCAATCTGCCTAGCTTCCTCGAGGCAGGACTCTACCAGCTTGGCGCCAATTTTCCGCTCGCGACTATCCTCGGCTACTGCCAGCGATTTAATCTCAGCCAAGTCTAACCAGCTAACATGCAGTGCCGCACAGGCAATTACTCGCTCACCTTCCCTGACCACAAAGTAATCCCTGATATTTTCGTAAATCTCGCTCAGCGAACGAGCCAGCATCTCCCCCCGGTCAGCATAGTAATTAATCAACTTATGCATCTGTTCTACATCTTTAACTGTGGCTTTTTCTACCGGATTCAATTCAGCCTTTTCCTTTCAATTTTTGTTCCAGGGTATGGTAGAAAGAGTTCCGCGGGCAAATTCTTAAAAACCTCGCCTTAATTGAGCCAGACTTGACCTTAACCACGGCATCATTCGATAAAGGTAAATTTATATGACCGTCAACACTCAATACCGCCTGATGCGCAAAGCTAATACGCAACCCCACCTCAGTCGTAGAGGGTAATACCAGAGTATAAGCCGAGCTAAGATGAGGCACTATCGGCAACAATAGAAACTCCTCGGCCTGCGGATGGAGTATAGGGCCACCAGCCGCCAGCGAATAGCCGGTGCTGCCCGTAGCCGTAGCCACGATGACGCCGTCAGCCTTATAAGTAGTCAATGGCTCGCCGTCAATACTGGCGTCGATATAGACCACCCGGGCTATCGCCCCCCGCGATAGGACAACATCATTCAAGGCATAAAACTTATCGGACGGCCCGGCCTTTTCCTTCGGCATAAGCTCTATCTCCAGCATCGCCCGCTCATCAAGCCAACCTTCCCCCGCCAGCAAGACCGGCAGTTTAGCCACTGCCTTATTCGCACTGAGCTCCGTCATAAAACCCAGTTTGCCCAGATTTATCCCGGTAACAGGGATAGAATGAGGCACCACTGCCTGAATCGCCCTTAGAATTGTGCCGTCGCCGCCAACACTGAGCATTAAATCGGTACCATCCACCAGAGACTTAGCCTGCTCCCCCTCCCAGGCAGAGCACAGCCATGCCGAAACACCTTTTGAGCCCAAAAACTCCTCAAGCTCCTTGGCCAGACTGTGAGCAGCCTCAATCATTGGATGATAGAGAATACCAATTTTCTTCATAATTATGACCATTTATAATAATGAGAGGAATATCACCAGTGAGGATAAGTGAAGTGTAACATCGGCACTGTGGAGTGTCAAGATTGCGTGTACCCGGGTAACTTTACTTAAGAGACGCCCGGTTGTTCCTGCCCCCTGATAGCCAGAATTATACTGCCCACCACCCCCACCAAAAAGCCCAGCGGACATACGATGACTCCCATGATAAAAAAGAAGGGTTCGTCCCCTCCCTTCCAGAAGTCGGCGCCAAACCAGTAAATAAACAGGCCATAAATGGCATTGTGCAAAAAGACGCTAACCGGAATGCCTAATGCGGAGGCCCCGGTTAATAATAGAAACCCTCTAAGCATTCCTCTCACTTTTTCCTTTATAGTTAGAAAGAGCAATACCGCACCTAGTACAATGAAAACTGTTCCAGCGATGACTATAAATAGGAAACCCACGACTAATTCTCTGAACGCCGGGATTACCATGGCACTCACCGCTACCACAAAGACCCCTATTAATGCCCAGAATATTGGCCAAATTAGCTTTCTTCTCATTTTGTCCACCTCCCACCAATTCACTCCGGTATAATTACACAAACAGAAGGACTACGCCAACAGCCACAGCCACAATACCCACACCAAGCAAGATATACAGGATACGATTCTCTTCCATCACTCTACTCCTTCGGTTTCCTCTGCTTACCCTGACGCTTATTGTATACCACTTTGCCCAGCCGCTTTATCGCTCTGCCTGACTTGAATCGGTTCAGGTTAATAAAACCCTTGGTTCTATCCACCGGTTGCCTCAATCTGACCAGATGGGGAACCGGGTTTTACCCGGCTGAAAGCAAAGATATATACTATCTCCAGTATGCCCAGGGTATTGAATATAAACAAACATACAAACCAGGCCAGGTGGTCATTCCGGCCCGCCCGCCACAGGGCTACCCCCTTCCACGCCATAGACCACGCCACCGCCAGGGAGACCGCCAGTATAAACAAGAATATATTGGGAAAGCCCGGACAAGTCCAACCCCAGAACATAATCACACCTCCTTATTAAGAAAGTCTCTATCTTATACCCGTGTCATACCAAACCTATTCGCCTTCGTCAATTGTCTCAGTACTTCCTTCCGGTAATTTCTCCACGGAAGTTTCCCCGGCAAGTCGCAGCCTATCACCAAATCTACCGAGTTTTCTATCTGCGTCCTCATATTTAACAGCAGCATGACGGATATGCCCGCCCAATGTCCGGTAATCCTCTTCAAAGTTACCGAGGTCTTTTTGCAGGCGGCTCACGTAAGCATATATATCACCAGCCGCCTTCTCATAATGTAGCCCCTTTAATCCCAACACGATAGCCTGCAAATAAGCATAAAAACTATTCGGTGATACCGGGATAACCCTTTTCTCCAGGGAGTAGGTATATATCTCACTGACTTCAGACTGACCACAGAGTATTGCTTCATAATAGACATTTTCGGCGGGGATATACATCAGGGCAAAGTCAAAAGTCTTCTCATCGGGCAGGATATATTTGGCTACGTTATCAATATGCCTTTTCATAGTATTGACAAACTGCCGCCTGAATGCTGTCTGCTCCTTTTCAGATTCTGCCGCAACTATCCGCTCAAAATCTTCCAAGGGAAACTTGGCGTCTACAGGAACAATCTTATCGCCAATATGAATAGCGGCATCTACGATGTTACCGTTGCTGAAACGGTATTGCATTGAGTAATTCTGACTCGGCAAGATATTTTCCAGCAACCTCTCCAGCATAAGCTCCCCCACACCACCCCTGAACTTGGGGGCGCGCAGGACCTCATTCAGGCTGGAAATGTTCTTGCCGACTTCCTCAATAACCCTGGTTTTCTGGGTTAGTTCGCCTAATCCTTCCTTAACCTCCCCGAAGACCTTAGTAGTATCCGCTATCCGTTCGCCCACCGTTCTGGACAGGCTGTCACTTTGCTCCCGCCATCTTCGTTCCTGACGGAACCTGTCCCACAGAAAGAAAGCAATTAGAATTACCAGCAAAATCACCAGCAGAACAATGATTATAATTTCCATTCTTGCCTCTAAGTACCTTCAATCAAATACCACTACTTAACTCCATTATACACTATGAGCCAAATACTCAGGCTATGATATTGCTTATTGCCCACCACAAGCAATATCACCTATAATTGAGGCCAGAAATGCTGGCAGTAAAAGTCGTACTGATAATTCTGGGCGTTATCCTGCTGTGGAATATCCTGCTGCGCCTGGTAAGAAGGTTCTATCGCTTCCCCGCTCCACCCCTCGTGGGGCGAGCTCTCGATAGCCGTATCAGGCGCCGGGTGCAACCACCACACAAGCTAATTGAGCGCAGTGGCATCAAGCCGGGGATGACAATGCTCGACCTCGGCTGCGGCAGTGGCGCCTTTACCACTGTCGTCGCCAGAGCGGTGGGAGACTCGGGCAAAGTCTATGCCCTTGATATTCAGCCGACGATGCTACAGCAACTAGAGCGCAAGCTGGCTAAAGCCGAAAATCAGGACATTAAAAATATCGAGATAAAACAGACCAGTGCCTATGAACTGCCGTTTAGCGACGAGGCTCTCGACCTGGTATATATGGTGACGGTTCTTATAGAAATACCCGATATTGGCAGAGCTTTAAGGGAAATTAGAAGAGTACTAAAACCCGATGGTATCCTAGCGGTAACCGAGTTTCTCCCCGACCCCGATTACCCCCGCCGCTCAACAGTGATTAAGATATGCCAGAGTGAAGGCTTTGTGCTGGACGCAAGCCTGGGCAATCTGTGGAATTATACGGTAAGATTCAGGAAGGCGTCAGCTAAAAACCGAGCATCTTAGCGGCTACCTCGGCCAGGCTCATCATCAAGCCGGGAACAATACCGAGGAGCAGGACACCGAGGCAGGAGAGGGCCAGAGCCACCCTCAGAGCACCCGAAGAGGGTACTCTGGCGTCGGAGGCAGGCTCACCCAGCCACATCACCTTGACCACCCTCAGGTAGTAGTAAGCGGAGATAACGCTGTTAATCACCCCAAGGATGACCAGCCACAGTAAGCCGTGCTGGACGGCACCGCTGAAGATGTAGAACTTCGCCATAAACCCGGCGGCCGGTGGTATACCAATCAGAGAAATCAGGCACAGCGTCAAAGCTAAGGATAGTAACGGTGCCCGCTTCCCCATACCCGCATAATCATCAATAAGGTCGCTATTCAGTTTATTGGAGATGGCGATAATGGCGATAAACGCCCCCAGATTGGTTACGGCATAGCTGGCCAGGAAGAACAGGATACTGCTTCTGCCCACCACATCCGCGGTCGGTGAGAAACCCACCACCGCCAGCCCCACCATGAGGTAGCCCGCCTGAGCGATGCTGGAGTAACCGAGCATCCGCTTGATATTGGTCTGGGGAATGGCCACGATATTGCCCAGGAACATACCGATAGCACTGAGTATGGCGAAGATTAAGCCCCACTCCAGGCCCAACCAATGCGGCATCCCGAAAGCGGAGAAGAAAACCCGCAGGATAAGAGCAAAGCCAGCCGCCTTGCTCGCCACGGACAAATAGGCGGTGATAGGTGTCGGGGCGCCTTCGTAAACATCCGGCACCCACATATGGAAGGGGACCGCCGCAATCTTAAAGCCAAAGCCGGCTATCAGCAATACAAGCCCCAGAATAAGCCCGGGGCTGGCTAAAACACCCTGCGGCGACAACGCCTGAATCACCTGGGCAATGGCACCCAGCTGCGTCTGACCGGTAAAGCCAAAGACCAGCGCCATACCGAAGAGCAATAACGCCGAGGCTACTGCTCCCAGCAACAGGTATTTCAGCGAGGCTTCACTGGACTTGGGGTCTTTCAGGAAACCGGTCAGGACATACAGGGAAATACTGGTCAACTCCAGGGCGATGTAGATGGAGATTAGCTCGGTAGTCGCCGCCATCAACATCATACCCAGAGTAGATAACAGCACCAGGGCATAGTATTCACCCTGGAAACGAGCGAATTTAGATACATAATCATTGGAGGCTAGAATAACCAGAATCGCAATGCCGACGAATAACGGCTTGAAGAACAGGGCAAAGTTGTCTACCGCCAGCATATTGCTGAAGGCAGTCTGAGCGCTACCGCCCCACATCGCTACCGAGACGCAACCAGAGGCAACCAGACCGACGATACTGACCACCGCCAGCCATACTTTCTTCTCGGTACCGAGGTCAATCAGGATGACCGCTACCGCGAAGGCAAGCAAAATCAGCTCTGGTATTACTAGCCCAAAATTCAAATATCCACTCCTTTTTACATAAAAGGTCTTTAATTCTTATATTACGGGCGGAATGCCCAGCTTAATAACATCGGTTAAAATCGACGGATAGATACCGACCAGCATTATGATGGCGACGAAGATAAACATATACACCTTTTCCAGCCTATCGGCATCCAGCTTACCGTTGAACTTGTCCAGTACCGGACCATAAAATACCCGCTGCACCATCCACAGTATGTAGCCGGCGGTGAGAACGATACCCACCACACCCAGCAGGGTATAAACCTTCATACCCGCCACGACCGTGCTGGAAAAACTGCCCACAAAGGTGATGAACTCGGCGGCAAAGCCACTGGTAGAAGGCAGCCCCAGAGAAGCCAGTCCGGCCAGCGAGAAGATAACGGCAATAACCGGCATCTGCCGCGCCAGGCCACCCAGCTGCCGGAGGTCACGCTCCCCGACGTTATGTATCAGCAGACCGGTCACGGCAAACAGGAGACCGGTAACCACACCGTGGCTGAACATCTGCAGAGCCGCCCCGGTAATGCTTAAACTCTTCAGGGCAAAGATACCCAGGAACACATACCCCATATGGCTGATACTACTGTATGCAATCAGCCGTTTAAGGTCGGTCTGCCGCAGGGTTACGGCTGCCCCGTAAAGCACACTGATTACGGCAAATGTCACCAGAATCCCGGCGAACTGCTGGGCTACCTGCGGGAAAATGCTGACACAGACGCGAATCATCCCGTAGCCGCCCATCTTGATGAGCGCCCCGGCCAGCACCACGCTCCCCGCCGTCGGGGCGTCGGTATGGGCGTCCGGCAACCAGGTATGCAGCGGGAAGACAGGCAGCTTGACGGCAAAGCCGATAAGCAGCAGGAAGAAAATAGCCGCCGCCGGTATCACCGACTGTACTGCCAGCCCGCCCTGAGACATTTCCAACATACTGAGGCTGCCGGTAGTGAAGTACAGGCTGAGGATACCCGCCAGCATCATGGCGCTGCCGAACAAAGTGTAGACCACGTACTTTATCGCCGAGTACTCTTTTCTCCCCGAGCCCCAGATAGAGATGAGGAAGTACATCGGGATTATCTCTATTTCCCAGAAGACGAAGAACAGCAGAAGGTCAAGGGAACAAAACACTCCCAGAATGCTCGCTTCCAGAAGCAGCAACCAAGCAAAATACTCACGCACCCTCAGGTGAATCTTCCACGAGATAAGAACCACCAGGAAGCCGAGAATAGCCATCAGCAACACCAGGGGCAGGCTCAAGCCATCCACGCCCAGGTGGTACTGAGCATTAATCGCCGGAATCCAGGATATCTTTTCCTCAAACTGAATTACATTAGCGGCCCCCGCCGAACGGTTAAAAATGCCGAAGAGCACCAGAGCTAAAACCATCGGGATAAAGGTAAAAATAGCCGCAATACGCCTGATTACCTTATCCTGAA
>CAZLFC010000016.1:0-17689 GCA_964558705.1 uncultured Dehalococcoidales bacterium
TTCTTTTTTAGGCTGGTTTTTAGCCGACATCACCTATCGCACACTACGATAGCCTTCCGTAATTCCTCTATCTACTGCCCTAAGTGGCTATATATCTGCCCCATTGCGCCTTTTTGTAAAAAATCAAAGGCGGGCAGGTATCTTAATAATGAGCTAGTATTCAATGGGGTTCGTGGGGGGTACATACTAATTTAAAAAACTATGTCTTACGATGCCGCAGCCATTCCCATGCACTATTTGGTAACCACCCACTAAATCGACCTAATTCAGTGATGTCCAGGATAAGAAAATGGTCAGTGTCTAAAAACCTTATGGCTAGATGTCTGTAAAAGCGGTCTATCGTTTCATCTGTTTCAATAATCCAAGTGAAGTCTAAATGATGCCACCAAATACCAGATTTCTTAAGTTCCTCCTCTATTCTAGGAATTGCTCTTGGTGGGCTCAATGTATATGAAACCAAATAAAGCATATTTATTTACCCTTTTTCTTGTCTCGTGACGGAGGTAGTTGTCCAGGGGGTGTTACCGACGGCGATATTGATTCCTTAGGTAGTGAGAATTCCTCTTTTCTTGTTGTTTCTAATACTTCGGAACCGTAAGAGTAGGGCAGAGACTCAATCCAATATTGTTCGCTTACGGTTAGTGGCTCTGTTTTTGCCTTTTCCCAAAAAGAGCGGAAAACTAGAATACCTAGGACAAAAAATACAGCAATCATTGTGTACTTGGCTATTGGGTCTATCGGAGCAAACAAGACGACTATGAGTCCAACGAAAAGTAGAATAAACACCAGTGCAACAACCGCGAGAGTGGTGCGTAAAAACCGAATACTCCGTATAATTGTTGATAGTTGTTCAGTCACGGGTACAAGTCTACATAGTCTACCACTCTCTGTCAAGCATAAGATTTAACGTAAGTCACTCATATGTTTTAAGAGAGTAGTCCTTTATAGAACTTCAGGCTGTCCTGAAAGCTGACAGACCTCGTATATCTCTGCACCATCTCCAGGCTTTCCCACCTGCCTCAATCTCTAATATTATGTGATGACCCGGCAAGATTAACGGCTCAATCAGTCGGGTAAAATGCCGGGATTTTCCGGGAATTTGCGTGCTTCATTAGCCCGCTGACTTCCTCGGTAGAACCCGGCCTGACCACTATGTAGGGGAGTCCCGTCTGGCTCATATTATACGTATACGGGTCAATGGCATTGTTGACCTTCTCAAAGACACTCTGGGAAATATGCTCTTCCGGCACAATACTTTGTATATCCCTATAGACATCTTCCGGGCTATACTCAGGGTAGTCAAACATTTTTTCCCTTTCCGCTCTTGGTACGCAGTTCCGAGAAGAGACTTTTTTATCCAGTAATCAGACTACCGGGAATGTTACGCCGCACTTATTCAGAATTTGCCCTCCAGCTTCTCATAGGTTTCCGCCAGGGCTTCCGGAATTACCCTGACATCAGAGATTACCGGCATACAGTTGGTGTCACCCTGCCACCGAGGCACGATATGAGTATGGACATGGTCATCTATGCCCGCACCGGCTATCTTCCCCATATTTACGCCGATATTAAAACCGCCCGGGTTTAACACTTCTCTAAGCACCTCAATACTGCGGCTAACCATGTCAACATGCTCGTGGCGTTCTTCTTCAGTTAGCCCGTCCAGACCGGCGACGTGCCGATAGGGGGCTACCATCAGGTGCCCCGGATTGTAGGGATAGGCATTCAGCATAACGAAGTTTTTTTCTCCACGATATAGAATATAGTTGGCCACATCGTTTTTTTCTTTGGGTTTCTCACACAGAATACACCCGTCTGGTTTTTCCCCCCGGATATACTCGATACGCCACGGCGCCCAGATCTGCTCCATTACATACTCCTTACCGGTTAATCAGTGCTATTTTAGTCGGCTACTTGTCAGGCGTCAAAGGTTTTTTCGGGGTGACAGTGATTGTAAAAAATACGGCTATGCTCTATATTACATTAGTTATGGAAAAACAAAAAGACCCTGAAAAAACAAGTGCCTTGTCTTCCGGCGATACCATAACCTTTCTGGGAACTGGAGGTGCCAGGTTTACGGTTACCACCCAGGTTCTCGCCTCAGGCGGCTTATGGCTGAATCTAAGCGGCACGGAAATACTCCTCGACCCCGGTCCGGGCTGTATCGTCCAGGCCACCAAAAGGAAGCTCAGACCCGATAAGCTCAGCGCTATCATCCTGTCGCACCGCCACCTCGACCACGCGGCAGACGTCAATATTATGGTCGAGGCGATGACGCAGGGCGGCTCCAAGCAACACGGCTGGCTGCTGGCTCCGTCCGACGCCTTCGACACCGAGCCAGTTATCTTTTCCTACCTTAAAAGCTATCTCGAGGGGATTGAGTTACTGGAGGAGGGTAAATCATACTCCATCGGCAATGTCTCCTTTACCACCCCGATTCGGCATGTCCACCCGGTAGAAACCTACGGCATGAGGTTCAACACCACCGAGCATACCTTTTCCTATATCGCCGATACCCACTATTTTGACGGTTTGTTACGCAACTATAACAGTGACCTTTTAATTATGAATGTAGTCCTGCTGGACGCCGGCCGCCCCATCGACCACCTGTCCGTGCCCGACGCCAGGCACATCATCACGGAACTCAAGCCAAAGGCAGCCATCCTGACCCATTTTGGTATGGGTCTGTGGCGGGCAAAACCGTGGGAGATAGCCCGGCAGCTGTCCGATGATACTGGGATTAAGGTAATTGCCGCGCGGGACGGGATGAGGTTTGAGCTGTCAAAACTGGACGAGAGTCAGGACTAATCGTCCATCCCCCACCAGGATACTGGTCTACTCCCCCGACATAAGTTATAATAAACAGTTCGGAGAAAACGAATTGACCTATCTCAATGACGATATACTACATCAGGTTACCAGACCCGCCCGCTACACTGGTGGCGAGTGGAACAGCATAGTAAAGGACTGGGACAAAACCCCCATCAGAATCGCCATCGCTTACCCCGATTCATATGAAATAGGCATGTCCAATCTGGCGTTGCCCATCCTCTACGACTTGCTTAACCGCCAGCCGGATGTTCTTTGTGAAAGGGTCTTTGCCCCATGGGTAGACATGGGGGCGCTAATGCAGGACAGGAATATCCCCCTGTTTAGCCTTGAATCCAGGCGCCCGCTGAAGGATTTCGACATTATCGGCTTCTCGCTGGGCTATGAGCTGACCTATACCAATGTCCTGAATATGCTCCACCTGGCTCAGATACCTGTCCTAGCCTCGGAGAGAACCGATGCCCACCCCCTGGTGATTGCCGGCGGTACCTGTGCCCTGAACCCGGAACCTATGGCTGATTTTATCGACTTCTTTGTCATCGGGGATGGTGAAGAGGCACTACCCGAACTGCTTGACTGCCTCCGCGATGGTAAGCAGGCCCCGCGCCAACAGCTATTAGAGAAGGTGGCGGCTGTTCCCGGCGTTTATGTGCCCAGCCTGTACCAAGTGGAATATCAGGCTGACGGTCTATTTAAAAGTATCACCCCCACCGTAGCCCAGGCCAGCCCCACCATTCAGCGGCGGATAGTGACCAAGCTCCCACCCCCGGTCACCAACCCGGTAGTCCCTTACATCGAGGTAGTCCACGACCGTGGGGCGATAGAGATACAGCGCGGGTGCAGTCGCGGTTGCCGTTTCTGCCAGGCAGGAATGACATACCGCCCGGTGCGGGAACGCCCTCAAGAAGAGGTGATACAGGCCGTAGACGAGCTTATGGCCAACTGCGGCTATGATAAGGTTTCACTGGTATCGCTAAGCACCAGCGACTATTCCCATATTGATGAGTTAGTATCTAAACTATCCCAACGTCATCGTCCCCATAAGCTCGCTCTGTCACTACCCAGTCTGCGCATTGATAGCTTTTCCGTAAGGTTAATGGACTCCCTATCTACCCGCCGCAAGACCGGCCTCACCTTTGCCCCGGAGGCAGGCAGTGACCGGCTGCGCCAGACCATCAATAAGACCACCCTCGAAGAAAAACTCCTGGAAACGGCGGCCACCGCCTTTGGCAGAGGCTGGACAAGCCTTAAGCTATATTTCATGCTTGGCTTACCCACCGAAACCATTGAGGATATAGAAGGCATCATCCAGCTAGTAAACAAGGTCGGCTCACTGGGCAGGAAGGCTAAAGGGAAAAGACCTCAGATAAGGGTCAGCCTGGCCACCTTCGTCCCCAAGCCGCATACCCCTTTTCAGTGGGTAGCCCAAGAAAGCGAACAGCAACTGAACGCCAAGCACGAGCTTCTTAAACAGGGATTACGCAGCAAAGGAACCAGTCTATCCTGGACCGACCCTAAAGTCAGCCAGCTTGAGGCAGTACTATCACGAGGGGACAGGCGATTAGGCAAAGTCATCTATCGTGCCTGGCAATTAGGCTCAATCTTCGATGCCTGGAGCGAGAATTTCAACTATGGGAACTGGCTTCAGGCCTTCAAGGAAGCCGGACTTGAGCCCGATTTCTACAAGCAGCGAGAGCGTCCCCTGGATGAACCCCTGCCCTGGGCTCACATTGACACCGGCGTAACTCAAGCCTTTCTCAAGCGAGAATATCAGCGTGCCCTGAACGGCCAAGAAACCCCTGACTGCCGTTACGAAACCTGCAACGTCTGTGGATTAGAACGCGGGCAACCCCAGTGTCAGCAGAAGCATCAGGAACTCAGTCAAAGCAAGCGATAGCCACCACCTTATCATTGTCCCCGAGCCTCATCACCCTCACCCCCTGGGTGCTCCTGCCCTGAATAGCCACATCCTGTAACGGGGTGCGGATAACGATACCGTCAGCCGATATAATCATCAGCTGCTGACTTTTAATAACCGTCTGGGCAGCAATAACCCCGTCCGTTTTTTCGATAAGCTTAAAAGTCCTTACCCCGCTACCGGCACGGTGCTGCCGCGGATAGTTACCAGCCGGAGTAAGCTTACCGAAACCTCCCGAGGTAACGGTTAACAGGAAGGCTTCGGGGAAGACAACATCCATACTGACTACCCGGTCATCAGGCGCCAGACGGATACCGCATACCCCGCCACTGGTCCGGGAGCTGGCTCTTAACTCGGCAACGGGGAACCTGATTGATTGCCCCTTTTGCGTGAATAATACGACATCATCCTGGTCATTAGCCAGGCAGGAAGTCACAAACTCGTCGCCTTCCTCCAGGTCCATGGCGATAAGTCCGCTACTCCGCACCGAAGCAAAGTTCTCCACCGCCGTCTTCTTTATCTCCCCACGGCAGGTAGCCATCACCAGGTAGTTGCCGGACTTGGCATCGGTCACGGCTACCATAGAGGTGACTCGCTCTTCTTCAGCCACCGGGAAAAGATTAATCAGCGCCGTCCCTTTAGCCAACCGGGAGCTATCGGGAGGAATCTCGTAACACTTAATACGAAATACCCTCCCCCGACTGGTGAAGAACAGCAGGTAATCATGGGTATCCGCGACCACCAGGAGCCTGGCGGCGTCTCGCTCCCTGGTTCCCATGCCAATGATACCCCGGCCACCGCGGTGCTGCAGCTTGTAAGCCTGGGAGGGAACCCTTTTGACAAATCCCCGGTTAGTAACCGTCACCACCACTCGTTGATGGGGGATAAGGTCCTCCTCATGGAATTCTACCGCCTCCTCCTCAGTTATCTCGGTGCGCCGGGGGTCGCCATATTTAGACTTCAGTTCTTCTACTTCTTCCTTGACCAGCGACAGTATCCGCTTGGGCTTAGCCAGCAGGTCTTCCAGGTAAGCAATTGTTTTTATTACCTCGGCATACTCGTCGAATATTTTACGCCTCTCCAGATTAGCCAGCCGGCGTAACTGCATATCAAGAATGGCTTGCGCTTGAGCCTTGGATAGCCCAAAATCAGACATAAGATTCTGTCGGGCTACTTCGGCAGTCTCCGATTTTCGGATAGTGGCAATTATCTTGTCGATATTATCCAGCGCAATTTTGAACCCTTCCAGGATATGAGCCCTTGCTTTCGCTGCCTTCAAGTCAAATCGAGAGCGCCTGGTAATAACCTCGCAACGAAAAGCGATGTAATACTGAAGCGCCTCTTTAAGGCTAATCACTCTGGGCTGACCATCAACCAGAGCCAGCATGTTAATGAAAAAGGACGACCGCATGGCGGTATATTTATACAGGCTATTGAGTACCTGCTTCGGCTGAGCCTCTCTCTTCAACTCAATGACAATGCGCATACCCTGACGGTCTGACTCATCACGCAGTTCACTGATGCCCGTTATCTTCTTATCCTTAACCAGCTCGGCTATCCTCTCCACCAGAGCCGCCTTATTCGTCTGGTAAGGAAGCTCAGAGACCACTATCTGGCGTTGCCCTACTCCGGAAGCATCCCCCAAATGAGCCTTAGCTTGAACTATCACCCGGCCATGCCCGGTAGCATAGGCACTCTTAATCCCCTCCTGTCCCAGGATAATACCGGCGGTAGGGAAATCAGGTCCTTTCACAAACTGGAGAAGGTCCTCAACCGTGGCTTCGGGATTATCAATGAGATAAGAGATAGCCTCGCAGACCTCGCCCAGATTATGCGGGGGAATATTGGTTGCCATCCCCACCGCAATTCCAGAGCTGCCGTTAAGCAGTAAATTGGGCAACCGCGCGGGTAGAACCGTAGGCTCCTTAAGGCTATCATCAAAGTTGGGCATAAAGTCAACGGTTTCCTTATCAATATCAAGCAACATCTGCTCGGAAATGGGAGCCAGACGAGCCTCGGTATAACGCATCGCGGCCGGAGGGTCATTATCTACACTGCCGAAATTGCCCTGCCCATCAATCAGAACATATCGCATAGAGAAATCCTGTGCCATACGCACCATGGCATCATAAACAGAGGTATCGCCATGGGGGTGGTACTTACCTAACACTTCTCCGACAATGCGGGCACTCTTCTTGTGAGGTCCGGTATGAGTTATTCCCATACCATTCATCGCATAGAGAATACGCCGATGCACCGGCTTCAAACCATCCCGCACATCAGGCAAGGCACGAGAAATGATAACACTCATCGCGTAGTCAAGATAAGAGCTTCTCATCTCGTCTTCTATATTTATCGGCTTGGTTTTTCCCACAACCATATCCAGTTGTCCCTCCTATTTTTCGTTATCCGTCTTTTCCTCATTATCACCAGGCTCCTCGGGCAATAATTCCGTCTCGTCCTCAACGGCGATGTCATAACTTATCTCTTCCATCGCTTCCTCCTCATACTCCCGCTCCCGCCTGAACATTCTATCGCTAACGTACGGACGAACACTCTCCAAACCTCTGGACGGGAAGGAAAGACGCCCGGCCTGACCGGGATCCTGATAAACCTCCCTGATAATAATCGTCATCATGTCTCCTGTTGAGCGGACGACAGCGGCGGTATATTGATTACCCCCCTGCATTAATCTAACCAGTCGCAGCCCATACCTGGGCTCAACTTGCCCCAGATATTCCCCACGACTGCTCTCAACTACTAAGTTGGACCCGTCTACCTTCAGATACACTTTATCCCCGGCCACCATTCTGGCCAACACCTCCGGGGCACCCAAGCGAAAAAGGGTAACTACCCCGGCCTTACCGGTTTCCTCTATAAAATGCTGCGGCTCAACCCGGTGAGAGTCGTCCTCGGCGCCAACCTCGGCTCCCTCCAAATGGGACAAGCGTTGAAGATTCTTCTGAGCAATGACGTTATAAGAGTCGAGCTCTACAGAGCGACGGTAGGATTCCCTTGCCTGGGCGTATTCTCCCAGCTCCATATAGGCCCTGCCCAAACGATTATGGGAATCGACATCGGTGGGGAAGCTCTCTATTAGACTTTTATTAGCCGCTACCGCCTCCCGCCACCGACCTTCCATCGCCAGAGCTATCGCCTGCTTACTGCGCTGCCGTATTATTCTTGCCTGTTCTTCTTCCTGGTATGCCATCCTCTACCCTTCCCGATTCAATCTATTCTGGTGCTTCCAGTTCAAAAGCCCGGTGCAAGGCACGAACTGCTTCCTTGACCTCGGTGTCACTAATGATACAGGTTATCCTTATCTCCGAGGTAGTAATAAGCTGAATGTTTATGTTCTGTTCGCTGAGTGTCCTAAACATCCTGGCCGCATAGCCCGGGGCATTCTGCATGCCGGTACCGATGATGCTAATCTTGCCCAGCTTGGCATCGCTGACGCACTCTCTGGCATCAATTGACCGTGCTATCGGCTCGACGACCTCCATCGCTTTCGCCAGATCCCTTTTAGCCACCGTAAAAGTCAGGTCGGTAATATTGTTAATACTGGCGTTCTGAACAATGGTATCTATACTGACACCCGCTTCAGCCAAAGGTTGGAAGATAGCCGCCGAAATGCCCGGACGGTCCGGAACCCCGACCACCGTAATTTTAGCCACATCAAGATCATGAGCTATTCCTCTCACCTTATTTCGCACTTCCATAGAAGCCCCTCCATGAATTAATGTTCCCGGGTTTTGAGTGAAGCTGGAAGCCACCAGGATTGGAATTTTATACAGCTCCCCCAGCTCAACTGCCCGGGGGTGAAGTACCCCCGCCCCGTAGTTCGCCATCTCCAGCATTTCATCATAGCCAATCTCGACAGATTTTATAGCTTCCGGCACAATACGAGGGTCAGCGCTATAGACGCCCTCAACATCAGTATATATCTGGCATACTTCCGCCCCCAGGCTGGCCGCCAGCGCTACCGCCGTAGTATCGGAACCTCCCCGCCCCAAAGTGGTTATATCCATCTCTTCCGTAATTCCCTGAAAGCCCGCCACAATGACAATACTCCCCTTTTCCAACTCACTAACCACCCTCTTGGATTCAACCTTTAGAATTCGAGCCCGACTGTAAGTTGCGTCAGTCTGTATCCCGGCCTGAGCCCCACTAAGGCTAATCGCCTCATACCCCATCTCCCTCAGCATCATGGCCAGTAAGGTGCTGGATACTATCTCTCCGGTGGAGAGCAGTACGTCAAGCTCCCTTTCGCTGGGAGACTCAGAGATCTGATACGCCAGCTTAATCAGCTCGTCAGTGGTCTTCCCCATCGCCGAAACCACTACCACCACCTGGTCACCGTTATCCCTGGTGGCGGCTATTCGCTGGGCGACTTTCTTAATCCGCTCCGCATCCGACACCGAAGTGCCGCCATATTTTTGAACAATCAACGCCATTTATTTAACCTCAGAGTCCAATTAACCTTCCGGCTAACGTTCCAGTTGTTACGGTCTTATTAATTGGCTCATAATATTATATCCTTCACCAATAAACAAGCCAGTTTTGGCTGCTTCTGCCTCACTAAATCTGGCTGCCCCGTTGGCAGCAATTCCCTCTCCCCACAGCAGAAATGGCACCGGCTCATCAGTATGAGTCCGAACCTCAATCGGTGTGGGATGGTCCGGCATAACCAGCAGCCGAAGTTTATCTTCTTTCCAGAAGCGGAGCCGACTGATAACCTCCTTATCCGCCTTCTGGATAGCCTCTACTTTATCATCAATTAAACCGGCATGCGCCGCTTCGTCCGGTGCTTCAATGTGGATAAACACCATCTCCTGGTCTTCAAGCGCCGCCAGCGCGCCGACTGCCTGAGCCGTGTAATCATTATCCTGTCCGTCGGTCACCCCGGGAATATCCAATACTTTCATCCCGGCCATTCGAGCTAAGCCCTGGAGAAGTCCCACCCCGGATGTCATCGCCGCATTAAGCCCGTAAACCTGGCTGAAGGCGGGTATCGCCGGTGCCTGACCGCTACCCCAGAAAAGCCATATCATGGTGGCCAGATTATCACCGCGGGACCGCCGCGCTACATTCACCGGATGGTCCCGGAGAACCGCCTCCGAGCGCCGCATCAGGTCGCGTAACGGCTCGTTACCCTGGCCCTCGGGCAGAAACCCGTCAATCGGCTGCCCCGGAATGTCGTGCGGGGGAGTGCAGGTAGCCAGGAGAGTATCCTCCCTCCCTTTGAGCTTGCAGATATGCCGGTAGCTGACGCCGGGGTAGAAGCGAATATCATCGTTCCCCAGGCTTTCGTTTAAAGCCGAAATAAGCTGCCGGGCTTCACCAGAGTTGATATGCCCCGCGCTGTAGTCCCACATCCTACCGTCCTTAACCGTCACCAGATTGCAACGGAAAACGACCTCTCCATCGTTAACAGGAATACCCATACTCACGGCTTCTATACCCGCCCGCCCCCGATAATATACCGTCGGGTCATAGCCGAGTATTGAGATGCAGGCGCAGGCACTGGAAGGCTCCATTCCCGGTGGCACGGTGCGGACAAGCCCCATCACCCCTTCTGGGACCATAGCATCCAGGTTCGGCGTGTCGGCAAGCTCCAGGCAGGTTTTGCCTCCCCGCTCCGGCAGCGGCAAGCCCGCGGCACCGTCAATTATCAAAACACAATACTTCATTTAACCCTAATCCTTGCTTAGCTGGCTAAATCCGCCTATAATAGTGGTGGCGGGGCGTAGCGCAGCTTGGTTAGCGCGCAGCGTTCGGGACGCTGAGGTCGGAGGTTCAAATCCTCTCGCCCCGACCATTAGCCTCATTCTTCCAACTTGCTCTTGGCTTCCTCCCACAACTCGTTTTGCTCGTCAAAGGACAGCTCTCCCAGGTTAACCCCGCGCTGACGGCAGACCTCCTCCATACAAGTGAAGCGACGGTAAAAGCGCTGGTTTGTCTGCCGCAGTGTTGTTTCTACATCTACCCCCTGCCGGCGGGCGATATTTACCAGCGTAAACAGCAAATCGCCAAACTCCTGTTCTTTCTCCTCCTGATTGTTGGCCTGTCTGAGCTCCCCGACCTCCTCCACCAGCTTATCGATAACCCCACTATCATCTGCCCAGTCAAAGCCGACCTGAGCCACACGATGCTGAATCTCCTGACTGTAAGCCAGGGCAGGCATCTGCCGGGGCACACTCTCCAGTATAGAAGCCTCCGCACCGCGCTCTTCCTGTTTGAGAACATGCCATTTATAGGCTACTTCCTCAGCACCGTTCACCTTCTTCTCGCCAAAGACATGGGGGTGGCGATGGATCAGCTTGGTATTGATGCCTTCTATTACATCTGCCATTTCAAACTCACCATCTTCGGCGGCAATCTGGCTATGGAACACTATCTGCATCAGCAGGTCTCCCAGCTCTTCACGAAGTTTCCCTGAAGCCCCTTCATCAAGGGCGTGCAACACCTCATAACACTCCTCCAGCAGGTTCTCCCGCAGAGAGGCGTGAGTCTGTTTTCTATCCCAGGGACAGCCATCAGGCGCCCGCAACCTGGCGATAATGTCCACCAGAGTGACAAACCGCCCCAAATCTTCGGGTAAAGACAAAGCTCCTCCTTACCAGCTATAAAAGACTATTATACAAGAACGAGGCAATTTAGCATAAGTCCCCGGTTAAGTCAAGGGCAACCCCGCCCCGATGAACTGCCTCTGCCCACACAAAAATTCTACCGATGACATAGCCTTCTTCCCCTCCATTTGCACCCTTAATATTCCCAAAACGCCACCCCCCGTCCCTACACCAAAGGCAGCCTCCATTCCTTTCATGGCTATTACCTGCCCCACCTCAATCGCTTCTTGCCCGGGCAGGGGCACCGCCTCAATAACCTTGAGCTGCTTGCCCTGCCATCTGGTAAAACATCCCGGCCAGGGCTGAAAAGCACGCACCCGCCGCCATATATCTATCGCCGGCATATGCCAGTCAATCTCTCCCTCTCCCTTGGAGAGAGGGACAGAATAGATAGCCTCTGCCTCATTCTGGGGTTGGGCGGCAATCTCCCCATTCACCCACTGAGGTAAAACCTCAAGAAGCATCTGCGCCCCTATCAGAGACAGTTTACCCGTAAGTGAGCCGGTAGTATCCCGGGAGGCAACAGGAATCTGTGCCCGGGCTAATACCGGTCCGGTATCCAGACCCGCTTCCATCTGCATAATACTGACGCCAGTAAACTCGTCGCCCGCCAGAATTGCCGCTGCCACCGGCGATGCCCCGCGAAACCTGGGCAGCAGAGACGGGTGAATATTTATACAGCCATGGCGGGGGATGTCCAGAATCGCCCGGGGTAAAATTTGACCATAGGCAGCCAGCACGATAACATCGGGCTGAAAGCTCCTTAGCTGCTCTGCCGCCTTCTCTCCCTTCAGGCTTTCCGGCTGCACCACTGACAGCTCCCGGGCCAGCGCCACTCTCTTTACCGGTGAAGCAGCCAGGGCCCGGCCTCTACCCGTCGGTTTATCTGGCTGGGTGTAAACTGCCGCTACCTGATATTCATTACGAATAAGGTACTCCAGAGGAGAAACGGAAAATTCAGGAGTACCCATAAAAACAACCCGCATTTTAATCCTCCCAGCGCTAAATTTTAGCACTAGTACGCCTTTCTAACAACCTGCCCCTTCCATATTTACCTTCCATCTTTATCTGATAAATTTTCACTAAACAAAAAAGTCTAACTCCTTGCCAGAGAGCCAGGGGCTCCAACTATCCGACAACTTTTGCCAGAAGTCCCGCCTGTCAAAATGTCCTCTTCGTATTATAAGTAAAATTACTTGACTTTTGTCCAATTGGAGAATATTTTATGCCGTTCAGCCCTTTTGTCTCTATCGGTTAAATATCGGGACAACGGGCAAGTTCTGAAGACCTTTTAAGGCAGAACAGGGGGTTAAACCGTCCGGTAACCAGCGCTAAAACCCTTGCCAAGAAGGGCGACAAGTTATATTTTAAGAATATCCCCCTTCTTCCCTCCTAAACCTGCTTTTTAAGAAATAACTCCTCTTTTGCCGGTAATCCGGCGCGAAATAGAGTTAGCGTCAATAGCTATAGATAGTGAAATATGCGGTATATTAGGGAAGCACTTTATGGGAGATAGGTCCGCACCAGAAATATGGGACGCCGCCCTGGGGGAATTACAGGTCCAGGTCAGCAAGCCAAACTACCGGACCTGGTTTGAAAGAACGGTAGGCTTAAGCTACCAGGATAACCAGTTTATTATTGGGGTGCCTAATACCTTCGTCGCTGAGTATTTAAGTAAGAACCAGCTCGGTCTAATTGAAAAAGCACTCATCGGGCTCACCAACCATGATGACATCGACGTCCTCTTTCAAGTGAATTCCGCGCACCGAAATCAAGCCACGGCAAGTGCCCCGGCAAAAGTTCCCGCCGGCAAACAAATAGGCCCCCTGAGGTTCAACTCCAAATATACCTTTGATTCTTTCGTGGTAGGCAATTGTAACCGTTTAGCCCATTCCGCTGCCCTGGATATAGCCGAAAACCCGGGGCGTAGCTATAACCCTCTATTTATATACGGGGGAGTGGGTTTAGGAAAAACCCACCTGCTGCAGGCCATCGGCCATGTAGCTCTAACCAGGAATCTCCAGGTACTCTACGTTAGCGCCGAGCGGTTCACCAGCGAGTTTATAGCTGCTCTCCACGACAAGAAAACGGAGGATTTCAACAACAGATATAGAAGTGTTGATATGTTGTTGATAGATGACATTCACTTTATCGCCGGTAAAGAGCAGACGCAGGAAATTTTCTTCCACACCTTCAATGAATTACACAACGGTAACCGCCAGATTGCCGTCACCAGTAATAGCCTGCCAAAATCGATGTCTTCATTAGAAGACCGCTTGCGCTCCCGCTTCGAGTGGGGATTAATCGTTGACATCCAACCTCCTGACCTGGAAACACGGCTGTCTATTCTGCGAGCTAAAGCCGAGCAGGAGGGCATGAATGTTTCTTCTGATGTCCTGGAGTTTCTGGCCCAACAAATTAAACAAAACATAAGGGAGCTGGAAGGCTACCTGAACCGGGTTATCGCCTTCGCCAGGCTGACCAGAACTTACCTCACTCCGGACATTGCCGCTCAAGCCCTCAGGGATATAGCCAATAAAAAGCCCTCGGGGAGTTCAATCACACCCAGTCAAGTTATAGACACGGTAGCCAACAGCTTCCAGCTCGCCCCCATAGACCTGAAAGGTCGGAGGAGAGATAAAGAAACTGCTTTTGCCCGGCAGCTGGCAGTTTACCTTATCAAGATGGAAACCGATTGCTCACTGGCCAAGATAGGACAAGCGTTAGGCGGCAGGAACCATTCAACTATTATCCACGCTTACGAGAAAGTAGCCAGCGAAATCGATTCTAACCCCTACCTTCAGCACAAGCTCTCCGAAATTCAACAAAGTTTGCACCGAAAATAGAGCAACTTACCACCTTAATGACCCGAACGGTGAGAGTAACTTTCCCGGCTTTGTGGATAACCGCCCTCAAATGTTGATATCTTCAAGGCTTTTTTTAACTCGTAACCTCCCTTAACGTCTGAAAGATAACCTTCCGGCACAATACCATTTAGCTTGTTGTTATATTATAATTAATATTAAATCCTACTTAATCTTTATATGCAGTATATATTACATTACTATAGTCTATACCTGCTGTTCTGAGAGTATTGGGGATGTTTGATAAGGGTGAAATAGTTTTGAGGGCTGGAAAAGGGGGAGATGGAGTAGTAAGCTTCAGACGGGAGAAGTTTGTCCCGTTCGGTGGTCCTGACGGTGGAGACGGTGGGGATGGCGGAGATATAGTGGTCAGGGCTGACCCCAGTGTTACCAGCCTGCGTGTGTTCCGGCAGAAAAGGTTTTACAAAGCCGGAAATGGGGAGAGTGGCAGAGGTAAAAAGAGACATGGCAAAAAGGGAGAGGAACTGGTATTATCCGTTCCGGCGGGTACCGTTCTCTCTTACCAGATGCAAATAGGCGATGATGCTCTTATCGCCGATTTGGAGCAGCCCGGCCAGCGGGTGGTGGTAGCCAAGGGGGGGAGAGGAGGACTGGGCAATACTCACTTTACTTCATCTACCAATCAAGCCCCCCAGATTGCACAGAGGGGGGAGGCCGGGGAAGAGAAATCCATAATTTTAGAGTTGAGGCTTATTGCTGATATTGGTATTATTGGTTATCCTAATGTGGGCAAGTCAACCCTGCTGGCGGCAGCTTCGGCAGCCAAGCCCAAGATAGCCAGTTACCCGTTCACTACCCGTGAGCCTGTTTTAGGAGTGGTTGACGTCGGTCAACGAAGCTTCGTCCTGGCGGAGATTCCAGGATTGATAGAGGATGCCCATCTGGGGCGGGGGTTGGGGCACGATTTCCTGCGCCATGTGGCGCGCACCAGGATGCTTCTGCATTTGATAGACGGGGGCTCCGCGTCGCCGATGGAAGATATGAAACAGGTCAATGGCGAGCTCAAATTATTTGATTCGGCTCTGGCTCAGAAGCCGCAAATTGTGGCGGTAAACAAAATCGATCTACCCGAGGTACAGGCCCGGCTGGCCCAGTTAAGGGATGCCTTCGGTGAGGCCGGGACCGTGCCCTTTTTCGTTTCGGCAGAAACCGGGGAGGGGGTTGCCGAGTTGATGGCTGAGGCGATGAAGCTACTGGGTGAGGTGACGGTAAGGGAGAAGGCTGTTGAGAGGACCCCCCGCAAGGTTTTCCGCCCCCAGCCCAAGACCACCGGCACCAGGGTGTATAAGGAAGGCGATACCTTTGTCGTGGTGGTGCCTAAGCTGGAGCGCATAGTGGACCGGAAAGGGGTAGCCAGCCCGGAGACGCAGCACCAGCTTAAGAGACAGCTGGTGAGGCTGGGCGTAAGCAAGGCTTTGGAGAAAGCAGGCGCCAGGCCCGGCGATAAAGTTCGTTGTGGGAGTCTAGAATGGGAGTGGTGATAACATGAATATTGGTGTTCTGGGAGGAACTTTTGACCCCATCCATGATGGGCATCTCATTATAGCCGAGGAGGCGAGAGTCTGGCTGAACCTATCCGGGGTTATTTTTGTGCCGGCCGGTCAGCCGTGGTTGAAGATGGATAGTCTTGTTTCGACGGCGGAGCATCGTATCCAGATGGTACAACTGGCCATTGCCGATAAACCTTACTTCGAACTGTCGACCATGGAGATAGAACGGCCGGGCCCCTCATATACGGTAGATACCCTGACCGAGCTGCGGGGTCGCCTGGCGGATGAGGATGAGCTGTTTCTGATTTTAGGCTGGGATAATCTGGCCGAACTGCCTCAGTGGCAGGAGCCAGCCACGCTGATTACGCTGTGTCACCTGGTGGCGGTTTCCCGTCCCGACTTTCCGCGCCCCAATCTTAAAAAGCTGGAAGTCGATATCCCGGGGATGTCGAAGCGGGTGATGGCAATGGATAAGCTTATGCTGGAGGTTAGCTCCTCTGAGATTAGAAAACGGGTCGCCCAGGGGCTGTCCATCCGCCATCTCGTTCCCGAGGCGGTGAATAAATACATCAAAAAAAACGGATTATATATCAGGGATTAAGCCGAAGCAACATTACGGAGGTTGTAAAATGCAGGGACGCTCAACATTGGCGCTGGGAGTAGATACCGATAATACCAGGCGGATTTTGGAGCTCGCCTACGAGGTCGGGGCATTGATGCAAGGCGAGTTTACCCTTACTTCCGGGAAGAAGAGTGACCATTATTTTGAGGGGAAGAAACTGACCTTATCACCGGAAGGGGCGTATTTAGTAGGGAAGGCAGTCCTGGACCTGCTCTCTGAGGCTGGTGTTGATGCTGTCGGCGGGGTAGCCATCGGGGGTTATCCCATGGTGGCGGCGGTGGCTTTAGTCAGCCACCTGGAGGGGAAGCCGCTGCCCTCGTTTATCGTCAGGGAAGAGACCAAGGAGCACGGCACCCGGCGGAGGGTGGAGGGCCATCTCAAGGAAGGCTCTCGGGTAGCTATCGTGGATGATGTTATTACTACCGGCGGCTCAATAAGTCGGGCTATAGAAGCGGCGGAAGCCGCCAATTGTAAGGTGGCGAAGGTTATCGTCATCGTTGACCGCCACGAGGGCGGTAGCGAGATGCTGAAGAAGAAGGGGTATGATTTTACGGGGATAATAGACCTCTGGCCGGCGGAGGAGTAGTATTACTCAAGCTTAAACAGGAGTGGCAGAAGCTAAAAAAGGCGCTGGATGACCTTTGTCCAGCGCCCCTCTTTTTATCAGTAATTATTTAGAGCCTAGATATCCAGGTTCCTGACGCTCTTGGCGTGGGCATGGATAAAGGCTTTACGAGGTGGCACTTCTTCGCCCATCAGGACATGGAAGGTGTGGTCGGCGTGGGCGGCGTCGTCCAGATTTACGGTAAGCATGGTGCGGGTGGCCGGGTTCATGGTGGTTTCCCATAGCTGCTCGGCACTCATCTCTCCCAGACCCTTGTAGCGCTGCACCTCGGTAGTTCTGGACTCTTTCATCTCGCGCATTACCTCTTCCTTTTCCTGGTCCGAATAGACCCATTTCTGAGCTCTGCCGGCTTTAACCCGGTACAGGGGTGGCTGGGCAATGAAGAGGTGACCGTTGTTAATGAGCGGCACCATATGGCGGAAGAAGAAGGTAAGCAGCAGGGTGCGAATGTGAGAGCCGTCGACGTCGGCGTCAGTCATGATAATAACCCGGTGATAGCGGAGCTTGGTCAGGTCAAATTCATCATCAATGCCGGAGCCCAGCGCCGTAATGATAGCGCGGATTTCAGCGTGGGACAGCATCTTTTCCGGTGATGCCTTTTCCACATTGAGGATTTTGCCGCGCAGCGGCAGTATTGCCTGGAAGCGACGATTCCGCCCCTGCTTGGCGGAGCCGCCGGCGGAGTCGCCCT
>CAZLFC010000017.1:0-16836 GCA_964558705.1 uncultured Dehalococcoidales bacterium
GGGCAAAATATTGACCGCGTCGATTTTCAACTACAGCCCGGGCGAAGATACGGCGTCCATCAGTGTTTATAATGTGGTCTTCCAGCACTGCTTCTACAGTGGGCTTGGTTAGATTTTTCTTCCCCATCATTTTAAGGATAGACGGGCGAACGAATAGTTCGAAAGTGACCATAGAGCTAACCGGGTTACCGGGCAAACCAAGGTGGGGTATGCTCGTAACCTGGCCGGTCTGGTCATGCCTCTTAATCATACCAAAGGCTAATGGTTTACCTGGTTTCATTCTGACTGTCCAGAAGGTAATTTCCCCTTGTTTCACCAGAACGTCTTTTACCACATCATAGTCGCCCATAGAAACACCGCCGGTGGTTATCAGCATATCGGCATCCAGCCCCTGGCGCAGCTTGGTTACCACGGAATCTTCGCTATCCTGGGCTATCCCCAGGAGCCTGGGGATACCGCCATAGCGCTGAACCAGCGCCGCCACGCTGTAGGTATTGCTGTTGTATATTTTGCCGGCCGGTAGAGGTTTATCGATTTCTACCAGCTCATCTCCGGTAGCCAGGATAGCTATAATGGGACGGCGAATAACCTTTACCGCACTGCGCCCCAGTGATGCCATAACACCGACCTCCGAGGGTCTGATTGTTGTCCCGTGGCTTAATACCAGTGAGCCTTGGGTAATGTCCTCGCTGGCTCGACGAATTTCTTTACCCGGCTCCACCTCAACCAGAATGCCTATCTCCGTAGGTGCTCCCTCACGCTGAGCCTCATCGGTATCCTCAAATCTTACTATACTGTCGGCGCCTTCGGGGATTGGTGCTCCGGTCATAATGCGGATAGCCGTGCCCGACTCTACCTTAAAGCGGGAAATAGAGCCAGCCGCCACGGCATCAATAACCCGTAGAAATCGGGGGGATTGGGGACTAGCACCGTGAGTATCCTTCGAGAGGACGGCGTAACCATCCATAGCGGTATTATCCAGCGGTGGAATGTTAATATCGGAGTGGACATCCTCTGACAGAACCTGTCCCGGGCAGTCCAGGATAGGTCTCTCTTCCTCGTTCAGAATATTTACATAGCTAAGGACTTTCTCCAAAGCCTGCTCAACGCTTAT
The DNA here is from genome assembly GCA_964558705.1 of uncultured Dehalococcoidales bacterium. GTDB lineage: Bacteria > Chloroflexota > Dehalococcoidia > Dehalococcoidales. The sequence goes on from CAZLFC010000017.1 coordinate 1,115, forward strand.
CATCGTTCTTATCTCCTGTAGCCAGTTCCTGTGCCATCTTTAACTCGGCTTTGGTATTGATATTGAAGAAGCTCAGGTGCTTGGGGTCGAACCGGTCAATCTCGTCAACTTCTACATACCTTACCCTGACCATGTTGAGAAGTTCGCTAACTCTTAAATTACCCTGCTTAAATAGCTCTTCTATATGGGCCAGGCAATCCTTGGAGTAAATGGCGTGGAGTGGTTCAACAAATTTCCCCACCCTAGGGATTACCAGGTCGTAGCCAGCCGAAATCCGTATCATGTAGCTTAGCAGGGCTTGGTTCAGGAATGGCATATCGCAGGCAACAACAAGGTTATAGTATGAATCCGATGTGGCTAATCCAGTATAGATACCCCCCAGTGAGCCTTTCCCCGGGTAGGTATCGGTTAGTATTCTCAAGTTTGGGTGGTCGGTAAGTTGTGAAAGGGGTTGTTTTGTAGCGGTAACTATAATAATTTCTTTATTAAAGAAGCCAAGACAGGCTACTACCCTCTGTAGTAAATTCTTATTACCAATAACCTCTGCTATCTTGTTTTGTCCTAAACGCGAGCCCTTGCCGCCGGCAAGAACGATACAGCTTATGTCCAAATTATGTTTCTCGGTTTCTTCCCCTAACCTGTCCCACATACATTATTTTACCATTTTAGTCAACATAAGAATAGACTATTTATTGGCTTGCCGTAGCTATTTCTGCGCTATAATTTAGCCAGGACACTCTTGGTTACTTCCTCTGCCTTGCCCTTGCCCGCCAGTATCTCGACCAACTTGATGGCGAACTCCATGGCTGTCCCTGGCCCCTGACTGGTGATAATCTTGCCGTCAACAACCACCCTGTCCTGGCTGGGTTGGGCCCCGGTCAGGGTGTCTTCCATTCCAGGGAAGATGGTAGCCCTTTTGCCCTGAATTACGCCTGCTTTACCCAGCACCGACGGGGCACCACATATGGCGGTAACAAATTTATTCTTGTCATGCATCTCTCTTACCAGATTCAGCACCTTTTCGCTCTCACCTAGATTGACGAATCCCGGATAGCCACCGGGAAGAGCTATGGCGTCAAAATCATCCGCACTAACCTTGTCTATCACTGTATCAGGTATTACCCTGATGCCATGGCCACCATCAATGGCGCCTTCCTTTAGTCCGGCAACGGTAACCTTTATGCCGGCTCGCCTTAGAATGTCAATGATGGTGACACTCTCGATTTCTTCAAATCCCTCTGCCAGTGGAACTATGACCTTCATCCCTTCCCTCCCTTATTTTTCTCTTTAGCCAGAGCTATGGCGAGGTTTATCAGGGTGCGAACGGCTACTCCGGTAGCTCCTTTAACCAGATAGTTTCGTTCCCTGTCGCTTAAAAAAGGACCGGCAATGTCCAGGTGTACCCAGGGAGTGTCACCAACGAACTCGGCTAAAAACTGGGCGGCAGTGATAGCTCCGGCGTATCTGCCGCCGGTATTTTTAATATCGGCTACTTCACTCTTGTTTTGCTCTTTATATTGCTCGTACATTGGCATCTGCCAGAGTAGCTCCCCGGCTTCGGCGCCGGCGGCGAGTACCTTGTCTATCAATTCCTGGTTATTGCCAAAGGCACCGCTGCAGATGTCGCCCAGGGCTATTCTACAGGCTCCGGTCAGAGTGGCTACATCAACCATAAGCCTGGTACCGAGCTTGTTAGCGTAGCCCAGGGCGTCAGCCAGGATAAGTCGTCCCTCGGCATCGGTGGAGATAATCTCGATGGTCTTACCGTTGGTTGCGGTGATAATATCGCCCGGCTTGAGGGCGTTACCACTGGGCATATTCTCGACAGCAGGAATAATCGCCATAACGTTAGTCTTTGGTTTGAGTTGAGCAATGGCACTTACGGCCGCCATAACTGCGGCACCTCCCGCCATATCCCCCTTCATCTCATCCATTTTCTCTGACGGCTTTATGGAGATACCCCCTGAGTCAAAAGTTATACCCTTGCCGACCAGTGTTAAATCAATATCGGTAGAGTCACTGCCTTGATAGCGGAGGATAATAAATTTGGGCGGTTGCTGGCTCCCCTGCGTCACTCCTAAAAGCCCTCCCATGCCCAGTTCCTGCATCTGTTCCCGTTCCAGGATACTGATTTCCATCTCATAGGTTTTAGCCAGTCCCTTAGCCATATCGGCCATCTGGACGGGAGTCATATAGTTGGCTGGTTCATTTACCATATCACGGGCTAGGTTAGTTGCCTCGGCTGATATCCGGCCCTTGTCGTACCCTTGCTCCAGAGCGGGCAGTGCTGCCTGCTGACCGGTCACTATCGATAACTGCTTAATCTCGCCGTGCTCAGCCTCCTTGGTGATGTGCTTGCGGAAGGTGTATAGACCAAGCAGCGCGCCTTCGGTTACGGCTTGAGCCGCGGCTTCCGGGGTTATACCGGCTATCCCGGCTCCCAGGGCGGTGGCGGCAATAGTATTCCCATCCGCTTGGCGTAATCTACGGCAGGCTTCAGCGGCTACTCCTCTGACTTTATCCGGAGTCAACTCTTCTTGCTTGCCGAGACCGGCGACCACCACCCGGTCGGCGGGCAGCTTACCCAGGCTGTGAATGAGGGTAATCTCGTTAAGTTTGCCCTTAATCTCCCCCTGCTTGATAAGTTGAGAGATAGCCCCATCCAGGGCCTGGTCAATGTTAGCCAGTTCACCATCCGGGCTTTTCATGCCTTCAAAGAAACTGATGATGATAGCGCCGACTTTACTTTGGGCAATATCACCAACTATAGTTTTAATCTCCATTTTAATGCTCCTTTCGTCTCTGAAATCTAGCGTTCTACTTCTCTCGCAATTTTGTCTATAACGGGGGTAATATCCCGCGAAGTATCCACGGCATAATGGTTCCGTTTGATTTTCTGAGCCGATGTCTTCATCTTCTGATATACTGCCCAGTCGGCATCCGAGTTATTCTCCGGGGTCACTTCTGCCTGCCTGATTTTAAGTCGCTCCTTAACTACTTCCGTCGGTGCCTCGACCCGTACCAGAATCAGCTTGACACCCAGGCGGTCGGCTATCCGGTAGAGATACTCGCGGTCTCGCTCCGATAGGTTGGTGGCATCCAGAATGAGAGAAACGCCCCTTTTCAGCAGCCGTTCTATGAGAAGGTGGATAGTCCGGAAAAGATGCGAACTCTCCGGCGCGCTGTAGCTTGGCGATGGGAAAAGAACCTTACGCAAAGCATCGCTTTCCAGAATTGCCAGAGGTAGTCTTTGGGCCAGCTGGTGGCACAAGTAAGATTTACCGGTGCCGGGCAGACCGCTGACCGCAATAAGTGCTGGCTTAACTACTGGTTCAGGAAGATGCCCCAGGCTCCCGGTTAGCCGTTGCACATCAGAAGCAAGCCGGGTATTTTCCATACCCTGATTATAGAACGTTTCACCTGATTTGGCTAGGTAATTCTAGTCCCCGCTATAAAAAGCGACCCCGATTAACCCTGGCCCGGTGTGCACCCCCATTACCGGGGTAAATTCGGTGATGAACAGTTCTTCACAGTTAAAGTGAGAGGCAATGCGGTTCTTGATTTCCATAGCTTCGTTAGGGGCGTCAGCATGCACCACTGCCACATGTAGCGGCTGCCCCTTGGCTACTTTCTTCCCCATTATCTTTATTATGCGCTTTATAGCCCCCTGAGTGGTTCTGGGATTGGTTACCGGCTTGGCATCGCCACTGTTAATAGTAAAAACGGGCTTAATCTTGAGCAGCGAACTGGCTAAGGCAGCGGCTTTGGGGACACGCCCTCCTTTGACCAGATAGTAAAGAGTATCCAGAGAGGCAAACAGGTTCACCCGTTGCATCACACTTCTGGCTATCTCAATTACCTCGGTCAGGTTTTTCCCCTGGGCGGCTGCTTTGGCGGCAGCCAGAACAATAAGCCCCTGGGCGGCGGCGGCGGTCCGGCAATCGATTATTTCTATCACTACATTGGGAAGAGCATCTTTGGCCATTGTCCTGGCCAGTTGGGCGGCGTTGAACATGCCGCTGAGATTAGCCGCCAGAGTGATACAGAGAATACTGTCTGCCCTCTGGCTGGCTTTACGGTAAGCCTCAAGGAAGGGACTGGGTGAAGAGCCTGAGGTAGTGGGCAGCTTCTCCGCCTGCCGGAGGCGTGTGTAAAACTCGGAGGGACTCATGTCTATCCCATCGCGATAGACCTTGTCTCCAAAGATAAACTCTATGGGCACCACTTCGATGCCATATTCCTCCACCTGCTCTTTGGGGATGCAGGCGGTGGTATCAGTTACGATGGCTACTTTATTACCCATATTAATCTAATAATTCCTCGCCTCATCGCAGTAGAAAGCCAGACCCAGGGTTCCCGTGCCGCAGGCATAGCCCATTACCGGACTGAACTCCGTGAGCCATAGTTCGACGCAATCGAATTCGGAGGCGACTCGTTTCATTAGCTGTTCGGCTTCCTCTCTGGCATAGGCATGCATCACGGCAGCATGTACCGGATTTTCTTTCACTTTATTTCTCATTTTGCTGATGAGCTGGTTGACTCCATGCTCCTTATTTCTGACCGCTCCCCGGAAGCGCACTACTCCTGCCGGGGAAATGGTAAGTATGGGCTTGATATTTAACATGGACGCGGCTTGAGAGGCTATTTTGGGTATTCGCCCCGAGCGGTAAACATGGCGCATCGTGTCCAAAAGGGCAATCATTGTTACTCTGTCTCTTGTTGTTTCGGCAACCTTGATTACCTCATCCAGGTTTTTACCCTCGGCGGCTGCCCGGGCTGCGGTCAGCGCCACAAAACCTTCAGAGGCGGTGGCGGTATGGGAGTTCAACACCTCGATGTTTATGCCGGGAAGGTCTGTTTTAGCTGCCTCTTTGGCTAGCAGGCTGCTTTCATAAACCATGCTCAATTTAGAGGAGACAGTTATACAGAGGATATTTCGGCTCTTCTTACTTACATCGCGGAAGGCTTTGAGGCACTCCGCAGGTGGTGGCGCCGAGGTAGCCCAATATTTAGGGTCTTTTAAGAATAGCTCATAAGCTTCGCTGGGGGTTATGTCTACTCCGTCCCTGTAAACCTTATCCCCAAAATAAAGATTAATAGGTAATATCCGCACCTGATATTGTTTCACCGTTTCTGGTGTCAGGCAGGCTAAACTATCAGTAATAACGGCTACTTCTTGCGTCACAGATTCCTCTCGCGGTTAGTTCTCTTTTTCTTATCTTGCGTTCTGCCAATGCCGGGCTCAGGAAGATTCCCAGCATCACTATAAAAAGAACCGAGAAGGCGGTCAGGCCGAGCCTGCCATTAGCATAATAGGCTACCATGGTTAGAGTTAGCAGCCCCGATATTACCAGTATGGCTATCTTTAGCCAGCGCTGTCTCAGGCGAATGAATGTAATTACCGCTGTCGCTAAAGCCAGGAAACTTAGTCCAATCCAGGGAGCAAAATAGTGGACTCTTTGTATACTGAGTCCAGGAAAGCTACCGTCCACTTCCACAGCTAAGCACCAACCAACGATGATAGGTATGGGGAGCAGCATTAAGGAGCTATATAGCCAATCCCTTTTTATGGTCTGAACCATAACGGAGTATATTAACCACAAAGCCAGCGGGATATAAAGGGCTATTGCCAGCCATGACCAGATTTTAGGTAGATAGAGTAAGAGGAGACCGGCAACCAGTACCGGCAGCAGAGAAAAACCCAGCCACGGGAAAAGCCAGGTTGGTTTATTATGGCACCAGCCATATATCGCTATGCCGAGGGTTAAAATGAGCGTGATTGATAGGACACTAATACCGTGCCACCAGTTCAAAATAAACAGTAGGGCAAAAATCAGGTGTGGCATTGAGGCTAGTAATGCTTGCTTCCAGCTGCCCTGGCTGTGAGTTTCATATATCTGGCGAGCTACCAGCTTAGCGGAACCCAGGAGTTTCACACATTTGTTGGCGGCTTCTTCTTCTGAAAGCCCCGCCTGGCGCATCTCCTGGAGCCTGTCCTCAATGTGGGTCTCCAGTTCGGTGATAACCTCTTTCTCCGTGGAGCGGTCAAGCCTGAGGTTATTCTTGATATCGTTTAAATAGTGACGTAAGATGGCGGTCATTGCCCTACCTCATATCAGCCACTGGTCGGCTGAATAATCATGTTCATGGCAACTAGGAAGTCGCGCCATTGGCTTCTTTTCTCCACCAGAGTAGACAGGCCTTTTTCCGTAATCTGATAGTACTTTCGCTGTTGTCCACTTGGTAGCACCTGCCACTGACCCTGGATTAAACCATTTTTTTCTAGGCGGTGGAGAGCTGGATAGAGAGTGCCTTCCTTAAACTTGAAGTAGCCCTGGCTTCTGTTGTTAAGTTCCTTCATAATTCGGTAGCCATACATTGGCTGCTGGCCTATCAAACAAAGTAGTAGGGAATCAACATTACCTTTCATTAACTCGGGTCTTTGAGGCATCTTAGTTACCTCCTCTGTTATCATACCTAGTTTCGCTAAGTATCATAGCGTATATTCCCAAGCATAGCAAGCAGACTAGTCGTAATTGCCGGTCATTAAGAAATGGTCTGACTACGGCAGGAACCGACCGCAAATCAAGGTGGCATTGGTGCTACCAATACCAAAGGAATTAGACAGGGTTATCTTTACCTCGGCCTTTCTGGCTACATTAGGCACATAATCGAGGTCACATTCAGGGTCTGGGGTCTCATAGTTGATGGTCGGGGGTATAGTACCGTGGGTGATAGACAGGATTGAGAATATGGCTTCCACAGCTCCCGCCGCACCCCACAGGTGACCTATCATTGACTTATTGGAGCTTATCGGTACCTTGTAACTAAGCTCGCCGAAGACCTTCTTTATTGCCCTGGTTTCCGCTATGTCATTTAATACCGTTGATGTACCATGAGCATTAATATAATCAACCTTATCAATCGAAATACCGGCGTCATCAAGCGCCAGTTTCATACATTTAGCGGCGCCTTCTCCTTCGGGGTCGGGGGCGACTATATGGTAGCCATCGCTATTACGACCGTACCCCAGCACCTCTGCGTAGATTTTAGCCCCCCGGTTCAGGGCGTATTCCATCTCTTCCAGGATGACTACGCCGCAGCCCTCGCTGGAGACAAAGCCGTCACGGTTTTTATCGAAGGGACGGCTGGCTTTCTCCGGCTCGTCATTCCGTTTTGAGGTGAATCCGCCGGCATCCAGTCCGGCAAAAATGAGGGGGCTAATGGCGGCATCGGTGCCACCGGCAATCATTACCTCGGCCTCACCCGTCTTGATAATTCTAAACGCCTCGCCAAGGGCATGCGTTCCGGCGGCACAGGCGGTTACCGGGCAGAGATTGGGTCCTTTCGCCCCGAATGTAATGGCAACCTGCCCCGCTGCCATATTACCCGGGAAGCTGGGCACGAAGAAAGGTGAAATGCGGTGTCCCTCTCCCTTAAGTAACAGCGTATGGTTTTTTATCAGGCTTTCTATGCCGCAGGCAGCGGTGGCTATTACCACTCCTACCCGGTCGGCGATATCAGGGTTGACGGTCAATTTGGAGTCCTCCATCGCCATACGGGTTGCCGCCAACGCAAAGTGGGTAAAACGGTCCAGCCTTCTTGCCATCTTCCTGTCCATGAAGTCCAGCGCCTCAAAATCGGTCACCTCACCGGCAATCCTGGTCTTGAAGGCACTGACATCAATTCTGGTGACCGCTCCAATGCCTGATTTACCCTCACGCAGAGATTGCCAGTTTTTCTCCACTCCCGTTCCCAGGGGAGTTAATGCCCCCAGTCCGGTTACCACGACTCTTCTTTTCATGCGCAGTTCTCCTCTAGTCAGCCTGACCTGGCTTATTCCAATTTAAGAGACGGGGATAATGGGTTAAATTAATATTTCTCCCTGAGGTCTTGCTTGCGTATCTTGCCGGTGCCGGTTCTGGGTAGAGAGTCCAGAATTACTACTTCTTTAGGCACCTTGTAGTCGACCAGGCGCTCACGGCAGAATTTCTTAATTTCGGTTTCGGTGGCTGATTCCCCTTTCTTCAAGCCGATAAATGCTTTAAGCACTTCGCCCCTGGCTTTGTCAGGCACTCCGATTACGGCCGCCTCGGCTACCTTGGGATGGGTATGGATTACATCTTCAACATCTACCGGATAGACATTGTGACCGCTGACGATTATCATGTCCTTCTTCCGGCCCAGGATAAACACGTAACCGTCTTCATCAATCTTGCCAATGTCGGCAGTGTAGTACCAGCCGTCTTTAATTACCTCACCGGTGGCTTCTGGTTTTTTATAATAGCCGGCCATCATACAGCCCTTCAGGATTATCTCACCCGCCTGGTTTTGAGGTAGTTCCTTGTTCTCTTCATCTATTATTTTTAACTCGAGGTCGGGGTGTATCTTGCCTATTGAGCCAATCTTCCCGGTGCCGTCAAGAGGCTGGATGGTAAAAATTGCCGGGCTTTCGCTGGTCCCGTAAAAACCGACAATATCGGCACCGTACAATTTCTTGAAACTCTTGATGCTCTCTACGGGTAGCGGGGCGCCGGCACTGCCGAAGAAGCGGATAGAGCTTAAATCGTGCTTGACCCCTTCCTTCTCGCCCTTTTCAATAGCCAGTCCGTAGATGGCGGGAACCCCTACCAGTACCGTTGCCTTTTCCTTGTCAATAGTGTCAAATAGGCCGTCAATTGATAGCCCCGGCACCATGACTACGGTGCTGCCCTTATATACTGATATCAGCACTACCGCGGCCAGGGCGAACATATGATACAGGGGTAAGCCGAATAGTACGTTTACGTCTTTATCGGTTTGCTGAAAGCCCTTGGCGACAGCGGTTGTTCCCGTAACCAGCGTGTTGTTGGTCAGCATAATACCTTTAGGTATGCCGGTAGTTCCGGAGGTATAGGCGATATCAATTACATCTTCAAATTCGGTTGCCACATCGGTAGGCTGCGGGGAACCAGTATTTATAATCTCCTGGTAGCTGACGAATTGCCCTTCGTTGTGTTTGGAGCTTACATCTATAATTTTCTCAATCGACTTGAAGGTGGGTAGAGACGGTATTAGTGTCTCCAGAATTGTGCTCTCGGTAATCAGCACCCTGGGCTGGCAATCATTGATAAAAGGAGTTATTTCCTCAACCTTGGAGCGGGGGTTCAGGCGGACAGCGACACCGCCACACTTCATTACCCCAAAATAGTTAATGATGGAGTCCGGAGTATCGGGCAGCAGAATTATCACCCGGTCGCCTTTGTTTACCCCCATTTTCATCAGGGCATTGGCTATCTTATTTGAGGATTCATCCAGTTCCGAGTAGGATACCCGGCGCTCACCCGAAACGATAGCTGTCTTTCCTCCATACCTTTGGGCGGTATCTTCCAGCATCTGTTTCAAGTTGGTTGGCATTTTTCACCTCCTGATTTTGTTGGGATTAAATAGATAGTTTAGCAGATTTGATTTCCCTGTCAATAAGTAGGAAACTAACCTAATTGAGTGGGTAGTGTATCATTTTGAAGTTAAGAATTTGACTTATATTTACTAGGGGTCTAAAATCGTGTCCGTATGGATGCGAATGTCATATATTGTGGTGATAATCTAGAGGTTATTGGGAAATACATTCCTGATGATTCTGTTGACCTGATTTATATTGACCCCCCTTTTAATACCAGTAGGCAATACGAAGTGTTTTGGGGCGAAGCTCAAGAAAGACGCGCTTTTGAAGATAGATTTGGTGATGCGATGACATATCTTGATTGGATGCGCCTACGATTAAAGGAACTGCATCGTATACTCAAACCAACTGGAAGTTTTTATTATCACTGCGACTGGCATGTAAGCCATTACGTAAAAGTAGAATTAGACCGTATCTATGGTTTTGATAATTTTAGAAATGAAATAATATGGCAACGCACTAGCTCACACAATGACTCGAAGAAATTTGGACAAGTGAACGATACCATCTTCTACTATGCTAATTCTAAAAAATTTACTTGGAATCCGCAGTATTCTGAACATGACCCAACATACCTTCGCCAGTTTTATAGATATAATGACCCTCTTAGGGGTGATTATCGTCTAGACCATATCATCCGTTCTGCAACTATGGGAGAACGTCCGAACCTAACTTACGAATATAAAGGATATATGCCAAAATGGGGATGGCGTGTAACCTTAGATAAACTAGAAGCTTTAAACAAAGATGGACGATTAGAATGGTCGAAAACGGGTAGACCTTACCTCAAGAGATTTAAGAATGAAATGAAAGGTACATTACTTAAAAATATATGGCTTGATATTCCACCTATTGGACCCGCCTCAGATGAGCGCTTGGGTTATCCAACACAAAAGCCTCTTGTTTTAATGGAGCGCATTATTACTGCCAGTAGCAATGAAGGAGACCTCGTGCTTGATGCGTTTTGTGGTTGTGGTACTACACTTGAAGCTGCTGCCAAACTGAAAAGAAAGTGGATTGGTATAGATTTTTCACCTACCGCTTGTCGTGTCATGGCAGAACGCCTTGAAAAACGGCTTGGCTTAAAAGAAGGGACTGACTTCATCCTGAAAGACATGCCTAAGACGATTGAACAATTACGGCGAATGCCACATTTTGAGTTCCAAAACTGGGCTGTGGTTGCTCTTGGGGGGATACCTAATCAAGTTAAAGTAGGTGACTACGGTATAGATGGGCGTCTGTATCTTGCTGACATAGAAAAAACCCATAAAGGTGATTTCTTTGAAACACTGGATAAATGGTATCCAATCCAAGTTAAACAAGTGGACAAAGCGGGTAGACCAGATATTGATAAATTCCAGACTGCTATGCGTAGAGATAAACGGTTAAAGGGTTACTTCGTAGCTTTTGGGTTTTCTCAAGATTCAGTGAAGGAAATAAAGCGAGCACAGACAGTTGAGGGACTAGAAATAGTACCTATTACGGTTGATGAGTTGCTGAATTTTGAAAAGACAGTTTTAGCTTAACTGGCTAACTTCACGATTTCCTCTTAGGGCATAGGTTATTGACAAATAATCAAAAGTAGGTTATATTCTAATTTTAAATTGAATATGTAAAGGCGGTGAGCAGGACTAGTAAGCTTTGAGCGAGGCGCAGAGAGTCGGGTAAGGTGTGAGCCGATGCTGACGCAGAAGCCGAATGGACTTGGGAGCTGCAAACCGAAAGCTGGTTAGCGAGTAGGCTTTGTCGCCAGGGAAGCGTTATCAAACCCCAGGGTATCGAGGTGGATATTATAACCTCCGTACCTGATTGAGATAGTCGACTTATTCCAGTTTCACTACCGTTGACTAAGAAGGGTGGCACCGCGGAAGTAAGCCTCTCGCCCCTTTAAGGGACGGGGGGTTTTTTAATAAGGAGGTAACAATATGTTTATCATATCGTGGAGGTGGCCCCGTGGGGGCCGAGGTGGATAGATAACAGCTAGCATATAAACTAAAAAATTTAAAGGAGAAAAAATGGAAAAAGCAATGTATTTCCTGGAGCAGAAGGATATGCCGACTCAATGGTATAACATCCTGCCCGATTTGCCGGAGCCACTACCGCCGGTTTTGCATCCGGGTACGGGGCAGCCGGTAACCCCTGATGACCTGGCGCCACTATTCCCTATGGCGTTGATTATGCAGGAGTTCAGCCCGGAGCGCAATATCGATATTCCGGAAGAGGTTCAAGCGATTTACAGCACGTGGAGGCCCACCGTTCTGCATCGGGCATATCGGTTGGAGAAGGCTCTGGATACACCAGCCAAAATTTTCTATAAATATGAAGGAACAAGTCAGGGGGGGAGCCACAAACCCAACACCGCTGTCGCCCAGGCTTACTATAACAAGAAGGAAGGCATAAATCGCATCACCACCGAGACCGGGGCGGGGCAGTGGGGCAGTGCGCTTTCATTGGGCGGCGCTTTATTTGGCGTGGAAATAAAGGTGTATATGGTGGCCATCAGCTACCATCAGAAGCCGTATCGCCGCATCATGATGGAGACCTGGGGGGCTACGTGTGTGCCCAGCCCCAGCCAGGAAACCAAGTCGGGTCGGGATATGCTGGCGAAAGACCCCGATTGCCCGGGCAGTCTGGGGTTGGCCATCAGTGAGGCAGTTGAGGAAGCGGTGTCCCGCGACGATACCCATTACTCTCTGGGTAGCGTGCTTAATCATGTTCTGTTGCACCAGACAATCGTTGGTGAGGAGACCCGGAAGCAGATGGAGATGGCTGATGCCTATCCGGATATTATCGTCGGCTGCATCGGCGGTGGCTCTAACTTTGCCGGGCAGTTCCTGCCCTGGGTAAGAGACAAGATTAGCGGGGCTAAGCCAGACCTGCGCGTCATCAATGTTGAGCCAGCCAGTTGCCCCACCCTGACCAAGGGGTTGTATGCCTATGACTTCGGTGATGTCACGGGGCTTACTCCTCTGCTCAAGATGTACACTCTGGGGCATGAGTTTATTCCCCCGCCAGTCCATGCCGGCGGCCTCCGCTACCACGGGATGGCGCCTATTATCTGCCACCTGCATAAGCTGGGGTTGATTGAAGCCAGAGCGGTAAATCAGCTGGAAACTTTTGCGGCGGGGATTACCTTTGCCCGCACCGAGGGCATTATCAGCGCTCCGGAGACAAACCATGCTATCAGGGTAACCATTGACGAGGCGCTCAAGTGCAAGGAGTCCGGCGAGGCAAAGACAATCCTGCTGGCTCACAGCGGACACGGACATGTTGATATGGCGGCTTATGAAGCCTATCTGTCGGGTAAGCTTGAGGACTATGCTTATCCGGAGGAGAAAGTTAAAGAGGCGCTGGCTCATCTGCCCAAAGTGCCCGGGGCATAGAGCTTTAAACGAGACTACATTGTAGAGATGAGGAGTCGGGGTTTTACCCCGACTCCTCTATTTCTTTATCTTTTGGAGTATTTTCCCTTGACTAATCTGGCGGTGGTGCTAGAATAATAGATGTCATGAAAAAGGCCAAGAAAGTATATCTATTAGTCTGTCTTGTCGTACTGCTGTCTATGTTTCTCGGGGCCGGCTGTGCTCTGCCTGGAATAGACCTCTCACCTTCTCCAAGTCCCCCGCCGCCCAGCCCGTCTCCGGCGCCGCCAACCACCCCTGCGGCTACTCCGATTGACCCTGATTTTTCCCTGCCTTCTGTAGGTAATAGTGCCTCGGCATTACCTGGTATTGCCGAGGTGGTGGCTAGGGTTAAGCCCTCGGTAGTCGCTATTAACACCACCGTCCCCGGCTACAGCATTTTCACCGGTTCATATACGCAGGAAGCGGCCGGTTCGGGGTGGGTTATAGATGAGGATGGGCTTATCGTTACCAATAACCATGTGGTTCAGGGAGCGGAGACCGTTACGGTAACGCTGGATGATGGCCGTACTTTTTCTGCTGAGATGGTACGAGTTGACTCTCTCACTGACCTGGCTGTAGTCAAAATCAACGCTAAAAATCTGCCCGCGGCTAAGATAGGCGATTCCTCTAATTTGCAGGTAGGTGACTGGGTAACCGCTATCGGTAATTCACTGGGTATGGGGATAGGGGCTACCGCCGGTATCGTTAGCGGGCAGGGGGTTTCCATACCGCTATCCGCCGGGCAGACGCTGTACGACCTTATTCAGACCGATGCCGCGATTAATCCGGGTAACAGTGGCGGTCCGCTGGTGAATATGGCGGGAGAGGTAATCGGTATTACCAGTGCCAAGATCAGTCAGGTTGGCGTGGAAGGTATGGGCTACGCCATAAGTAGCAATGGGGCTATTCCGATTATCGAGGTGCTGGTCAAGACCGGTTATGTAGTTCGTCCCTGGCTGGGTGTAGAAGGGCTTCTCACCGTAGATGACTCGGTAGCTTTGTATTTTCGCCTGGGTGTAGATAAGGGAGTTTTAATCAGAGGTATTGCGGTGGATAGTCCCGCCGGTGACGCCGGTTTAGAGCCTGGGGATGTCGTTGTGTCTTTTGGAGATGAGGCGGTGACCACTATCGAGGAATTCCGACAGGCAATACATGACTCTCAGATTGGGCAGGAGGTAAGAATAACTTACTGGCGTGGTGATACGCAGGGTGAAACTTATGCCACGCTGGCAGAAAGCCCGCCGCCGTTCTAGGTCAATCCAGTCTGGCTACCCCCAGCAGTATCTCGTGCCCGCTCAGCTTATAGCTTTCCGTGAATACGCCTTCGCCGGGAACTCCCTCAGCCAGCTCGCGAGATAATGTTTCCTGCTTGATATAATCGCCAAAGTCTCCCATTACTTGCTTCATGTAAGGGTCGCTCTGGTAGTAAGCAACAATGTGGTCGGCAATATCAAACCCCGCCGAGCGGCGCATGGTCTGTAAGCGGTGCACTATCTCCCGTGCCATCCCCTCCGCCTGAAGCTCAGGCGAAATTTCGGTGGGTATAGCTACTGCGTAAGCACCCTCCCGGCTGAACTTGTATCCCGGTTTATCCAGCTCGGAGTTACTGATGACTATTGCCAGTTTTTTCACGTTTATCTCTTCCAGAATCTGCGGTTCAAGTTTTTCCAGGCTTTTCTGCTCACGGCTGGACGCTACCCTGACCATGACATTGGCTAGGGGTTGACGCACCTTAATACCTGCCTGGCTCCGGGCGGCTCGCCCCAGACTTGATACTTTCATGACCAGTCGGGTCTCGGTGGATAGTTGTTTGTCAATTTTAGATTTATCGGCTACGGGGAAATCGACCAGGTGTACGCTATCGGGTGCCTCAGGAGATACGGAACGGACCAGGTTCTGGTACAGTTCCTCAGCCAGGAACGGCGTAAACGGCGCCAGCAGCTTGGCTAGCGTCACCAGGCAGTGGTAAAGGGTATGGTATGCCGCCAGTTTATCGGCGTCGTTCTCACTCTTCCAGAATCGCCGCCGACTCCGCCGCACATACCAGTTGGATAGGTCATCAACGAAGCTCTCTATTTTTCTGCCTGCCTCGGTAGGGTTATAACCATCCAGCGCCGAATCAACATCCAGGATAAGCTGATTGAGTTCGGAGATAATCCACCTGTCCAGTTCGGCTGGCTCAGGCGGGGTTGTTGTGGTGGCGGTAGGCGTAAACTCATCTATGTTGGCGTAGATAACAAAGAAGGAATAGACGTTCCACAGCGTCAGGAAGAAGCGGCGGGTTATCTCGGCGACCAGTTTTTCCGAGAAGCGCCGCACGTTGCCCGGTGGCGAGGCGGTCAGGCAGTACCAGCGCAGGGCGTCAGCCCCGTACTGGTTGATGATTGCCCAAGGCTCCACCACATTCCCCCTCGTCTTGCTCATCTTCTCCCCTTTTTCATCGAGGATGTGCCCCAGGCAGATGCAGTTCCGGAAGCAGGGGTGGTCAAACAGCAGGGTGGCTATGGCGTGCAGGCTGTAGAACCAGCCGCGGGTCTGGTCAACGGCTTCACAAATATAATCGGCGGGAAATCTACCGTCCTCGCGGATGGTTTCATTCTCAAACGGGTAGTGGTGCTGGGCGATGGGCATCGCCCCGGAGTCGAACCAGCAGTCGATTACCTCCGACACCCGCCTCATTTTAGCCTGGCATTCAGGGCAATTATAGGTGGCTTCGTCCACATAGGGTCGGTGCAGGTCCAGCGGTTCTTTCAGCCCGGAAAAGCCGGTCTTATTTTTCAATTCATCTACGCCGCCAACGCACTCGTAGGTACCGCACGACTCGCACTGCCATACCGGGAGCGGTGTGCCCCAGTAGCGCTCTCGTGAGAATGCCC
>CAZLFC010000018.1:0-15935 GCA_964558705.1 uncultured Dehalococcoidales bacterium
GTCATGGCACCACCCACCTCAAGGTCGCCGGTAGTAACCGGGTTGCCCTTTTTATCATAGGCTACGGTGATTTCATCCATCCTCTTGCGCATGTCAGCCAGGTCCGTAACGATAGACAGCATAGCCATCAGCTCAGAGCCAACACTGATACCAAATTTAGACTGCATCGTGTAGCCATCCATACGGCCACCGATGCCGATGATGATATTCCGGAGACTCTGGGCACAGAAATCCATAATCCAGCCCATCTCTACCCGGGTAGGGTCGATATCAAGTCGACGCATTCTAGTGAGCCTGGCCAGCTGCTCATCATCGTAGTTGCGCTCGTGCTGCATTCGGGCAGTTAGCGCCACCATGGCCAGGTTATGAGCATTATTGATATCGTTGATATCGCCGGTAAGCCCCATAGAAAACTCGGTCAGCGGGATAAGCAGGGCGTTACCACCGCCGGCAGCGGTTCCCTTGATATTCATGGTAGGGCCACCTGAGGGTTGTCGTAGAGCGCCGCCCACATTCAGGCCACGCTTACCCATACCCTCCATAAGACCACAGGACGTGGTGCTTTTCCCTTCACCCAGCGGCGTGGGAGTTATAGCAGTTACCTCAATGTACTTGCCATCCGGTTTGTCCTTGAGCCGCTCAATTATTTTCATGAAATCGAGTCTGCTTATTCTTCCGTAAGGAATGATTTCATCTTTTTGCAGACCAAATTTTTCCCGCCACTCATCAGGAGTGGGCATGTTCTTTTCGGCAGCTTCTGAAATCTGCCAGTCCTTCATCTTTACCGCATCGTAGGCCAAATTCTACCCCCTTTTTCCTCATTTTATTAAAGCAAAATAAGATTGCCTTTTGTTACCTTATGCCACGCCCTTTGCTATTTAACGGCACCCTGCATCTTATTAGCATCAGAAATTAGAGCCTGATAGATATTTCTAACTGCGCTAATAACCTGCAGGCTGGCGTCAATAACAGAACGATTAGCCAAGTCTGCATCTACCACCGCTTGATCATAAGGAATAAAACCGAGGAATTCAAAGCCGGGTAAACTAGAAATCAGGAATTTTTCGTCATCCTGACTCCGGAGTTTATTACCCACCAATGCTATATTATGTAAACCAATATCTTTGGCTAATTTATCAATCCTATCAGCGGTTTCCAGGCTTCGTCTGCCTGGCTCAATTACTACAATCAGCTTGTCTACAGCTTTGGCTGTCCCTCTGGCTAAATGCTCTATCCCGGCTTCCATATCCAGAATCACCACTTCATCCCGCTGTAAAAGCAGATGGGAGAGCAAGGCCTGCAACAGAGCGCCTTCAGGACAATAGCAACCCGTACCTCCCCTCTTAATCCGCCCCATCACCATCAATCTAGTTCCATTATGCTCCAGGGAATATTTCTCCGGCAAATCATCAACTTTAGGATTTAATTTATAGTAGGGAGCAATTTGACCGGGCTTAGCTCCCGTCCTCTCCTCAATAAGGTCGCTCATTTCAGATATGGGAGAGATTTTCTCAGGATGGGGGAAACCTAAAGTAGCGGCTAGATTAGAATCGGGGTCAGCATCTATAGCAATGACGGAGTAGCCAGATTCAGCGAATATTCTGGAAAGAAGTGCAGCTAATAAGGTTTTACCTACCCCTCCCTTGCCGCTAATAGCAATTTTCATCTATAGCTTGCCTTTTCACCTCATCACAATAAAGCTGAGACTTTCGGGGGATAGAAAGCGCTCAGCATTAACCGAATCTAGGCTCGATGTTACCCTACAAGAGTATATATTATGCTAAAAAAGAAGTCAAGTTATTGTTCTACCCAAACTACAGCTTATTAACACCAACAAGAAGCAATAATTATAGTAAAGCTCTTTTTAAATCGTTCACCCTACTCTACAGTTACACTCTTGGCCAAGTTACGTGGAAAGTCTATAGAACAATTCCTCTGCCTGGCAGTATAGTAAGCCAGTAACTGGAGTGCCACGGTATTAACCACCGGCGAAAATATATTGTCCACCTGCGGCACCGTAATGACTGAGTCGGCTAATTCCCCAATGACTTCATCCCCTTCTTCGGCCAGTGCCATCAGGGGCGAACCTCTAGCCTTGACCTCCTTGATATTGGTCAGCATCGTATCATGGGTGCTATCCTGAGCTACAATGGCAATAACAGGAGTATTGGCCCCCAGTAAGGCAAAGGGGCCGTGCTTCAACTCACCGGCGGCGTAGCCTTCAGCATGAATGTAGGAAATTTCCTTAAGTTTAAGCGCCCCCTCAAGGGCCACCGGGAAGTTCATGCCTCTACCAATGAAAAACACATTCTCGTACTTTGACAGATAGTTAGCATATTCATTAATCTTATCCTCATTGTCTAACACCTGCTGAACCTTCTCCGGCAGCTGTCTTAGCCCCAGAGTCAGGTTATCTATCCGCCTGACATCAACCTTAGCCACGGACAGAGCCAGCCAGTACAATGCCATAAGCTCAGCGGTAAAGCTCTTGGTGGCGGCGACACTTATCTCAGGCCCAGCCCTGGTGTAAATAACCTGGTCAGCCAGCCGGCTGGCCGTGCTCCCCACCACATTGGTAATAGCTGTTACCCGGCAACCTACCGCCTGCAGCCTTTTCATAGCTTTAAGCGTATCGGCGGTCTCGCCCGACTGTGTAATGACAATAGCCCTCGTCCTATCCGGTATATGGCGGCAGTAAGTAAATTCACAGGCCAACTCAGTCCTCACCGGAATCCCCACCAGCTCCTCCACGAGATATTTACCTATTAGAGCCGCATGGTAAGAGGTGCCGCAAGCTACGATAAGCATATTTTCCAGGTCTGCTACGGGTATTACCGGCCTAGTCTCTGTCTCCGCCACCGATATATATTCCCCAATCGTAGCCCTTATCACCTTAGGCTGTTCATGAATCTCCTTAAGCATAAAGTGCTCATAGCCCGCCTTCTGGGCATCTTCCACCTTCCACAATACCTTCTGTTCTTTACCAACAATCTCCTGGCCATTTCTCTTAATCTTTATGCTGTCCTCGGTAACAACGCCAACATCCCCCTCTTCCAGGTAGATAACCCGGTTGGTGTAATCCAGCAGCGCCGGTGCATCCGATGCCACAAAGCTCTCCCTATCGCTCACCCCGATGATTAAGGGACTATCTTTCCTGGCGACCACAAGTTTAGATTCGCCGGATACCATGACAATAATGGCATAGGAGCCTTCTACATCTCCTATGGCAGCTTCTACCGCCTTTTCCAAATCGCCGTTGTAGTATTTCTCAATAAGGTGCGGTATGACCTCGGTATCCGTCTCCGAGATGAAATTATGCCCCTCAGCAGTCAGTTGCCGTCTCAATTTCTGAGAATTATTTATCACCCCGTTGTGCACCACGGCAATCCTGCCTTGACAATCAAGGTGAGGATGGGCATTTACCTGAGACGGCTCGCCATGAGTCGCCCACCGGGTATGACCGATACCCAGCGTCCCTTCTAGCTTTGGCGTCGCTTTCGCCATCTCGTCCACCCTGACCGCATCCTTATACACCTCAATGCCGCCTGTGGCTACAGCCACGCCGCAGGAATCATACCCCCGGTACTCCAGCCGCCTTAAACAGTTAATCAGGATGGACTGAGCCGATTTATCGCCAATATATCCGACAATACCGCACATAATTAAACCACCAGACTCCGGTCAGGTAACCGACCGCTAATTAGCTTCAGCGCCTTCACCTGGCTATGGTTACCCACGATAACCCCGGGCTGAGCCACCACACTATTGCCCAGATTACACCCCACCCCCAGCATCGCCCCCATGTTCACCGTATGATACTCACTATCAACTTTAACATCGGCTTCACCACTACAGGCGGTAAAGTGCCCGTTGATGACACAACCCTTATCAATAACCGAATCATGGATAAAACAGCCGGGGCCGATATTAACATCGCTGCCGATAACACTGTTTTTTATATCGGTAAACGGCGAAATAACCACATTATCGCCCACACTGGTTGCCGGCGAAATACAAACATTTGGCCCTATCTCACAATTGCTCCCGATAACTGCCGGACCAACTATATATGAATTCGACCTTATCACGGTATCCTTACCCACCGAGACCAGCCCTTTCACCGAAACGCCGTCTTCAATGATGCCGCCCAGATTGGGTTGTATCTGGCGCAGAACAACGTCGTTGAGATTTAATATATCCCAGGGGTAAACCACGTCAAGCCAGGTGTCATATGTTTCCTGAGCGCTAATCTGCTTACCCCGGGCAATCATATTATTCACGACACCGGGTATATCCAGCTCCGGCTCAATAAAGTCGAATACCTGTCTGGTAAAGGCATAAGTACCGGTGCTGACTACATTGCCCTGGACTTCCTCGGGCTTTTCCACTATCTCCTTTACCCCACCTTTATCCACAGTCACTACCCCATACCTGGCCGGATTAACTACCCTCTTTACCAGCACCGCCTCAGGCTTCACCGCTACAAACCGGGCAATGGTATCCACCTCAATTAAATTATCGCCGGGCAACACCAGAAATTCGTCTTCGATTAAATCCTTAGCCTGAGCCAGGGCGTGGGCGGTGCCCAACTGCTTCTCTTGAGTGACATACTTTATGTCAACTCCGCACCGCTCCCCCGAGCCCATATAATCAAGCACCTCCTGCCGCCGGTAGCCGATTACTATAACCAGGTTGCGAATGCCGTTGTAGGCTAAAGCTTCCACCACATACTGCAGTATCGGCTTATCAGCTATGGACAGCATCACCTTCGGTCGAGCCGCTGTAAACGGCCTGAGTCTCTGCCCCTCACCGGCTGCTAAAATAACCGCTTGTTTCATAGCTCACCTCTTAAAATAGCTTTGAATCTGGCGCAATAACTCCCTTAACGAAAGCTCCCGGCCCAATAAAGGTATTATTGCCGATAACAGTACCTATATTAATGGTAGCATTAATCCCGGTTTCTACTCTATCCCCTATTATCGCCCCCAATTTACGCATTCTGGTATCTACAGTCCCCACCGTTATATTCTTTTTATCCAGCCTGAGATTGGCGATAATAGTCCCGGCACCAAGGTTGCAGCCTTCGCCGATAACGCTATCACCCACATAGTTAAGATGCGGGATTTTAGTCCCGTTCATAACGATGGAATTCTTAACCTCCACTGCACTACCGATGTGACAATTATCACCGATAGAGGTAGACGGACGAATACAGCAGTTCGGTCCGATATCGCATCCCCGCCCGATTACCACAGGGCCGACTATGTAGACGCCGCTTCTGACTACAGTGCCTTCGCCGATAGAAACCGCCCCTTTTATTACCACATTATCTTCTACCTCGCCCAGGTTCCGCGCCTCGATACCAGCCAGCAAAGACTCGTTAGCCCGCAGGAGGTCCCAGGGATAACTAAGGTCCAACCAGGAGCCAATCTCCTGACAGGATACGCCATGGCCGCTATCTATCATCAATTGCAGGGAGTCGGTTATCTCATACTCACCCCGCGGCGATTTTACAGTCCGGGCTATAGCATCAAATATGTCAGGGGTGAACAGATACAGGCCGGTATTCGCCATATGAGAAACCGGTTTCTTCGTCTTTTCGTAAATATGGGTTACCTTGCCGCCGCTTATCTCAACCGTCCCCAGTTCACTGGTATCCTCAACCCCCACTACGCCTATAGCATTATCATTACTGCGGGATAATTGCCCGATGTCCTTACGGTCGGCCATAACATCGCCGTTAATCACCAGAAAGTTGCCGTCAAACAGATTTTCAACCGCTTTAAGCGCATCAGCCGTCCCCAGTTGCCGCATCTGGGTTGAGTAACTGATACTTACCCCCCACCCCTTACCATTACCAAAATAATCACGCACCCGCTCATCGTGATAGCCCACGATAAAGACAAACTCCTTGATGCCCGCTTCCCTGACCTCGATGAGCAAATGCTCCAGGATAGGCTTATTAGCGATAGGCAACATCACCTTGGGGCGGGTGTTGGTGAGAGGCTGCATCCGATTACCCTCGCCAGCCGCCAGAATAATTGCCTTCAATTTATTTCTCCTCGCTCCCGGCCATACTTGCCCTGACCGCGCTAACGCCACTATCGTATATCTCGTTCATCCGAGCCTCATTTTTCGCCTCAGCGGTTATCCTTACCTTCGGTTCAGTGCCCGATTGCCGAATAAGCAACCAGCCATCCGTAAAGTTTATCTTAATACCATCAACGTTACTCACCGATGATGGTTTCATCGCCTTTAATCGCAATTCCAACTCCGACATCACCACTCTACCTTTAATACTACCACGACGGACCGGGTAGCCGGGTATATTATCCGCCAGCTTTGATAATTTTTGTCGACCGGCTATGGCGGCCACTCGAGCCGCCGCATAAATGCCATCGGGGCACAATGATATGGATGGGAAGACCCAGCTTCCCGACGGCTCGCCACCAAAATCACCGCCTTTTTTAAGTTCCTCAGACACATAGGTGTCGCCCACCCTAGTGCGACCAACCTTGAAACCCATTTCGTCGATTGCCATAGAGGCATCTATGGTGGTAATTATTTCCTTTGCCTCCAAATCACGGGCAAAAATAGCCAGCAACTTATCACCAGAGATGAATCTGCCTTTATCATCCACCGCCATCATGCGGTCGGCATCGCCATCATGGGCAATGCCTAAATCGGCGCCAGCTTCCTTCACCGTCTTCATTAAGTCGCCAAGGTTAGCCTCGGTTGGCTCTACGTCCCGCGGGAAGAAACCGCCGGGACTGCAATTCAGCGCCACCACTTCACAGCCCAGCTTCTCCAGTAGTTGAGGCGTCACCAGAGAAGCGGCTCCACAGCCACAATCCACCACTACCTTAAGCCCCAACCCCCCGGGAAAATCAGGTAATATACGTTCAATATGCTGCTCAACCGCACTGTTATGGATGCTACTGCTCTTAACCTCATCCCACCCGACAATCGTAGAGGAATCGCCTGAAACCGATGCCTCTACCTGTTGCTGCTGGTCGGCATTAAAGGCAGAACCATCCGGGTTCACCAGCTTAATACCATTATACTGGGGAGGATTGTGTGAAGCCGTAATCACCACCCCGGCAGCAAACTCCCGGGCTACCAGGGCAAGCGTCGGCGTCGGGACAACCCCGGCGTCACGACATTCAGCGCCAGCAGCGAGCAATCCCGAAATCAGGGCATACTTCATAGCATCACCTGAAGTTCGGGTATCGCTGCCCACCACCACACTACCGTAAGTATTCCCCACAGATACTCCCACTTTCATGGCTAACTGAATGAGATTACCGTCAAAAATACCACGTATTCCAGATGTACCAAATAATCGCATATTGCACAATTCTAGCCGCCACCAATCCAGATGTCAATCAGCCAGACGCCAAAACAAGTCCGCCTTATACCTGTACCTCGCCTTGACACAAAAGAGTCTGGGGCGTTACCATAAAGGCAGAAATTCTAACTCTGAAGGAGACAAGCGTAATGGTAATTGATGTAACAGACCAGACCTTTGATGAGGAAGTCTTAAAGTCAGGCCTGCCGGTACTGGTGGACCTCTGGGCACCATGGTGCCGCCCCTGTCTTATGATTGCCCCTGTTGTCGAGAAATTATCGGAAAAATACGACGGCAGGTTTAAGTTCTGCCGATTAAACGTAGACCAGAATCCCAAAACAGCCGCCAAATACCAGGTTATGTCCATACCGATGCTGCTGTTTCTTAAGGACGGCGCTGTAGCGGACACGGTTATCGGCGCAGTGCCGGAGCAAGTCCTCCAACCCAAGGTTGAGGCACTCCTCTAGCCCTTCATCAATGTGGAGACAAAGATAGGAGACCGTAACCAGTATGGCAGTGGCCGAGGTAAGCATTATCCCCTTAGGAACAGAGACCCCTTCGGTGAGCAAGTATGTGGCTCGTGCTCTCAGCATCCTGAGAGAAGAGAAGAACTTAAAGTACGAGTTAACCTCAATGGGGACAATCATCGAAGGCGACCTGGGAGAGATACTGGGCATCGTCAGGAAAATGCACGAAGCCGTTCTCGAAGAAGGGGTTATTAGAGTTGTAACCTCCATCAAGATTGACGATAGACGGGATAAGACTTTAAGCATGAAGGGCAAGATAGAATCGGTGAAGAAGGAATTGGAACATCAGGTATGAGTAAATTCGAGGAGATAACCGAGGCCCGAACGGTACTTGGTCTGGGAGAAACAGCGACACTGAAGGAAATAAAACAGGCCTATCGGGAAATGGCCTCTCGTCACCACCCTGATAAGAACCAGGACGAAACGAACGACCCCCCTGATGAAGAAATGATGAAGAAATTAAACCTAGCATACAGGTTGCTTATGGACTACTGCAACCGATGCAGATGCTCCTTTAAGGAGGAAGACATAGACAGAGCCTATCCTTATGATAAGCATTTCAAAAAGTTTTTCCAGGACGGGGTTCAATAGAATATAAAGTCAGCATCCTTCAAGTGAAGCCAAGTTTTTTATCTACCCGGCTAACCTCTTTTCGGAGACAATAGCCTATGAATTTAGAACAAAAGCTAATGAACAAAACTGCCATCGTAGGCATTATCGGTCTTGGCTATGTCGGGCTACCCCTGGCTATCGCCTTCTCCCAGGCAGGCTTCAAAGTTCTTGGATTCGACATTCAGCAGAAGCGAGTGGACCTGGTCAATAAAGGGCAGTCATACATCGCCGACATAGACAGTTACAGTCTCTCTACAGTAATAGCCAGTGGCCATCTTGAGGCTACCACCACCCAAAGTCGACTCAGTGAAGTAGATGCTATCTGTATCTGCGTGCCCACCCCGCTAACCCCGGACAAAGAACCCGACCTGTCTTACGTTACCCGCGAGTCTGAAGAATTATCCGGGCATCTCCAGCCGGGACAACTGGTAGTCCTGGAAAGTACCACCTACCCCGGCACCACCAGAGAAGTAGTGCTGCCTATTCTGGAGCGTTCCGGGCTGAAAGCGGGCGAGGACTTCTATCTCGCCTACTCCCCGGAAAGAATCGACCCGGGGAACAAAAAGTACGGCATCAGTAATACGCCCAAGATAGTGGGCGGCATAGAGTCGCAATCCACCAAGCTCACCGAACTCCTCTACTGTCAGGTAGCTGATGTGGTAGTTCCCGTCTCTTGCCCCGAAGTAGCGGAAATGACCAAGGTGTTTGAGAACGTCTTTCGCAATGTGAACATCGCCCTGGTTAATGAGCTAAGCCAGCTCTGCGAGAAGATGGGCATCAGTGTCTGGGAGATAATCGATGCCGCCGCCTCCAAGCCCTTCGGCTATATGCCTTTCTATCCCGGGCCGGGTATCGGGGGACACTGCATTCCCCTTGACCCCTACTACCTCGCCAGCAAAGCCAGGGACCATGACTTTCGCACCAGATTTATCGAGCTGGCGGCTGAGATTAATGAGCAAATGCCGGACTATATTACCTCCCGTATTGAGGCAGCCTTAAAGGCCGGCGGCAAAAACCTCAAAGGCGCCACGCTGCTGGTGCTGGGAGTAACCTACAAAAAAGACCTGGAAGACCTCAGGGAGTCTCCCGCCCTCAAACTAATCCAGCTTCTTCGTGAAAAGGGAGCCGGTGTCAGCTATAATGACCCCTATATAGAGAAGATTCAAGTCGATAAGGACACCATGACTTCAGTAAAACTCAATGAAGAAAGTCTGTCCACAACCGACTGCGTGGTGATAGCCACCAACCACAGCCATTATGACTACCAGCATATAGCCGACAAAGTGAGCCTGATATTCGATTCCAGAGGCGCTACCCGGGAGCTCAAAAATAGCAACATCGTCAGATTGTGAGGGCGGATGGACAAGAATATAGCAGTTATCGGCGGCGGTTACTGGGGTAAAAACCTGGTACGTAACTTCGCCCAGCTCGGCGCCCTGCACACCATCTGCGATAGCTCACCGGAAATACTGAAGCAATTTGAAAAGCCCTATCCTGATGTCAATCGCGAAACCGATTTCACGAGTGTTCTCGCCAGCAGTGCCATAAAAGGCATCGTCATCGCCGCCCCGGCCGCCAGGCACCACGCGATGGCCAAGCAAGCCCTGCTCGCCGACAAGGATGTCTTCGTGGAGAAACCGTTATCCCTGACCGTTACCGAGGGAGAGGAACTAGTCAAATTAGCCGCAGAGAAGGACAAAATTCTGATGGTAGGGCATGTGCTGGAGTACCACCCGGGGATTGTCAAACTGAAGCAACTGGTGGACAGCGGCGAACTGGGCAAAATCAATTATATTTATTCCAGCCGACTCAACCTGGGCAAGTTCCGCACCGAAGAAAACATCCTGTGGAGTTTCGCCCCCCACGACATATCGGTCATTCTGCTGCTGCTCAACGAAATGCCCCGGGAGGTCGCCGCCCACGGCGGCTGTTACCTCCACGAGGATATCGCCGATGTTACCGTGACCACCATGAGCTTCGCCAGCGGCGTCAGAGCCCACATCTTCGTCAACTGGCTCCACCCCTATAAAGAGCAGAAGCTGGTCGTCGTTGGCGAGCAGAAAACAGCGGTATTTGACGATGTAACCCCCGAAAACAAGCTCCGACTCTATAACTACCAAATAGAATGGGCTAACGGGATGCCGGTGCCCCGGAAACAAGAGCCAGCGCCGGTGGAATTTACCATGGACGAGCCGCTCAAACTGGAATGCCAGCACTTTCTGGACTGTTTGCTATCACGGCAAAAACCCAAAGTAGACGGACATAAAGGTCTCCAAGTTCTAGAAGTTTTGTCTTACTGCCAAAAGTCACTGGAGGAAGGTGGGAAGGTCATTTCATTAAGGAAGTAAGAAGATAGATGAAATTAGCTATTTTTGCTTATGATTTCCCTCATAAAAAAACTCAAGATTTTATACTCAGGCTATTTCTAGAAGGATATAAGATTGAATTTGCTGTAGCCGCTGAGCCGATAAAACTGAACTTGCCAGAATCTACTCTCAGAGTAAAACCAAATCATATTGACGTACTCCACCCGGCAACTATATGCCAAAGATTAGGCATCCCATATCATGTTTTGCCCCATAATTCTGAGGAAGCAGCTAAGCTAGTGCAGACAAACGATATAGAGATAGGTATAATTGCCGGAGCCAGAATACTTAAAAAACATATAATAGAATCAGTTAGCCAGGGAATAATCAATTTTCACCCCGGTTTTATCCCAGAAGTGAGAGGAATTGATGCCCTAAAATGGGCTATTTACCAGGACCAACCGATAGGAGTTACCGCTCATTTTATTGATGAGCGAGTGGACGCAGGGGGGATTATACTTAAACAAGAAATACCTATTAAAAAAGATGATACATTCATAGATTTATCTTTACGGCTTGAGGAAATTCAAGTTAATCTACTGCCTGAAGTACTAGAATTAGTAAAAGGTAAGGGTATCAGCCAATTTCCACTGGTCTCATATGAAACGAGAGCTAACCCTCCTATGCCAGAGTCAATGGAAAAAGAGCTACCTGAGAGATTAAGACATAGAATTAAAAGGATGAATTAATGATGGCAATCCCGCTAACCGACCTCAAAGCTCAATACGACTTAATAAAGGGTGAGATTGACCCGGCGATACAGCGTGTCGTCCGGGAGGGACACTTTATCCTCGGCGCCGAGGTCAAAGCCTTTGAAGAAGAGATGGCAGCCTACTGCGGCACCAGATTCGCCGTGGGAGTAGCTTCCGGCACCGATGCCCTTCAACTTGCCCTGCTCGCCGTCGGGGTCAAGCCCGGCGACGAAGTAATCACCACGCCCTTCACCTTCATCGCCACTGCGGAAGCCATCACCCAGTGCCAAGCCACTCCGGTATTCGTCGACATCGACCCTAAAACTTACAATCTGAATCCCGAACAAATCAAGGCTAAAATCACGCCAAGAACCAGAGCGATACTCCCCGTCCATCTCTACGGCCAGCCGGCGGATATGGAGCCGATATTAAAGATAGGCCAACAACATAGCCTGAAAATAGTCGAGGACTGCGCCCAGGCGCTGGGAGCGGAATATAAAGGTAAAAAGGCAGGCTCGATGGGCGATGCCGGCTGTCTGAGCTTTTTCCCGGCCAAGAATCTCGGGGCTTACGGCGACGGCGGCATGGTGGTTACCAGCGACCCGGAAATCGCGGAAACAGTGGAAATGCTGCGCAAACACGGCGCCAGACAGGGCTATTACCACCTGCTGCCCGGCTTCAACAGTCGACTCGACACCATACAGGCGGCGATACTCAGGGTAAAGCTGAAGTACCTTGATAAGTGGAACGACCTGCGGCGCAGTCGAGCCTCCCTCTATAACCAGCTAATAAGCCAGATGGACGGCATTGAACCTCCATACAATGCCGATTTCAGTACACACTCCTGCAACTACTACACCATCCGCCTGAAAGATTCCCACCTGCAACGAGATGAACTGCGCCAGCATTTGGAAGGCAAGGGTATCCAGACAGCAATCTACTATCCGTTAAGCCTTCATCTCCAAGAAGTCTATAAATCTCTGGGATACCAGACAGGTGATTTCCCTCAGAGTGAACTGGCCCAGGAACAGGTTCTCTCACTGCCTATGTATCCCGAATTAAGCAACGAACAGATAGAAGCAGTAGTATCCGCTATCAGTGACTACTGTTCACAAAAGGGCGACAAGCTCTAGGCTGAGGGCTTTATCCGCACCGGCAAGCCGGCTACCATCAGGTAAACCTCGTCGACTGACTGCGCCAGCATCTGGTTCGCCCTGCCCAGCAAATCGCGATACAGCCTGCCTATCCGGTTATCCGGCACCAGCCCCAGCCCCACCTCATTGGTAACTATAATGAAGTCGGCATCCGTCCGGCGTATACAGTCTACCAACTCACCGATTTCGTCAGCAAGATTTTTCTCAATAAGAGAGGTATCCAGTAACCGGCCGGTCTGGTCGCTACACTGGTTAAAGATATTATTGACCAGCAGGGTGATGCAATCCACCACTACCACCTGAGCCTGTCCAATCTGCTGACAGACCTGGCTGCCCACATGGGTGGTAACCTCAAGGGTACGCCAGTCCGCAGGCCTGTTCTTCTTATGCTCCTCGATGCGCCGACGCATCTCATCATCGCCGGCTTCTGCCGTCGCCACGAAGAGCACGGCTTTGCCCGACTTCAGCGCCAGCTCCTGAGCCAAGCTGCTCTTGCCGCTACGCGCCCCGCCGGTTATTAGAATGTTCATAAACCTCACTTCTTTTCAGCTACCGCTTATCCCTTATTTCACTCCTTAAAATCTCCAGAAACCAGCGCCCCTCCCTCGATACCTTGTTGGTCTCCAGGATTTCCACCCGCCGCTTAAATAAAGGCCCATCAACAACAAAGGTATGATACTCCCCAGCTTCACCGCAGGGAGTAATTTCCTTTGTTGTCTTCAGTTCTTTTAAATGCTTGATGAAATCCAGGTCCAGTTTCCGTCCCAATATCTCTTCGCCAAACAGGTCAGCCTTAGCCGCCACCACCACCGCCTCAAATCCCAAATCGACGAAGTCCCTCAATATTTTAGCCTGCTCCTGTCCCCATAAAGGTAAATGGGGAACAATGTCAGCGTACTGACACACCCTCTTAATCCACTCCCGATGCTCATTGAAATCAATATCGCCAAACACGCCGCCATCAATCCCCTCCCCTTTGAAGTCGCGGAGCATGGCTTTAAATTCGGTCTCATAGCTATCCCGGCTGGTCAGGCGCTGCACCAGCGGAATCCCGATAGCCCGCGACTGCACCTGCAGTAATTCAGAGGACAACCCGTGACTCCACGACCGCCGGCCATCCTCAGACACCATATTGGCCAGGTAACGGACCTCCAGCCCACTAACCGAGGCCTGATAACAGGCAAGACAACAATCCTTGCCGCCACTCCACGAGGTAAAAACCTGAGACATCATACCCCCTGCTGCAAATGAGAAGTATCGTTTAAAAGATTAAGTATGGCTCCCTGAGGATAGGTCTCCACTATACTGAGTGAAGCCAAACCGACGCCGAACTGCCACCGATGGTATAATTCCACGCCCAACAACCGGCATAACAATACCCTCAGGGTACCGCAATGAGCTACAATGAGTATTGTTTCCTCCGGAGTATGCTTTTCCAGTCGGTTCATGAACTTGATAATCCGTTTATCAAACTCAGCAATACTTTCGCCCCCGGGAAATTCCAAACTCGGGTCCCTCTTCACCCACAACTCAGCCGTCTCGGGGTAAAGCTGGCTAATCTCGGCAAAGGTCAAACCTTCAAACTTGCCGAAGTTGATTTCGCGCAACTCAGCACAGGTCACTATCTCTGACTGGTGCTCCAGGGCGATAATCTCAGCAGTTACCACCGCCCGCTTCAGGTTACTGGAATAAATGGCGTCAATACTCTCTGTTGCCAGGCGCTGGCGCAGTTTCTCCGCCTGCATGATGCCAATATCCCCCAGCTTGACATCACTGTTCCCCCAGTACCTCTCGGCGCTATTCGCCTCCGTATCACCGTGTCTCACCAGTAATAACCTGGACAATTATTCCTCCTTACCAGGCTAACCCCAACCACTGGTTATGAGCCAGCAACAAAACCAGAATAAGGACAAAAACTTCAGCAACCTCATTTATCGCCCCGTAGGTATCACCGGTCAGACCGGCAAACCTGCGTCTCAGGTAAGCCGCCATAGCTATAGTGATAATCCAGATACCCCCCATTATAACCAAGCCCACCAGATAAAAGTAAGTGATGTCTGCCCACCGGGCTAAACCTATGGCGATACCCAGAGTAACAATAGTAGCAATAGTAAACCGCCGCCAGCCGGCTCCCTGCTGAAACACTACACCCAAGCCCGATGGCTTAGCATAAGGATAGGCGAAGATGGCATAGACCATTGCCCAGCGACCTATCATCGGCATCAACACCAGGGTTGCGGTCATCAATGCCGGTGGAACACTATTCAGGGAAACATACTTGACCAGCAGCAGTAAAATAGCCCCGGCCACGCCAAAGCCACCGACCCGACTATCACTCATTATCTTCCAGCGAGACTCGGGCGTTTTCTGACCGCCCAGCCCGTCACAGGTATCCATAAAGCCGTCCATGTGCAGCGCCCCGGTTATCACCACCAGAGCCACCAGCAACAAAGCATTAACCACCCCCGACGGCAGAATTAAAGACAGCAGCCAGTGCAGTCCCGCCAGGATAAGCCCGATAATAATCCCGACGGCGGGGAAATAAACCACCGAGCGCCCGAGCTCTTCTCGGCTAAGCTCGCGCCGCCCGGGCAGGGGTATAACAGTTAGAAACCTTACTGCCGCCAGGAAACTCAATTGTCCGCCTCTTCCTTCTCAGATACGCCGGCCTCAGTGAAAGTAGCCATCTCCGCCAGAATCCGGACTGAAGCCTCAGACAGAAATATGCCCAGGGCGGCACCGGTGCCCTCACCCAAACGCATACCCAAATCCAGCAACGGCTTAAGCCCCAGATAGTCAAGAACTAATACATGACCTGCCTCATCGGAAACATGCCCCGCAATAAGGAAATCCTTCAATCCAGGCGCCAGTGCGGTGGCAATAAGGGCAGCGGCTCCGGAGATAAAGCCGTCAACAACCACCGGGATACGGTGCGCAGCTGCCCCCAGCATCACCCCCGCCAGCCCGCCAATCTCAAAACCGCCCACCTTAGCCAGAACTGCCAGCGGCTGACTGCAATCAGGTTTATTCACCGCTAGGGCTCTTTCTATCACTGCTATCTTATGTTTAAGCTGTTCATCGTTAATGCCGGTGCCCCTGCCGGTTACCTCAGCCACCGGTTTATCCATCATCACCGCACAAATAGCGCTGCTGACGGTGGTATTACCTATCCCCATATCGCCAGTGCCGATAATATCAAGCCCCTTGGCTACCTCAGCCGTTACTATCTCTATTCC
>CAZLFC010000019.1:0-14902 GCA_964558705.1 uncultured Dehalococcoidales bacterium
CTTACGCCGGGGTCTGTCTCTTCCGGCAGAGAAAGAGGCACTGGCGGCGGCTGGCATGGGGGATGGTTGGTGGGGGTGGCATTACTTTAGCTCTCATGCTGGCTCTGGGCGTGGGGATGTTATTTAATTTCGACCAGTTATTCTGGCAGTTTCACCTCATCAGCTTCGCCAACGAGTTCTGGCTGCTTGACCCGACCTCCGACTACCTGATAATGCTCTTCCCTCAGGGATTCTGGTATGATACCGCTCTGTTCTGCGCCGGTGTAACCATCGGGCTGGCGGTAATTCTGGGTGGGGCAGGTGGCATATATTTGAAGAGGACCGGGCAGCAAACCTCCTAAAAATGTTATGATGTAGGTAAGGAACAGGGAAAGGGGGGTGCTGGAATGACAATACTGGCAGTATGCCCGCTCTGCAAAGGAAAGGGTAAGATACCCAAGCCACTACCCCCGGGGGCTAACCCGAAGGCGCCAGCCACACGCGCCGATAAATTAGGTATGATAATCTGCCCGCAGTGTAAAGGTACCGGTCAGGTAGGGGTGTAGTAGGGGTGGGGCAACCGCCTCAGCATCTCCTCGGCGCCGAAGTCCGTCACAATAGCAATGGTGATTTCCCGAGCCAGCTTAACCATACGGTCAAACAGCCAGGGCGGCACCTTACCATAGTGAAGAGGCAAATTGGCAATACCGGTTCGGGCAGGGATAACGGACGCTGACATACCCCTCCTTATTTAGAAGAGATTGCAGGAATCGCAACTGGTAGTCCCACAACTGGTGCAGGAGCTCCCCCCTAGAGGATTGGTCTGTCCACCCTCCCCCTTGGAGAAAGAGGCAAATGAGGACAATATCCGCTTGGCCTTCTTATGACACTGAGGACAATCAGCTGCCTCGTCAGCCTGACTTAGCGGGCGTAACAACTCGAACTTATAGTCGCAATCAGAACAAACATACTCGTATATCGGCATTTTCTTCCTCCGTGATTAGTTTAATCGTTCCCGCGAAGCCAGTCAAGCCAACCCCGACCTTACCCGTACGATAGTATATCAATCTGAGGTCTGGTATAATTTCTCCACAAGGGGGAAGCGTGACCCACCAGGTTAAAATCGTCACCGACAGCACCGTTTACCTGCCGCCGGAGATAATCGCCCGGCATGACATCCGGGTGGTGCCCATCAAAGTTGGCTTCGGCACCGAAGTCTACAGTGAAGGCATAGACATCACCAACGAGGAATTCTACCGGAAAATAGCTGAAGCAGACACACCCCCCACTACCTCCCAGCCTCCCCTCAGCGACTTTACCCAGGTGTACACCGAGCTGGCTAAACAGGGACATCCCATTCTCTCCATTCATATCTCCAGTATATTGAGCGGAACGGTCAACTCAGCCATTACTGCCAAAAAGTCGCTGCCCGATGCTCAGATTGAGATAGTCGATGCCAAGTCATTAACCATGGGTATGCTGGTCACCCCGGCCGCCGAGGCTGCGGAAAAGGGGCAAACACTGGCCCAGATAAAGGCTTCCATTGAAGAGCTCAATGCCCGTATGAATTGTATCGGCGTGTTTGATACCCTGAGTTACCTCCTGAAGGGAGGACGCATCGGACGAGCCAAAGCCCTGGTGGGTACCCTGCTGCAGATTAAACCAATCCTTACCTTTGAGGATGGAGAGGCTAAAGTCCTGACCAAGGTAAGAACCATGACCAGAGCCATCGACTATATATTGAAGTTTATTGAAAAACGCACCATAGGCAGCACCCGCCTTTATGGCTCAATCCGCCACGCCCATGTCCTGAAACCGGCCCGGGCGCTGGAAAAAGAGCTACGGGCCCATTTCAACTGGGCAGAGCTGGACTTTCTGGAGCTGGGCCCCGTGTTCGGGACCCACCTGGGTCCGGGAACCCTTGGGCTGGGATTCTACGGCGACAAAGACTGGCAACCAGACTGAAAATACGACAAAGACAAGTGTCCTCCACCCACCAGGAATCGTAAACACTCTGTCACCCCTTGCTTGCTTTGGTAAAACCGCTATGTTATTATGCTGTTGAGGCGAAGATGACCACGGAGAAGGATAAGGCGCTAGAGCTAGCTATAGGCCAGATTGAAAAGCGATTCGGTAAAGGCTCAGTGATGAAGCTGGGGGAGACAGCCACCTTACCGCCGATAGAAGCCATCCCCAGCGGCGCACTGGCGCTGGATTTAGCCCTGGGGATAGGTGGTATCCCGAAAGGGCGTATCACGGAAATATTCGGTCCCGAATCCTCTGGGAAAACCACACTGGGCCAGCACATTATTGCTGAAGCCCAAAAAAAAGGCGGTACCGCCGCCTATATTGATGTGGAGCATGCTCTAGACCCGGTCTATGCGGCTACCTGTGGCGTTAATGTTGATGAGCTGTATATCTCTCAACCGGATACCGGCGAGGAAGCTTTAGAGATTACTGAATTTCTGGTCAGGAGCACCGCCGTTGACGTCATAGTAATAGATAGTGTAGCCGCCCTGGTACCAAGGGCTGAAATTGAAGGGGAGATGGGAGATTCCCATGTGGGTTTGCAAGCTCGCCTGATGTCGCAGGCACTGAGAAAACTGGCCGCCGCTATTGGCAAATCGGGAACAGCGGTGATTTTCATCAACCAGCTAAGAGAAAAGGTTGGCATTATCTTCGGCAATCCCGAAGTGACACCGGGCGGCAGAGCACTAAAGTTTTACAGCTCAGTCAGGATAGACCTGAGGCGGGTTGAAACTATCAAGCAGGGAACCGATGCAGTCGGCAGCCACGTAAAAGCCAGGGTAGTCAAAAACAAGGTAGCTCCTCCGTTTAAAACTGCTGAGTTTGACATCATGTTCGACCACGGCATAAGCAGGGAGGGCAACCTGATTGACCTAGGGGCGGACTTGGGGTCAATCAAGAAGACTGGTGCCTTTTTCTCCTATGGTGACATTCGTCTGGGGCAAGGCAGGGAAAATGCCAAGCAGTACTTGAGTCAGAACCCCGAACTTGCCAAGGAAATCGAGCAACAAATTAGGGCCTCAGCCGTCACCAGTCATAATATTTCAATTAGCGAATAGCTTTAAGCTAAACGATAAATCGACAAGCTAATAAGAATGGATAGGCTGGGGCTTAGAGGCTTCAGCCTTATTTTTTGCTGGGGGGAGGAGAGGTTAATGAGAAGGATTACTGCCATCCGTGCCGGGAAGGGACGGAGAAAGCGGGTAAATATATTCTTAGACGGCAAGTTTGCCTTCAGCCTGAACGCTGAGATAGCCATAAAAGAAGGACTGAAGGTAGGACAGGAGCTATCCGCAGACCAGATTGAAAAGCTGGACAGGTCTGACCATTTCCTCCGCTGCCTCAATGCCACTGCCAACCTTCTCAGTTATCGTCCCCGCAGTGAATTTGAGCTTAGCGATAGGCTCAGAAGGCACGGCTTTGATAATGAAAGCATTGAGGGAGTGATAACCAGGCTTAGAGAGCAGGGGTTGGTGGATGATTTGGCTTTTGCCCAGTTCTGGAAGGATACCCGGGAATCGTTCAGTCCGCGTAGCCAGCGGCTGACCAGGTTGGAACTGAAGCAAAAGGGAGTAGCCGATGCCATCATAGATCAGGTGGTGGAAACGGTCGATGATGACGAGAGCGCCTACCAAGCCGCACTGAGGAAAGCCCGTAATTTGTCCTTATCAGATTACCAGAGCTTTCGGCGCCGCCTGGGCGAATACCTCAAGCGTCGCGGCTTTGGTTACGGAGTGATAAATCATACTGTGGAACGAATATGGCAAGAACAAAGGGAGTTGGTCTAGATAGAGCTTACCTTGACATCAAATCGACCGGGTAAGTAGTATTAGCTATCTATAGTCCACCCCCCACAAATTAAAACATAAATGAAAGGGGGCGAAAATGGAACTATTAGGATTACCGATTATATTAGCCTTTTTCTTCAGTTTTGTTATCGGCGTGATATTCGGCGGTATGGCTGCCTTTCTTTCCAGACGAGTGATAATTAACCGACAGATGCGTATTGCCGAAAGGAAAGCAGCCAGAATAGTGGCCGGAGCCAACGCCGAAGCTAAAGAGTCGCTCCGCGAAGCGAAGGAAGAGTCAGAAAAAGCCAGAGTAGCCGCTGAGGCAGACTATCGTGACCGACGTGCCGAACTACAGCGTCAAGAGAACCGCCTGTCCCAGAAAGGGGAGTCCCTGGAGCGCAAATTAGAAGGGGTTGAACAACGTGAGCGCAATCTGACGAACAAAGAAAAGGAAGTAGAGTCCATTCGCACTCACCTCGGAGAGATTAGAGGGAGACAGCTAAAGCAGCTAGAGCTAATTTCGGGCATGTCCAGTGCTGAAGCCAAGCAATCATTGCTGGAAGCTGTAGAAGTAGAACTGCAGGAGGAAGGCTCACGGCGCCTTCGCCAATGGGAAGCCGAGCTAAAAGAGGACGCCGATAAAAAATCCCAGGAGATTTTATCCATGGCTATCCAACGCTGTGCCTCTGAGGTCGTATCCGAGACTACAGTATCCATGGTCCCTCTCCCCAGCGACGAGATGAAGGGACGGCTTATCGGACGAGAGGGTCGTAATATTAGAGCCCTGGAACAGGCTACCGGTGTCGACCTTATTATTGACGACACTCCCGAGGCAGTGGTTATTTCCAGCTTTGACCCGGTACGACGGGAAATTGCCCACCAGGCTTTAAAAAAGCTAATTGTTGACGGTCGAATCCATCCTGCCCGCATTGAAGAGGTGGTAGCCAAGTCCAAGGAAGAAGTAGAAGCCGCCATCTACAGTGCTGGAGAGCAGGCAGCCTATGAGATAGGTATACACGGACTGCGCCCCGAGCTAATCAAGTTGCTGGGACGCCTTAAGTACCGCACCAGCTACGGTCAGAATGTCTTAACGCATAGTCTGGAGGTTGCTCACTTATCCGGTATGATTGCGTCCGACCTCGGTGCCAATGTTGCCACCGCCAAGAAAGCGGGACTACTTCATGACATCGGCAAGGCGATAGACCGCGACGTGGAGGGCACTCACGCTGCCATTGGTGCCGACCTGGTCAAGCAATGGGACAAATCCCCCGAAGTGGTTCAGGGGGTAGCCGAGCACCACGGAGAGACTGACACTACCAGTGTCTGGGGCTTTATCGTTTCAGCCGCCGATAGTATCAGCAGTGCCAGACCAGGAGCCAGACGCGAATCGCTGGAGGGCTACATTAAACGGCTAAAAGCACTGGAAGACATAGCCAATGGCTTCAAGGGAGTGGAGAAGTCCTTTGCTATTCAAGCCGGCCGTGAAATCCGTATAATGGTCAAACCGGAGGAAATTGATGATTTGGGAGCAATGAGGATTGCCCGGGACATTGTTAAGAAAATAGAGGAAGGGCTGGAATATCCGGGACAAATAAAGGTTACCGTGCTCCGGGAGACGAGAGCCGTAGACTACGCCAAATAAGGAAAAGCTATTGTTAGTATTAGTAATCGGTGATGTAATTGGTAAGCCCGGCAGGAGAGCCTTAAACAAGCTGCTACCTGACCTTCGGCAGCAGTACGGCCTGGACATGGTTATTGTCAACGCTGAAAACGCCGCCGGCGGTATAGGTCTAACTCCAGCTACCGCCGCGGAACTACTTAACGCCGGCGCTGATGTATTGACCTCAGGCAACCATATTTGGGCTCAAAAAGATATTATCCCGTACCTGGACGGGGAAATGCCTATTCTGCGCCCGTTGAATTATCCGCCGGGCGTGCCGGGTAATGGCTATATAGTCAAGAGGAAGGTTATGGTAGTCAACCTGATGGGGAGAACCTTCATTGGTAATTACGATTGCCCTTTCCGGACCATGGACCAACTGCTGACTGATATTAACCCCAAGCCACCGATTATCATCATCGATTTTCACGCTGAGGCAACATCGGAAAAGATGGCGTTGGGCCGATATCTTGACGGTCGAGTTAGCGCTGTGCTGGGCACTCACACTCATGTGGGAACCATTGATGCCCAGTTGCTCCCTAAAGGTACCGCCTATGTTACCGATATCGGAATGACCGGTCCAATCGATTCGGTTATCGGTGATGACAGCGAGGCCGTAATTGACCGCTTCCTAAGCATGCTGCCTCACCGGCTATCGGTAGGCAAGGGCAAAACAATACTCAACGCCATCATGGTAAACATAGACAAGGATAGCGGTAAAGCAACCAGCATTGAGCGAATCTACCGGGAAGTTGAGCCCTAATGTCTAAGGTAGACCTGCATATACACTCTACAGCTTCCGACGGCAAATTTAGTCCGGCAGAAATCGTCCGGAAATCAGCCGAGCTGGGGCTAACCGTCATTGCCCTTACCGACCACGATACGGTAGACGGCGTCGCGGCGGCGCTGGCCGCAGCTAAGGACTTCCCCCAGTTAAAAGTTATACCCGGTGTCGA
This sequence comes from uncultured Dehalococcoidales bacterium, assembly GCA_964558705.1. GTDB lineage: Bacteria > Chloroflexota > Dehalococcoidia > Dehalococcoidales. Next base: position 6,414 of record CAZLFC010000019.1, read on the forward strand.
AATCAGCACTGATATGCCAGCTGATGAGGTTCACATCCTAGGCTACTTTGTTGATTACACTAACCACGAGCTACAAACCAGCCTAGAGAGGATGCGCCATTCCCGGCAGCAACGCGCCCAGCAGATGATTGCCAAACTGGAGAATTTAGGCATCCATATTGCGTGGCAGCGAGTCCAGGAGATAGCCAGCGGCGCCTCGGTAGGCCGTCCCCACATCGCCCAGGCTATGCTGGAGAAGGGTTATATTGCCTCATTTAAGGAAGCCTTCACCAAGTACATAGGCAGGGGCGCGCCCGCCCATGTGAGACGGGATAAGATGCTCCCCAGAGAGGCAGTGAAACTAATACTGCGGTCTAACGGATTGCCGGTGCTGGCACACCCGCTATTCATCAGCGACCCGGAGAAGCTGGTTAAAGAGCTAAAGGCAGCCGGCCTGGTGGGTATTGAAACCTATTATGATAGCTATACTGCTGACCAAATCGAGATGCTGGTCAGCCTGGCCCATAAATATAACCTTATTGTCAGCGGGGGTAGCGACTACCACGGCCTGGACGGCACTGGTGAGACCACGCTGGGCGGCGCCGATGTGCCCATGGCAGCAACGGAAAAACTTATCTCTCTGGCAGAGCAACAACTGCCGACATCGGCCGGTTCATAGTATTGCGATAACGCCATAAAAGAGTCTCTTTGGTTAAAATTAAGAGGGATTAATAAACAAACTCCACAGGTAACTTATGGCTATCGAGTTTGGGCTATTAATAGCAGGCGCCTATTTATTAGGTTCGGTGCCGACCGCCTATCTGGTGGCTAAGTGGTCCCGTAGCGTGGACATCAGGCGATACGGGAGCGGCAACGTGGGCGCCACCAATCTACTGGCGCTAACCTCTAAACGGCTGACCATTCCGGTAATCGTTTTTGACCTGGTCAAGGGGGCGATAATGGTCCTGGTAGCTCAAACGGTGGGGTTGAGTATCGCCCAACAGATAACCGTGGGCATAGCTGCCATTATCGGGCACAGCTGGCCAGTTTTCCTGCGCTTTAACGGGGGGAGAGGGGTCCTAACCTCCATAGGCGTGATCCTCGCCACCCCCCCCATAAACTGGATGATGCCATGGGGCGGACTGATAGGTCTCGCCATATTCTTCTGCCTTTATCTTACTTTACACAACGTACCGCTGGGCACGTTTATTGCCGTGGCAGCTCTCCCTTTAATCAGCTGGTTAATCGGAGAGCCTACCCCACTAACCCTGGGGTACCTGGCCATATTGTTGCTATTAATTATCAGACGGCTACTGGCCCGGCCACAGTTCAAGGTTGCCTCAATCAGTAGCAAACAGCTAATCTGTAACCGACTGCTTTTTGACCGGGATATAAGGGACAGGAAAACCTGGCTACGCAGAGCCTCTGAACAACCAGGTGACCAGCAAGAAAAAGGTTGATGGTAATAAAATGCGGTGTACTACTCACCCTGATGTTGAAACTAATCTGAGGTGTGGCAAGTGTGGTAAGCTAATATGTCCCAAGTGTCTGGTACAGACGCCAGTAGGAGCCAGGTGTCCGGATTGCGCCAAGCTTTATAAGCTGCCTACCTTTCGCGTCACCCCTAAATATTACCTTAGAGCGGCTGGCACCGCACTGGGCATGGCTATCGCCTGCGGCCTCATCTGGGGAACTATACTGTCTCTAGTCCGCATCGGCTACCTGAATTTCCTGCTGGCTCCCGGGGTCGGCTATGCCATTGGAGAAGTCGTCGGTCTTTCGGTTAACCGGAAGCGCGGCACCGGTCTGGCTATCGTGGCTGGTACCGGCGTGGTCATAAGTTATGTGATTGGCCTCTTTTCACCGTGGGGACTGGCGCTGGCTTTGTCTAGCCTGCGATTTCTGGCGGTTGACCTGCTCGCTCTGGCGCTGGGTGTTTTTATAGCTGTCACCCGTATACGCTAAATCAACTGTTGAGTCTCTCCACTACCAGTTTCAGCACCCCTGACATCGTCTCTCCCGCCCTGGCCCTGATAACCACAGCCGCCTGCCCGTCCAGATGGGTGGCACTGAGATTAATAATAACCAGTTTAGCTCCCTTCTCGACGGCATATTCCGGCATATTGGCGGCCGGATAAACAATAAGGGTCGAGCCAACAACGATAAACAGGTCGCACTTGTAAGCGCGAGCGGTCGCCTCCAGTAATACATTCCTAGGCAGTGATTCACCGAAGAAAACGACATCCGGTTTCAGAACACCCCGACACGCCTGACAATCGGGGACTTCCTCACCCTGGTCTAACCTGGCTTTAATCTGCGCCATGGGGTAACGCTCACCGCAGTCCAAGCAGGATACCCACTGCGCATTGCCGTGGAGCTCAAATACCTTGTCGTCCGGCACCCCAGCCCTCTGGTGAAGATTATCGACATTCTGGGTAATGACACAGTCCAGCTTGCCCAATCTATCCAGCTCGGCGATAGCCTGGTGTGCCAAGTTGGGCTCAGCCCCGGCAATGAGGTACCCATCCTTGAACATCTGCCACCGTTTTTTCCTGCCTTCAGGGTCGCTGATGAACTTCTGATAGGTAAAATCTTCCGGGTCGTAACGACTCCAGATGCCCCCGGGGCTGCGAAAATCAGGAATTCCCGATTCAGTGCTGACTCCGGCACCGGTAAAGACGACTATCCTTCCAGCCTCAAGAATCAGGTCGGCTACCCGGCTAATAAGAGTATCCAGTTCTTCCTGCGTCATTAAATTAAATCCGCCTTATAGTTACACTCATCTTAATTGTCCGGACCACCGGCGTCAAGACTAGCATAGTACTGACAAATGCTATTGAGGCAACACCGCGGGCAGAGCGGCTGCTGGCGGCAGACATCCTTAGCCAGGCGCACCAGCAGGGCATGGTATTCATTAAATAACCCGACATCAGCGGGCAGGTTATTCATAAAAAGGGACTGATAGGCAGCGTAGCTATTACTATGCGGGGTAAGGCCGATACGGCTGACGATACGACGGGTATAAGCATCAATAACAAAGATGGGTTTGTTAGCCGCATAAAGTATTATAGAATCGGCGGTTTCTTCTCCAACACCGTGGATGGCAAGAAGCTGCTGGCGAAGGAGGTCAACACTACCGGCAAACAGCTTATCAAGGTCGTCATTATAGTTTTCCCACAACCAGTGAACAAAGGACTTGAGCTTCAGTGCTTTGGCATTATAGTAACCACTGGGGTGGATAAGCCCGGCTACCTCGGCAAGGGACAGCCGACGCAGTGCTTCCGGTGATAATGCTCCGGCTACTTTTAGATTATTGATTGCCTTCTCTACATTCGCCCAGGCCGCCGACTGGGTAAGAATGGCACCAACTATTACCTCAAACGGCTCCAATGCCGGCCACCAGGATTGCGGCCCGTAGCAGGCCATAAGTCGATGGTATACGCTTAGCAGGCTCCGGCTTATAGCTTCTTTTCCCATAAGGGTGTTCTGGCATCGCTTATGGCATCACGCTTAGGCATATAGGGCTTTATATCAATCACCGGAGAGCCATCAAGCGCATCCAGTCCTTTTACCTTCAGCACATTATCCCGGCGCTCCAGCAGTCTAACCACGGTGGCGCCTACCGGATTCAGCCTGTGTGGTGTCCTGGTAGCGAAAAGCCCCACCAGAGGCAGGTCCTGCCGACCACTGGGATGAATCCTGGTCGGCACCTGAGCCAGAGGAGACACCTGGTGCATCCAATAGATGACGATAATATGGGAGAACTCCTCCAGCCCGTCCAACGCTTCGGCCTGGCTGCTAACAATAGTAATCTCAGAAACAATTTTCTCCCAGCCTGAATCGGGGCGCTGCCTGATTCCGTTTTTGACGAAGCCTATCACTTTTAGACTAACGCCCGGTAATTCCTCAAGCATCTTCAGCACTTCCCATCAGCCATTATAACAGCATATCCATAACAAACAAAGAGAGGCTGCCTTACAAAACAGCCTCTTCGCTATCTGGCAGTACTCCAAATACAGCTATTCCAGGGGAGCAAGGGTTAAGAGCTTCTTGGCAATATCCGGATATTTAGCGATAAAGAGCAACTCATCCTCAACGAGCGGTTTCTGGGACTCAACATTGGCATACCTTACCAGCTCCAGAACCTTGTTGGCTTTTTCTCTGGTCGGGAATTTTACCTCCTGCTTGCCCATCACATGGCTGAAGCCAGATATTCCGCTATACTCTCCGGCACTAATTTCCGTCCCCGTTTCTACCAGCTCAGGTTCACCCCTGCCCAATTCCTCATAGCTATAAAGCTCATAGTTGTGCCGGTCCTTCAAGACACCATCGGCATGTATACCGGATTCATGAGCGAAGGCATTAGCCCCAACACCCGGCTGGTTAATAGGAATACTCACCCCAAACGCGTAGCTGCCGAACTTGGCTATTTTCCACGCCTTGGATAAGTCAATAGGCTTGCCCAATTGATATTTCTCGGCAAACTCTCTTGATTTAATCACCGCTAGGATAGTCGTTACCAAGTCGGCATTTCCAGCCCGCTCCCCGATACCATTAATGGTGGTATTGATATAAGCATCCTGTCCGCCATCTATAGCCCCTTTAGCCCCGGCGATAGAATTACCCACCGCCATCCCCAGGTCACCGTGACAATGAAGCTCAATGGCCATGCCAACTTCTTCCGCCAGCGACCTGACCGTTTCATAAATGGTGAACGGATTATCGTAGCCCAGGGTATCACAATACCTGAGCCTATTAGCTCCGTGTTCTTTGGCGGCACGTCCGAACATAACCAGAAAATCCGGGTCTGTCCTCGAGGCATCCTCGGCATTAACACCAATCGTCTCGGCGCCAAGCTTCCAAGCCGCATCAACCGCGGCGACCATATCATCGATGATATCTTGCTTATGCTTTTTACCCCTGAATTTACCCTCAATCATCTGTTCTGATGTCGATATGGAGAGATTAAGGTGCTTAATGCCGGGCACCAACTTGAAAGCAGTCTCTACGTCCCCAACGATAGCCCTTATCCACCCTTCCAGGCGAAGAGACTTCAGGACACCAATCTCAGCCAGATGCAGGTTAGCCTGCAGGTAAAGGGATTCGTGCTTGGTGGTCGGGAAGCCAAACTCAGACTGAAAGACCCCCATTCCATCGAGGTACATATTGATTATGGTCTTTTCCAGCTTGGATAAGCCGAGCCTAGCCGTCTGTACCCCGTCCCGATTGGTTACATCAATAAAATAAATTTTAGGCATTGGACTAATCTCCCTGAAAACATAGTATGTGTCTTCAATAATAAAACTTACTGATAAAATATGTATAGCATATATCCGCCATTGTTGACAAGTTTTCAACCTGGTCTCAGGTGCTATCGTTCCCGGCTATATGCTACAATTAGCCCGTAAAACTCAACTAAAGGCAGTAAAGGACATGAATCCGCAAAATAGACGAGCCTGGAGGTTTTCTAATGAGCAAATATAAGGTTGGCATTATCAATGTTACCGGCTACGCCGGTGTTGAACTGGCAAGGCTACTATACCAGCATCCACAGGTAGAACTCACCTCGGTTACCGGGCGGAGTGCCGCCGGGCAGAGACTGGGTGATGTTTTCCCTCACCTGGCTATCACTGACCTGACCATTGAAGCCGAACTGGGGGCGGTTGACTTTGTCTTTTCCGCTATGCCCCACAAGGAAAGTGGTAAAGAAGTTATCGACTGTCTCAACCGCGGGGTTAAGGTGGTGGATATCAGCGCTGATTTCCGATTGAAGGAAGCGACGGCATATCCGCAGTGGTATGACTCTACGCACCCCGCCCCACAACTCCTAGCAGAAGCGGTATACGGACTGCCCGAACTGCACCGGTCTGAAGTGGCTCCCGCCCGACTGGTGGCTAACCCCGGCTGTTATCCTACCGGGGCTATCCTAGCCTTAGCGCCGGCGGTCAAGGCGGGAATAATCGACACCGACATTATTGTTGACAGCAAGTCGGGCGTCTCCGGCGCCGGCCGGACCCTCAATCTGAAAACCCACTTTGCCGAGGTCAATGAGGATACCTCCGCCTATGCCCTGGAGGGACACCGCCACCTGCCCGAGATTACTCAGGAGTTAGGGTTATTGTCCCCCGGAAAGCCGCTCCCGGTGACCTTCGTGCCCCACCTGATACCAATGACCAGAGGCATACTAACCACCTGCTATGCCCCTCTGGCCGGCGGCAAAAAGGGTGAGCAAGAAATAAGGCAACTTTATCTGGACTTCTATAAGGACGAGCCTTTTACCAGAGTGGTAGAATCCCCTCCCCACACCAAGCACACCCAGGGGAATAACCTCTGCCTCATCTACCCCACCATTGACGCCAGAACAGGCAGGCTCATCGTCATCAGTTGTATTGACAATCTGGTTAAGGGGGCGGCGGGACAAGCCATTCAGAATATGAACCTTATGCTCGGCTTACCGGAGACCACCGGGCTGGAGGCGATAGCACTATATCCGTAAGATTCCGGGGTTAACCGCCACCAACTCTATCCCTGACCTGCCTGATTAAATTAGCATGGAACAATCAGATACGGGCGCAACAGTGAAAGCCAACGGGTTCAGCCATTTTGATTACCTGAAGATAACTATCTTTGGCTTTGCACTGGCTGCCCTCTGGGGTAGCCTGCACAGCGTGATTTTACAGGTAAGGCTGCTGGACTTCGTTGTCGAGTCGCAGAAGAACACCTATCTCGGTCTGCTCACCTTCGCCGGACTGGTGGTCGCCATGGCAATACAACCCATCGCCGGCACCATCAGCGACCGCTCCGGCTTCCGGTGGGGGCGCCGCCGACCCTACATCCTCATCGGTGCTGTACTGGGTATCCTCTTCCTGCTCGGCATAGGCTCCGCGGGCAGTTATGTCGTTATTTTCGTTACCTACTGCCTGCTCCAGGCCAGTACCAATACGGCACAGGCTTCTTACCAGGGCTTTATCCCCGACCTCGTTCCCGAGGGGAAAAGGGGCACCGCCTCCGGGGTAAAAAGCTTCCTGGAGATACTGGGGGGAGTTGCCCTGCTATGGGTGATTGCCCGCTTTATGGACCGCTACTTCGCCGACCGGGCAGGCCCCTGGCTGTGGCTGGCGTTAGGGGTACTGGCTCTCATCCTGCTGATTACCACGCTGGTTACCGTCCTGACGGTCAAGGAGCGTCCCGGCACCGGGGGCACCAGACAGCCTCTGCTGCCCGCCCTGTACCAGAGCTTCAAGATTGATGTCAGGGCAAACCGTGATTTTGTCCTTTTCCTGGTCTCCCGCCTCCTTTTCTTTATGGCGATGACCACTTTGCAGACATTTGCCCTCTATTTCCTGATGGATGTCGGCGGCATAGAGAACCCCGCATCAGTAACCGCCAACCTTCTTATCGCTGCCGGCGCCGCTATGATGATTACCGTTTACCCCGCCGGGAGACTCTCGGATAAGGTGGGACGCAAGCCCATCGTCGTCGCCGCCGGATTCATCGGTGCCATCGGGATTGCATTTTTATTCCTCTCCCACACCTACACCTCGATACTAATCAGCGGCGCTATACTGGGCATCGCCTTCGGTGCCTTCCTGAGCACCAACTGGGCGCTGGCAACGGACCTGGTGGCTAAAGGCGAAGAGGCGAGATACCTGGGGCTGACCAATGTGGCTACAGCGGGAGGCGCCGCCCTGGCACGGCTTATCGGGCCAGCCATTGACTACTTCAATACCTGTGGCCCCGGATTAGGCTACCAGGTTATGCTCGCCGCCTGCTTTACCTATTTTATCGCCGGCTCGATACTGTTAACGAGAGTCAAGCTAAGGTAAAATCGCCTGCCACCCCAAATCCCCAGCCACCGCCGCGACGATATAGAGGATGGTCCTGCCCAACCAGCACAGGACGAAAAACTTCCAGAAGGGGAAGCGGAGCACACCGGCGGCTATCCCCACCAGGTCAAAGGCAAAGGGCACTATGGAGAAGACAAAGATAGCCCAGACCCCCCACCGCTTTACCCAGCCCTCCATCCGACCGTAAAAGCGGCTTTTCCGGGCAATCCCACGGCCGCTGTAGCCCGCCATGTAACCGGTTATCTCCCCGATAGCCGCCCCAATCCCACCGGCAACCCCAACTACCACCGGCAACGGCAGAATCGCCCCCAGAGCGAAAACCACGCCGATACCACCCAGAGGCAATATAACCGAGGCATTAAACAGCAAGCTGAGCAGAAAAGCGCCCAGATAGCCGTAGGTCTGCAGCGCTCTTACCCTGCCCGGGTATTCTCGATAGAAATAGAAGACGCTAACCCAGATAGCTATGACCAGAAGCAGTATTAACAGGGGAATAAGTTTCCCCTTTATTCCCTTCTTCCCCCCCGGCTGCCTATCCTTATCAGCTATCTGGTTCATCCCGTTATTAATGGCATTTTATCACATTACGGGGTCAAAGAGGATAAAAATCGCGCACAGAATTGTCGGGGGGCGGAATATTTGCTATACTTCTTGGGTATGCCC
>CAZLFC010000020.1:0-7587 GCA_964558705.1 uncultured Dehalococcoidales bacterium
TTCATTTTTCCTCCACGTCAATAATTTGGGCACCCATTTTTAGCGCTGCCTTAATCAGGTGGTTGTTTTCTCGTTGTTGAGTACAGCGAATACGGCAGGGGTGTCCCAGGAAGTTGCCAATTATTTCCTCGGCTATCTTCTGGTTTTCCGGCTTCTCCATGTTATCCTTGTGAAGCGGGTATTTGAAGGCAAGGATTATGGTATCGTCTTCGGATGCCACCGGTACGATGCCGGCACTTCTAAGGATAGCTATTGCCGGAGTTTTTTTAGTATGTTCCGGGGCTTGCTCAATAACCTGCTTCCAGTTTTTCCTCAAGTGTTCAATTTCGCTGCCCGGTTCCGGCGGGGTAACAGCTGCTGCCGGCGGTGCCGGCGTGCTGACTGGCTCAGTTCGGGCGGCGGGCTGTTCAGGTGGAGGCGGTGTAGTCGCGGCTGGTGGTTCCGGTGCTGGCGTACTGACTGGCTCAGGTTTAGTCACTGGCTGCCTGGGAGTCTTAGCCGCTGGCTTTTTGGGTGGGGGTGGGGTAGCCGGTGGCGTGGTAACTTCTGGGGGCTGGCGAGATTCAAGCTGAGAGGTTTGGCTTTCCCTGTCTGCCTCTGTGGACTGGATACAATCAACCAGTGTCAGCTCCAGAGGCAGGGGAGAATAGTTATCAAATCCAATCTTGAGCTGGCCAAAGAGCTTGACCGCCTTCAGTATCTGAGATAATTGAGCTTTGTTGGCCAGGTCCTTGAGTTCTGCTAAATCCTCGGCGGTGAGGTCTACCGCTTCATCGGAGCCGGTCTTTATCAGCAGCAGGCTTCTCAGGTATTCCACCAGTTCCCGGTTGAATTGCTTGAGGTCCAGACCATCGCTATTGACATTATTTATGGTTTTTATCCCGGCCGAGACATCATTGTTGACAATGTGCTTTATCAGTTCCTTGGCTCGCCAGTCTCCGGTGATACCCAGCATAGCCTGAACCTGGCTGGTTTCAATCTCGGCGCCGTAGTAGGCGGTCAGCTGTTCCAGCAGGTTTTCGGCGTCCCGGAGGCTGCCGGTGGCGCTCCTGGCAATAAGACGCAGCGCTTCTGGCTCTACCTTGATGCCTTCTTGACTGCAAATGTGGGTTAGTTTAGCCGCCACGTCAGTTTGAGTGAGGCGCCGGAAGTCGAAGTGCTGGCAGCGCGACATTATGGTAGGCAGTACTTTGTGGACTTCGGTGGTAGCCAGGATAAAAATAACATGAGGTGGTGGTTCCTCCAGTGTCTTGAGCAGGGCGTTGGAGGCACTGAGGCTAAGCATATGGACTTCATCTATGATATAGACCTTGTGACGAGCTTGATTGGGGGCATAGTTAGCCCTCTCGCGGAGGTCTCGGATATTATCGACGCCGGTGTTGCTGGCGGCGTCAATCTCAATCACGTCCAGAGCTCTGCCCTCTGTTATTGCCTGGCACATGGCACAGGTATTGCACGGTTCGCCATCGCCATTGGTAAGGCAGTTCACCGCTTTAGCCAGAATACGCCCGGTGCTGGTTTTACCGGTACCACGCGGACCGCAGAACAGGTAGGCATGCGATACACGCCCGCTACTGAGAGCGTTGTGTAGTGTTTTGGTTACCTGTTCCTGTCCGACTACCTCGGCTAAGGTTTGGGGACGCCACTTACGATAAAAGACTTGAGAAGCCATCTTCTTGGTATTTATTATACCCCATATCAACTGGTTTCCAAAGGTGTTTTACGGGTAGAATTCGGGTTAATTTTGAGGAGAAAGAAGAAATAAAAAGCCAGCTTCAGATGGCTGATTGGGCTCGTCTACTGAAGCTGGCAAATGTTACGAATCAATCAGGGGCGGTTTTTATAGTAATGTAGGTATGTTCTTTGAGGCGTCGTCTATGCCCTTAATTTTACTCTCGGTTTCTCTCTGCCGGGTCTTAATGTCTTTGATAACAGTGGCGGCTCTACTGTAGTATCCCCTTATCTTTTCTATATCGCTGAGCTCGGAGAGAACTACGGTGACATCCAGGCTGCCTCTTTCTCTGGGGTAATCACCATTCCTGATGATAGCTTCTGAGGCTACATCTTTCAGATAGTCCCCGAGCTCCTTGACCAAATCCATATTCATTTCTTTGGGCGGGGCTGAGATGAGATACAGGGCTCGACTGGCATCCGCCGGCTTGCATCTAATTGACAGCTCGCTTATGGCGGCGTCCATTGCCTCGATTCCCTTGTGGGTTTCGGTGCTCTTGTTGCGGAAGTTACTTGACCCGCTGAAGGGGAGTTTGAATACCGGTAGCGCTGTTTTACCATAGCCTATTGCTGTCCATCCGGTTAATGTCTGTATGATATCTCCGGCATCGAGCATCTTAGCCCCAATGAATTTCGCCTTCTTCTCTTCGCCGGCACAGAGCAGGTTGTAGAATGGCTCAACCATTAGAGCGTTAATTTTAGCCAGATTATTTTTGAGTGAGGCATCCTTTCTAACATATCTTTGATTGTCAACGAGGAATACGGCGTCAGCCACCGTACTAATCGATTTAATGCAGATGGCTGAGTTGTAAACGGTTCTTTCTTCGGTCTGCTCTTCATGCTCAAAGGGGAGGACGACAAGAGTATATACCGGTTTATCCATATAGCGCTCTTTTATCATTTGAGTTAGTATTGGCAGGGAACCTGAGCCGGTGCCACCGGCAGCACTGGCAATAAGCATAAAGGCATCAGTCTCAAAGAAATGCCGGGCGGTCCTGATGGCGTCGACGACTTTATCGCCGTCTTCTCTGGCTACCTCGGCACCCAGCTCATTTATCTTGCCGACGCCGTGTCCGCTGGTCTTGCGTCCTCCGATAAGTATTCTATGCTGGTAATCAGATTTTATGGTGGCCAGTCCGCTTAAGTCAGCGGCGTCGGTATTCACGGCGAAAGCGCCGGTGACTATCTCAATACCACGCTGAGTCCGTGCCCTTCCGTTAAGGCGGGCAAACTCATCGGCGATCTGGCTACCACATTGGCCTAAACCTATAACTACTAATTTCATTTTGCACCTCTCCAACCTTGCTATTAAATAGGTGGTGCTATTGTAACCTCACTTTTGAGCGGATGTCAATCAAAATGGCGAAGCTAGACGAAAACTATAGCCCTTTATCAGCAATATAATTGGCTAGGTCGGCTAAGCGGCAGCTGTAGCCCCACTCATTATCATACCAGGCAAGTATCTTGACCATATTCCCGCCGATGACCATCGTGCTGGGCGCGTCAAAAATGGAACTGGCCGGGTTGCCCTTAAAATCCATGCTCACCAGTGGCTCCTGGCAATACTCGAGTATGCCAGACAGAGGTCCCTCGGCCGCTGTCTGGAAGGTGTGGTTGACCTGTTCCGCAGTAACCTCTTTGTCCATGTCAGCGACAAAGTCGACTACGGAGACGGTAGGCACCGGGACTCGGAAAGCCAGCCCGTGAAGTCGGCCGGCCAGTTCCGGGATGACCAGTGTTACCGCTTTGGCGGCGCCGGTGGTAGTCGGCACGATGTTCATAGCGGCGGCTCGAGCCCGGCGCAGGTCTTTATGGTACATATCCAGAATCCTCTGGTCATTGGTATAGGCGTGAATGGTGGTCATCAGCCCCTTGCTTATGCCAAAGCTCTGGTGCAATACCTTGACTACGGGCGCGATGCAGTTGGTAGTGCACGAGGCATTGGAGATGATGTTGTGCTGATTGGGGTCATACTGGTCTTCATTAACCCCGATGACGATGGTTATATCCTCGTTCTTGGCTGGAGCGGAGATAAGCACTTTCTTGGCGCCGCCCTGGCGGTGTGCGGCTGCCCTGGTGGCGTCGGTGAATAGCCCGGTCGATTCTATTACTATATCGACTCCGTAATCCTGCCAGGGTATATTGGCGGGGTCGCGTTCCGAGAGTACCTTTATCTCTTTGCCGTCAACCATAATGGAGTCTTCAGAGGCTTTTACTTCGCCGGTGTAGCGGCCGTAGGTGCTATCCCATTTCAGCAGGTGGGCATTGGTTTTAGTATCGGTGAGGTCATTAACCGCTACCACCTCCAGTTTATCGCGCTGGTTTTGATTGATTGCTCTCAGGGTTAATCTGCCAATGCGACCAAACCCGTTGATACCAACTCTGGTTGCCATTTTTCCCTCCTCGGTGAGTCTTATCTTTCTATCGCTTCAAATTGTAAAAAGCTTTCATTCCCGCGAAGCTGGCCGTTTCCCCCAGCTCGTCTTCGATGCTGAGGAGACGGTTGTACTTGGCGGTGCGTTCAGCCCGGCAGGGAGCACCGGCTTTGATAAAACCGGTATTCTGTCCCACTGCCAGGTCGGCAATAGTGGTATCTTCCGTCTCACCGGAGCGGTGGCTGACGACTGCCGTCCAGCCGGCTTGCTGTGCCATCTTGATGGCGGCCAGCGTCTCGGTGAGGGTGCCAATCTGGTTGAGCTTGATGAGGATAGAATTGGAGGCGTTCATTTCAATGCCCTGGCTGAGGCGGTTTACATTGGTGACATAGAGGTCGTCGCCCACGAGTTGAACCTTATCGCCCAGTTTTTGCGTGAGCAGCTGCCAGCCCTCCCAGTCCTCTTCCGCCAGGCCGTCCTCGATGCTGATAATGGGGTAACTTGATGTCCACTTAACATAATATTCTATCATCTCGTCGGTGCTGAGGGATGACCCTTCCTTGGACAGGACATATTTACCGCCTTCATAGAATTCACTGGCGGCGGGGTCCAGGGCAATAAAGCAGTCCTTGCCTGGCTGGTAACCGACCTTTTCAATGGCGGTTAGGATTAGCTCTACTGCCTGCTCGTTGGATGACAACGATGGCGCAAAGCCGCCCTCGTCGCCGATATTGGTATTCAGTCCTTTATCAATAAGTACCTTTTTCAGGCTGTGGTAGATTTCGGTGCTCATTTGCAGGGCGTGGCTGAAGTTGCTGGCTCCGGCCGGTACTATCATAAACTCCTGGAAGTCGGTGGAATCGATGGCATGCCGGCCGCCGTTAAGAATATTGAGCATGGGTACCGGCAGGCTATAGTTGTCTGTGTCGCCTAGGTAGCAGTATAACGGCACGCCCACAAAGCTGGCGGCTGCCCTGGCCACGGCGAGTGAGGTTCCCAGGATGGCGTTAGCCCCCAGGCGTGATTTATTGGCGGTGCCATCCAGTTCGGTTAGCTTGTTATCGATGGCGGTCTGTTCGGTAGCCGGCATCCCGATTATCGCGGGAGCAATCTCTTCGTTGACATTGTTTACTGCTTTAAGTACACCCAGTCCGTTAAAGCGGGAACTATCGCCGTCGCGCAGCTCCACCGCCTCATATTTGCCGGTACTGGCTCCGGAGGGCACTGCCGCCCGACCTATCGTGCTGTCCAGTAGCTCTACTTCAACCTCCAGCGTCGGGTTGCCCCTGGAGTCCAGAATTTCCCTGGCTTTAATATTATCGATAGTTGACATTTTACCTCGGCAGTTTAAGTTATTCCGGCGGTTAATCTACCGCCAGCTCAAGCGCTTTATCTACAGCGTCAACGGGGTCGCGGGCCGGGATAATCGAGTTATCCGGCTTCCCGTTTCGGGCCAGTGCCCAGGTATTCAAACCAATTACCGGGAGGCCGCTCTGTAAAGCGTGGCCTATCTCGGAGAGGGTGCCGTAGATACCGTCAATGGCAATGATTGCCTGTGATGATTTGATGATAATAGCGTTTCTGGCATAGCCCATGCCGGTGACGATGGGAATCTGGACATAGGGATTGGCATCACGGCGGTCATCCCTGGGGAGAACACCGATGGTTATACCCCCGGCTGATTGCGCACCCTTGCAGGCTGCCTCCATTACCCCGCCCATGCCGCCGCATATCAGTATGGCGCCGCGCTTGGCTAGCTCGCGGCCTACCTCCTCGGCGTTACGCGCCTCCTCTGGTGAACACTTATTACCGCCAATAACGGCAATGAATTTCTTCTTATCGGTCATCTTAGAAGCACCCTAAATATAAGCAAGTGAATTATATCACTTGCGTCTAAACAGAAGCAATGAAACTAGTTATACTTGTTCATCGCTTCCGTTAGACCTTCGGTGAGAAGGCAATAGATGGCTTCGCCGACCCTGGGGATGACGGCTTCAATGATTTGTTTCTCTTCGGAGGTGAAGTCACTGAGCACATAGTCTATAATCTCGGCTTCTTTAGCCCAATTATTATCCTCGACTTTATTCGGCCGGCCGGTGCCTACCCGAATACGAATGAAGTCCTTGCTGTCAATGTCGGCGATGATGGACTCAATTCCCTTGTGCCCCCCGGAACTGCCACCCCGCCGGATGCGGATTTTACCCAGCAGGAGGTCAAGGTCATCGTGGATGACCAGGAGGTCGTCAAGGTTGATATTAAACTTTTTTATCAGGCGGCTGACCGACTCGCCGCTCTGGTTCATAAAAGTCTGGCGTCTGGCTACTACTATATCGTTGTCGGCTACCTCACCGGTGCCGACTCTGGCTTGACCCTGCTTCTTATCAAGTCGTATACCCTGTGTCTTGGCAAAATAGTTGAGGCACATAAATCCCACATTGTGGCGATTCCTGGCATAAATTCTTCCCGGATTCCCCAGTCCAACAATTAGTTTCATATCAGCTTTTCTGTTCTAACAGCTTACAAAATTCTGCTTCGTTGAGCTGTTTGATGCCCAGCACCTGCGCCCGTTCCAGCTTTGAGCCGGGGTCGGCACCGACGACGAGATAACTGGTTTTCTGGGTAACATTATCTTTGGCGGCGCCCCCCAGGGCTTTTATCCGTGTGGCCGCTTCCTGCCTGGAGAAGGCTTCCAGCGTGCCGGTAATGACAAACTCCATTCTCGCCAGCGGCAGCTCTTCCGGTTTGACTTTTATTTCCTTAAGCTTTACTCCTGCCTGCCTCAGTTTCTCAATGATACGGCGGTTTTCCTCCTGCCTGAAGAAGCCGATAATGCTATCGGCAATCTTGGGTCCTATGGCAGGGATAGACATCAGCCGTTCCCTTGAGGCGTTAGCCAGTTCATCAAGGCTGCTAAATTCCCCGGTCAGGATTTCGGCAGTCTCACCACCGACATGTCGTATCCCTAAAGCAAAGATGATTCTGGCCAGCGGTCTCTCTTTACTATTATCAATGGATTTGAGCATATTGTCTACGCTTTTTTCAGCCATTTTCTCTAATTTTAGTAGTTGCTCTCTCTTTTCCTTGAGAAAATACAAGTCGGCAACATCCTTTACCAGACCTTCTGTTAACAGCGTGGCGCTGAGTGATTCGCCTATCCCCCTGATGTCCATAGCGCCCCGGGAAACAAAGTGCTCCAGGCGCTCCTGGACCTGGGCGGGACAGGCGGCATTGGAGCAGTAATACATAACCTCGCCTTCCGGTTTAATCACCTCGGCACCGCACTCCGGGCAGGCGGGACGCTGCTGGTTACTGTCGTAAATCTTTTCCAGGAGGTTGAACTCCCTTTCCTGGCCGGTGCGCCGGCCGGCAATGGGTCCGACTATCTCCGGTATTACCTCGCCGGCGCGCTGGATATATACCCAGTCGCCCTCGCGGATGTCCTTGCTCCGGATGTCGTCTTCGTTGTGCAGGGCAGCCTGCT
>CAZLFC010000020.1:7646-14720 GCA_964558705.1 uncultured Dehalococcoidales bacterium
GGTTACGCCGCCCACCGAGACCGGTTCTAATATGGCGTAGGGATTGAGGGTGCCGGTTCTGCCGACGCTGATGCCGATTTCATTCAGGCGGGTGGTACCCTGGACGGCGGGGAACTTATAGGCTATCGCCCAGCGTGGCTCGTGCCCGATATTGCCCAGCCGTTCCTGCATCTCCAGCGAATCTACCTTGATGACAATGCCATCGGCTTCGTAAGGCAGGCTTTCTCGTTTGTCGACCCAGCTCTGATAGAACTCCTCGACCTGCTCAATTGAGGTAAGTCGTTTATTATTCGGATTCACTTTGAAGCCGAGCGACTTCAGGTACTCCATCGTTTCCCAGTGGGTTGACGGAGTTGCCCGGCCTTCGGCGTAACCCAGCATATAGATGTAGATGTCTAAAGGGCGTTTCGCCGTGAGGCGCGGGTCAAGCTGGCGCACCGAGCCGGCGGCGGCGTTTCTGGGGTTGGCAAACAGGGGCTGTCCTTCGGCGGCTCGTTCTTGGTTTAACTTGTGGAAGCCGACCTTGGGCAGGAAGACTTCACCGCGCACTTCAAATCGGGGCGGAGCTTCCTTGGACACGGATAAGGGGACGCTGCGGATGGTTCTCAGGTTCTGGGTAATGTTTTCGCCGCGGAAACCGTCGCCGCGGGTAGCCCCGGTGGTCAGTTGACCGTTGACATAGGTCAGCGCCACGGCCAGTCCGTCAATCTTGTGCTCGCCGGTGAAGCTGAAAGACGGCGCGGCGGCTAGCTTGACGATTCGGGTATACCAGGCTTGTAATTCCTCCTGGGAGAAGGCATTCCCTAAAGATAACAGGGGTAAGGGATGTTCCACCACGCCGAAAGCTTCAACCGGGGCGGCACCGACCCGCTGGGTGGGCGAGTCCGGGGTAAGCAACTGGGGATGTGCCTTCTCCAGTTGCTTCAGTTCCCGCATTAACCCGTCGTATTCGTCGTCGCTAATCTCGGGACTGTCCAGCACATAATAGCGGTAGTTGTGATGGTTAATTAGCTTCCGCAGTTCCTCTATTCTGGCTTTTGCCTTATCAGGGTCACTCATTAAATACCCTTCCGGGTTATTTTGGCATAAGTATAGCATAGCCTATAACCGGGCAAAAGATAGAATTTTAGCTAAATTTCTAATCCGGCGAGGCTTGCGCTATTACCACGGCATAAGGTAAACTTGAGGTATCCAGCAGTTTAAATTCCCCCATAAATTTTACTTAGGAAGGTTATTATCAGGCGTGGCTGAGATTCGTCCTTTTCGTGGTGTTCGTTACAATCAACAGGTAATTAAAGATTTAGCCTCTGTTGTTTGTCCCATCTATGACGTTACTTCTCCGGAGATGCAGCAGGAGCTATACCATCGGAACGAGTATAATTTTATCCGCCTGGAGCATGGGAGGGAGTTACCCCAGGATTCCAGTGAAGATAATAAATATACCCGTTCTGCGGCTAAGCTTGAGCAGTGGCTTAAGCAAGGTGTACTTAAAGTTGATAAAGCACCAGCCATCTATCTCCATGACCATTATTTCACCTACCAGTCCAGGGAATGTAAGCGCCGGGGCATAGTGGTGCGTGTCAGGTTAGAGGAGTGGGATAAGATGGTTATTCGCCCTCACGAGGGTACACTGGCTTTACCCAAGGGTGACCGATTAAGCCTGTTATGGGCTTGTCAGGCTAATACCAGCTCGGTTTTGGCTATGTTTGCAGACCAGGGACAGCAGGTAGCCTCTTTATTAGCACAGGAGGCGCAGAATAAACCCGTAATTGATTTTACCGTTATCGAGGGGGACAGGCATAAAGTATGGGCGATAACCAGACCGGAGGTTATTAATCAGATTTGCGGTAGCCTGGCGCATCAGTCTCTATATATAGCTGACGGGCATCATCGCTACGAGAGCGCCCTTACTTACCAGCGGGAGCAGAGTGCCTGTGCTGCGTCGTCATCAGGGGAAGAGCCGTTTAATTTTGCAATGATGACGCTGGTGGATTTTGCCGACCCCGGGCTGCTTATCCTGCCGCCTCATCGACTGATTCGCGGTATATCAAAGTCGACTCTGGACGAATTTAAGCCTGAGCTGGAGTCGGTCTTTGAAACAAAGAAGCTGTCACTGAGTAAATCTGATGTCTGGCAGCGGGTTGACGAGTTATTGACTGGGGTAAAATTGGGCGAGGCAAATCAGATTAGACTAGTCCTTTTTGGTCTGGATGCGGAACATCTTTTCGTGCTGAAGTTGCGCGACCCGGTTGTGGCCAGCCAGATGATGCCTTACTTTCACTCTGATTTATATAAGAGTCTGGATGTTAGCATTATTGACCATATCATACTGGAGAAGCTGCTGGGATTTGGTAGTGGCAGTGAGGAAGCCAGAATTGCCTATTTCTATGACAGGCAGGACGCCGTCAATAGAGTATTGGACCAGGAATACCAGTTAACCTTCCTGTTAAGCCCGATTAAGCCGGCGGTTATTAAGGCGGTGGCTGATGCAGGCGACCGTATGCCCCGGAAATCAACCTACTTTTACCCCAAGGTGCCGGTGGGGTTGGTGTTCAACCGACTGGCGTAGGTGACTTTATCCTTCGCTTTACAGCTTTATCAGTTTGGCGGAATAGGTATCGGGGATAGATAGAATTTGCTGCTGCTGTTCTTCACCAAGAGGTTCGTCCACGGCTAATACCGCCAGTGCTTGTCCCCGTGGTTTCTGGCGGCTGACATACATGGCGCTGATATTTATATCGGCATCACCGGTTATCTTACCGACAGCTCCCATTAGACCGGGACGGTCCAGGTGGTCAAGGAACAGGAAGTAGCCCTCCGCCGGTGAAATATCCAGCCAGTATTCATTGGTTCGGACGATATGTGTCTCGCCGCGCAGCACGGTAGTGGCGGCGGTAATAACCCCGCTGCTGGTGGTAGCTTCTATGGTAATAAGGCTGGCATAGTTCTCGCAGGTAGTTGCTTTATGCTCTACCACGGTTAGACCGCGTCGGGCAGCTACTATATTAGCGTTGACCAGATTAACCCGTTCCTCGCTTATCCCTTCCAGCAAGCCTCCCAGAACGGCGGCTTTGAGAGCTTTGGTATCATACTCGGCAACCTCGCCATCATATTTAATTTGAATCGTGCTCATTTGTCCCTCAACCAGCTGGCTGGCCAGTTTGCCGGCTGTAGAGGCTGCCTTGAGGAAGGGTGCCAGTGTAGCCAGGCTTTCCACAGCGATAAAAGGAGCATTAACCGAGTACCTGGCGGGGCGTCCATTAAATACATCAATAACCTGCTCGGCTACGTCTTTGGCTACCATAACCTGAGCTTCAGTGGTTGACGCGCCCAGATGGGGGGTAACAATGATGTTATCTTCTTCAAAAAGAATGCTTTGTGTAGTTGGTTCGGTGGCGAAAACATCAATAGCGGCGCCGGCCACCCTTTTCTCCCGTATCGCCTTAACCAGTTCTTTTTCGTCAATTATCCCGCCCCGGGCGGTATTGATAATGCGTACGGTTGGTTTGACCAGAGCCAGCATCTTGGCGCCAACCAGGTTCTTGGTGGCTTTGGTCAGGGGTACATGGAGAGTGATAAAGTCTGATTCCTTGAATAGCTGTTCTAAGGGAAGAAGTTCTGCCTCCAGGTTGCGGGCATGGTCGGCAGAGATGAAGGGGTCATAGGCGATGAGTCTCATTTCCAGACCCTTGGCGCGTCTGGCTACATCTGAGCCAACATTACCCAGGCCAATAATACCCAGTGTTTTACCTCTGACCTCGGTACCCTGGAAATCACCTCGTCGCCACACACCCGACTTGAGGACGGCGTTGGCTTGAGGGATGTGGCGGGTTAAAGCCAGCATAAGGGCAATAGTGTGCTCAGCAGCGGAAATTGTGTTGCCAGTAGGGGCATTAACTACCACAATGCCGCGTTGGGTCGCCTCATCCATATCAATGTTGTCTACGCCAGCACCGGCCCGGGCAATGGCCTGCAGTTTCTCCCCGGCTCGGATAACCTCGGCGGTTACTTTGGTCTGACTGCGTACTATCAGGGCTTCATAATCGCCGATTATGGATAGGAGTTCTTCCGGCTTAATACCAAACTTGATGTCCACATCAGCCTGGCTGCGCAGGATGTCTATGCCCTCGTCGGAGATTGACTCAGCAATTAAAACTTTCATGGTTCACTTCAACTCCTAAATCCAGCTTGGGGCAAGGCGACCTTTATTGTTGATATTACCTGTTCAATATCATCCTCGGTTACCCAGCCCAGATGACCGATGCGGAATATCTTACCATCTAAACTCTGCTGCCCGCCACCGAGTACTAACTCGTGTTCTTCCCTCAAGATTTTAAGCATCTTTTTAGTATCAAGGCCGTTGGCACCTGCCACGGAGGTGACGGTATTTGAGGCGTATTTTTCGTCGGCGAAGAGAGGCAGCCCCAGTGATTTTATGCCGTCACGCGCGACTTTGGCTACCCGGGCGTGCCGGGTAATGATGTTATCCAGTCCTTCCTTGAGCATCATGTCCAGCGATACCTCCAGGGCGTACAGGATAGGAATGACCGGTGTCCACGGGTTTTGACCCTTTTCCAGGTAACTCTTGGCTTTAGTAAAGTCCCAGTAAAAACGGGGCATTTTGGCCTGTGAATGTGCTTGCCATGCCTTCGGGCTCACGCTGACCATAGCCAGACCGGGCGGAACCATCCATCCCTTCTGGGAACCGGTAACGGTGACATCGCAATGCCAGTCGTCTACCGGCAGTTCGATTGAGCCCAGGCTGCTGATGGCATCAACCAGCAGGAGTTTATCAAATTCTTTCACTGCCGCGCTGATGGCGGCCAGGTCATTGGTAACACCGGTGGATGTTTCGTTGTGGGTAACCATTACCGCTTTGATTTCGGGGTCGGCCTTGAGAGCCCGGCGGATGTCATCCGGGTCGGCGGCTTTACCCCATTCAACGCTGATTCGGGTTACCCTGGCGCCAAATTCTTCTGCAATAGCGGTAAAGCGGTCACCGAAAACGCCGATGGATACTGATAGAACTTTGTCACCGGGGGACAGCACATTCACGGCGGCTGCCTCTAAACCGCCTGTCCCCGAACCGGTAAGCAGTAAAACATCACCCTTGGTCCTGAATAGCTGTTTCAGTTTGTCGGTCACATCATTCAGTATCTGCGCGAATTCTGGCCCACGATGATTTATCATCTGCCGGGTCATTGCCTGAAGCGCTTCATCGGGGCAGGGGGTAGGTCCCGGTATTCTAAGCTGTCCCATTTTGTCTCCTTTACTGCTTTATATTTATATTAATCGCTAACGCCTGGTATAGCAGGGGGAGCTAGTTTAATTCTACACCAACGGAGTTTCCCAAATTGAATAGTGCTGCCGTCTCTGACGGGTGCGTTATAACTAGTTACTTTTTGTCCATCTACCTTTACCGCACCTTGGTTAATCAGACGCGTTACTTCACTGATACTACCAACCAGCCCGTTGGACTTAAGCAATCGTCTGAGGTCAGGAAGCTCATCAGTGGTGGTCACGGTAGGTATGTTATCAGGCACTTCTTTTTGCTGTATAACTCTGGCAAAGTTATCCTCAGCCTCATTGGCTGCTTTTTGGTCATAAAGCTGGGTTACAATCTCCCTGGCTAGGCGCTTCTTAAGCTCCATAGGATTGGCGTTTTCGTCATTGAGTGCCTGTCTGAATTCTTTCAGTTCCTGGTCAGAAACATCGGTTACCAATTCGAAATATTCCATAATGAGGTCGTCAGAAATAGACATTGCCTTGCCGTATATCTCGTCGGGCGGCTCGGCAACACCAATATAGTTGCCCAGGCTTTTGCTCATCTTTTGACTGCCATCGGTCCCAACGAGCAGCGGCGTCATAAAGCACTGCTGGGGGCGCTGTCCTGCCATAGCCTGAAGCTCTCTCCCCACCAGGAAATTAAACTTCTGGTCAGTGCCGCCAAACTCAACGTCAGATTGTATCGCTACCGAGTCATAGGCCTGGAGCAAAGGGTAGAGCAATTCGGTTACGGCGATGGGTCGACCGGCATTGTATCTGGTGCTGAAATCCTCCCGAGCCAGTAACTGGGCTACGGTAAACTTGCTGGTGAGCTGAATAACATCAGCGAGGGTAAACTTGCCAAACCACTCGCTTTGCCATCTCACCTCTGTCTTTTCTTTGTCCACTATCTTGAAGAACTGCTGCATATAGGTTTCTGCGTTTGCTTTCACCTGCTCGGGAGACAGCATCGGGCGAGTAACCGAGACCCCGCTCGGGTCACCAATCTGAGCGGTCCAATCTGCCACAATAAGGACTACCTGATGGTCTTGCTCCTGAAACTGGCGCAGCTTCCTGAGGGCTACCATATGACCCAGGTGAATGTCCGGAAAACTGGGGTCGAAGCCCTCTTTCAGTCGCAGCTTCTTACCGGAGCGCAGCAGCTCAATCATCTCATCCTCAACTATGATTTCAGCTACCCCTCGCTTTAGCAAGCGGTTAATATCTTCTTGGGCTTTTTTACTGGTCTTCATACCTTGTTTCTACCTAAAACCTAATATGGCTTTGCCCTGTTTTACATCATCGGCTATCTGTTTCTTCAACTCCTCCGCAGTATTAAATCGCTCGTCGCCACGGAGTCTCTCTATAATATCAATCTTTAGTTCATGTCCGCAAAGGTCATCCTGATAGTCAGGGACATAAACCTCCACTTTACGCTCACTACCACCGAAGGTGGGTTTTTTACCGATATAAGTCATTGACGGATAAGCCTTGCCACTGATGTAGACCCAGGTGGCATAGACGCCATCGGCAGGAGCAGCCTGCTCCGGGTCTATATCAAGATTGGCGGTAGGGAAACCCAGTTTTATACCTCGACCGGTTCCGGTAATTACCTGACCATGAAGACTAAAGGGGCGACCGGCCAGTCTCTGCACCTTTTTCATATCCCCTCTGGCTAAAGCCTCCCTGATGGCTGTGCTACTTACTGCTTCTCCGTTTATCATTACCGGCGGCACCACAGTTACGGTAAAGTCCATCTCCTGTCCCAATACGCGCAGGGTATCAGCAATGCCATCTCTATTTCTACCC
>CAZLFC010000021.1:0-13820 GCA_964558705.1 uncultured Dehalococcoidales bacterium
GGATATAACCATCGCTTTGAAGAAACGCTACGGACTCCGCTACGGTGAGAATCCGCATCAGCAGGCTGCCTTTTACGCCGAGCAACTGGTAGAAACCAAACAGGATACCGGTATCACCTGGGCCAAACAGCTGGGTGGTAAAGAGCTCTCTTATAATAATATCCTGGATACTGATGCCGCCTGGGGAGCCGTAATCGACTTCGCCACACCGGCAGTATGCGTGGTCAAGCACACCAATCCCTGTGGGCTGGCCAGCCATAACGATATTGCTGAAGCCTACCGGCGAGCCTTTAGCGGCGACTCGGTGGCTGCCTTCGGCGGTATTGTTGCCTCCAACCGGCCGGTTACCCTGGCTATGGCCGAGGCAATGAAGCCGGTGTTTTATGAAATAGTCGTTGCCCCGGAGTATGAGACTGATGCGCTTAAATTACTGAAGAATAAGAAGGACTTACGCATACTGGTGGCTGAGCTACCCCCGGGCTATGGTAAAGCTATACCGGGCTACCTTGACCTCCGCAGGGTTAGAGGCGGATTCCTGGCTCAGAGCTCGGATTCTCTGCCCGAGGATAGTATAGACCTGCGCACCGTAACCAAACGCAAGCCAACCGAGGCTGAAGTAGCCGACCTGCTCTTTGCCTGGCGAGTGGTCAAGCATGTGAAGTCAAACGCTATTATACTTGCCAAGGACAAGACACTATTAGGAATGGGTGCGGGTCAGCCCAGCCGGATTATCAGTGCCCAGATAGCCAAAGAAAAGGCGGGAGAGAAAACGGCGGGCAGTGTGCTGGCTTCGGATGCCATGTTCCCGTTCCCTGATGTAGTAGAAGCCGCGGCGGCGGGCGGAGTAACCGCTATCATTCAGCCGGGCGGTTCAATAAGAGACGAGGACTCAATTAAGGCGGCTGATGAGCACAATATCGCCATGGTCTTTACCGGCAGAAGGCATTTCAAACATTAAGCTCGCAGCCAAGAATTACAATGGTAACCAATCCCAGTATCACCAACCTGGAGGAAACGGTAGCTTCATTGCCCGCCAGGGCAAAGGAACTATTTCACAGGATATTCACGGTTACCGCCACCGTCGGGGAACTGAGCGTGCCGCCGAGTATGCAGCCCTGGGTCGAACAGCAATTCGGCTCGGTAGAAAATGTTTCCCGGCAAAAGATTATCAGGGTAACCAACCTTATAACCAGCGAGGGAGCACTATTTAACTGGCTGCGGAACTATCGTCCCATCGAAACTGTTTCGGAAAAGAGCTTCGTGGACGAATTTTTTAATGACGGCCAGCCGGATACTTTCTGCTGTCCCGAGGAGAATACGCCGGAAGACACGTTCGGGCGGATAGCCGGCAAGTACTGCATCACCGCCAGCAACATCGCCAAGTATGACGGGCTGCACGGCATGGTGATTTTCAACGAGTTTAACCCCCTCCAGTTTTCCCAGGAGCAGGTTATCGACTATATTGATACTGCCCTGGAATGGGCCAGGCAGGCACAGGCAAAACGACCTCAAGCCAAATATTTCCTCTTCGTCTGGAACTGTCTGTGCCGGGCGGGAGCTTCCATAGTGCACGGGCATGCCCAGATGATGCTGACCGAGGGCAGCCACTATGCTAAAATTGAAGCACTACGGCGAGCCGCCCTGGGCTACCGGCAAAAATACGGCTCAAATTACTTTGATGACCTGTTTCTGGCTCACCAGTCGGTAGGCTGTACTCTGGAAAAAGGAGGCGTCAGGATTCTAGCCAGTTTGACTCCGTTCCGAGATAATGAGATTATACTAATAGCTGACAAGCTAGACCTCCCCCTGAAGGAGAGAATATACGAGGTGCTGGCTTTTTATAGAGACAAGATGGGCGTGGTCTCCTTTAATCTGAGCTTGATAACGCCGCCACTGGCGGCAACCGAGGAGAGCTGGGAAGGCTTCCCGGTAATGGTCAAGTTGCTGGACAGAGGCGACCCCAATATCCGGTCTTCAGATGTAGGCGGCGTGGAGATTTATGCCGCCAGTGTTGTTGCCAGCGACCCTATTGAGCTAGCTCAGCAAATGCGACAACACCTAGGATAAAAAACGAGGCAAGACCATGGCCAACGCAGTTTTAGTGATAGACATGATAAAGGGCTTTCTGGAGAAAGACTATCCCGCTTACTGTGGTCGCAAAGCCCGCGATATCATCCCCAACGTTAAAGGCCTTATTACCCGTGAACTCGCCCAGGGTTCAAAGATATTCTACATTCGCGACTACCACACTCTGGACGACCCCAAGTTTAAAGTGTCCTCCCCGCACTGCATCGAGGGTAGTGTTGAGTGCGAGAGTATTCCGGAATTAGCCAACTATCCGGGTGAGGTAATCCCCAAAAGGCGCTTCAACAGCTTTTTCGATACGCCACTTGAGGAAAAACTGCGTAAGCTCAAGCCGAAGAAGATAATTGTCTGTGGCATACGCACCGATATCTGCGTTCTGCAAACGGTAGCTGAAGCCAAAACCCGCGACTACGAGGTAGAGGTGCCTACCGACTGTGTTGCCTCCTCTAATGAGAAAGCTCACCGCTGGGCTCTGGATTACATGGATAAGACACTGGGAGCAAAACTGACCAGCTTTAAGGTCAGAAAGATTAAGCCAGCCAAGTTTGAACCCGCTAAAGAGGTGTTATCCGGTGAGACCGCCGATATTTACTTTGTCCGCGCCATAGATATACTCCGTCACGAAAAGATTAACCCGGTGGCTACCTTGGAGGTATTCGCCAACCGGGCGGGAATACTCTGCGGTATGGAAGAGGTCAAAGCTCTGCTCGCCAAAATTTTACCTGAGAAAAACCTCGAGGTATGGGCTCTGAACGAAGGCGACACAATGGAGGAAAAGGAAGTGGTGCTGCGCATAACCGCTCCCTATCAGAGCTACGGGGTGTATGAAACCGCCATAGACGGCATCCTGGCCCACTGCAGCGGCTGGGCAACCGCCGCCTGGGAGTGTATGGAAGCCGCGAAAGGAATACCCGTCATCAGCTTCGGTGCCCGCCACGTTCACCCCTCAGTCGTCGGTGTGATGGACTACTCGGCCATCGTCGGCGGCTGTATCAGCTGCTCCAGCATAATCGGCGCCAAGCTGGCAGGGGTTGAACCGAGAGGCAGTATGCCTCACGCTCTCATTCTAATCATGGGCGATACGGTCAAGACTACCGTGGCTTTTGATAAACATATGCCCCCCGATGTACCCCGCATCTCCCTGGTTGATACCTTCAAGGACGAGGTCGAGGAAAGCGTAAGAGTAGCCAAGGCAATGGGAGATAAACTCAGCAGCGTGCGGCTGGATACCCCGAATGAAAGGGGCTGGGTTACCCCCGGGCTGGTCAAGGAAGTGAGAGCCAGCCTGGATTTAGCCGGCTTTAAGCACGTAAGCATCATGGTTAGCGGCGGCGCCGACCCGAAGCGCATTGCCTACCTGGTTGACAATGAGTCTCCAGTTGACGGCTTCGGCGTCGGCAGCTACATCAGTGGAGCTAAGCCCATTGATTTTACCGCCGACCTGCATGAGGTAGAAGGCAAGCCAATTGCCAAACGAGGCAGAATCCCCGGCATTACCCCAAACCCCCGACTCAAGCGCATAATGTAAACTGACTATTAACGAATAAAGGGGGCCTTTATGGTAGAACAAATGGTTGGTTTCTTTGTCTCTGGATTCGTCTTCCCCAACATCTCGTGGACCTCTCTGCTCCTAGGGATTGGTCTGGCGATAGTCTTTGGCGCAGTCTGGTTTACTCCCTACTGGACGCCAATCCTGAAGAAACCATGGGCCTGGGCAGTCCTTGTCGCCAGTGTCATTCTGGCCTGGACCGCTGTTGCCTTTATCCAAATCCCTCTCCAAATATGGAGTGGGCAAGCACTGGGTCACTTCTGGAGCCAGGAAGTTCTCATGCGCTGGCTGATACTGGCCGGTATCCCGGCTATACTCCTCAGCGGACTGGTTCAGGAAGGAGCCAAGCTTGTGCCCGTGGTCGTCTACTGGTGGCGCGAGGGTAAGAATATCGACCCCAAACTGGGGCTGGCAATCGGGGCGGTAGCCGGGGTGGGATTTGGTGTTTTTGAAGCACAGTGGGTACATAATACCATCTTTACCACTGGCTGGAATTGGGCAGCGGTGCAAACCGGCGGGGTGGTGGCACTGGCTCCATTCTGGGAGAGATTCTTTACCGTTGCCTTTCATACCGCGGCCAGTGCGCTGGCAGGCTGGGGTCTGGCGAGGGGATGGGGATGGCAATTCTACCTCATCGCCTCTTTCCTGCACGGCTTCTTGAACTACAGCGTTATTACCCTCCAATCAGGGCTTCTTTCAATTATTCAACTGGAAATATTTGCCGCCGTAGTAGCCGCACTGGTAACCGCGGCCGCTTTATGGCTGCGCTGGAGAAAGCCGGCTGAGGCAGAAGTCAGCCCCGCTCAAATTTCAGATACAGAATCCACTTAGTATCATCTGTAACCTTTACCCGGTCGTCGATGCGCCAGCCGACCACCCACAGGATTTGTTCCGCTGAGCAGACGATGGGGATTCTCTGGCGCCAGGAACGGGGGATTCTGGCGTCAATCATAAATTCTCCCAGCTTCTTGGGCTGGCTCATACCCAGCGGTTGAAATTTATCACCGCGCTTACGACAGCGCACCAGCAATTTATCGCCGGTTTTATCCAGGTCAAAACAGGCGGTAAAGTCTTTATTTATTAACCCCATCCCCTTTATCCCCTTCCCCTTGATAAGGGGAAGGGGAGTTATAATTTCCGACGGGGCTAACGCCCCTTCGGGCTTCCCCTTTACTACAGAGGGGTTTACCACGCTTGCCCTCAGGCGCCAGCCCGATAGCTGTGTCTCGCCCGGCACTTTCAAAACAGATTCTTCCCCCAGAACGGGATAAGGAGATAATGCCGCCGACTCCGAGCCAAGCAGGTATCGGTCATACTCCACAGAGAAGATTAAACCTGCGGGCAGGTCCAGTCTCTTGCCAGCCGGTTTGGTCAAGGCATCCATTATTTCCTCAATGTGGCGCGTCTCAATATCCTTGATATTGCCCAGCAACTTCTCTATGAAAATTCTAAGCAGGTGACGCTTAAGAGCCGGGGGTAACTCCAGAAACCCCTTTTTGTCCAGAACGATAGTACTCTCTTTATGCCGAACGACCTTACCCCACACGCGTTCGCCCTCACTATCCAGGAAGGCGAGGTCGTCAGCGGCGATACGAGCCATCCGCAACAGGGCTGCCGCCACGCCCGGGTTATACTCCCGCAGCAGGGGCAAAAGCTGGTGACGGATTCGATTCCTCAGTGGCGACAGCGACAGGTTGGAGATATCAAGTCGAGGCTCAAGTCGGTGCCGTCTACAATAACGGACGGTCTCCTCCCGGCTTACCTCCAGCAAAGGCCTGATTACAGTGAGGCTGCCGCCCGGCAACTGCCAGCTAACACTCGGCTGTAATCCCCGCAGCCCCCTGGTTCCCGTCCCCCGGATAAGATGCATCAGGATAGTTTCGATATGGTCGTCAACAGTATGGCCTACCACCACCTGACCCGCGCCAACTGCGCCGGCTACCTGCGCCAGGAAGTTATACCTGACCTCCCGCGCCGCCTCTTCCAGCGAGCCACGATACTTAGCCTGATATGCCTTCACATCAGCTTTTTCTACCGTAGCCGGCACGCCCAGACGCTGAGCCAAGTCGGCAACATAGTCGGCATCAGCCTCGGAGTCGGCCCCGCGCAACTGGTGATTAAGGTGAGCTACCTGCAGGTCGATACCCAGCTCGCCTTTAAGCTTGACCAGAACATGGAGCAGGCAGACCGAATCCGCTCCTCCGGAGACCGCCACCAGCAGGCGTCGCTGTCCTGATAGCAAGCAGTGCTCTTCGATAAAGCGCCGCACCCTCAAATCGAGCGGTTCATGATTACCCTGTCTCTTCGCCATTTACTTACATACCACCTCTATACGCGGCATAGGCACGGGCGTGTGCCACTCTCTTATAGTAACAGGGATGGTCATAGATGAGAAGCTCCACCCACCGGCTGGGCTGAGCCTCGGATAGATTCTGGTCGGTGAGCCTGGTCATCGCCCCGATAAAAGAGCCCGGATTATCCGTTAACCTTAAGGCGTAGTCGTCAGCCGCCACTTCCAGACGCCGACTGTAGGCATTGGTCAATGGCAAAATCAACAGGTTGATAATAGCCAAGATTAGCACCAGCAGCGGCAGCGCCGCTATGTCCGAGATACCGCTAAACCCCAACGGCACGACACTGACCTTCAAGATGAAGTCAGCCAGATAGAAGCCAATTAACCACGCCCCCGAATGTGTCACGAAAAGCCGCCAGATATCGTTACGGATATGATGCCCCAGCTCGTGGGCCATAATTACCTCAATCTCCGCCGGCGAGTACCGCTCCATAAGAGTATCGCCGAGCACAATTCGCTTGGTATTGCCCAGTCCCATCAGGGCAGCGTTAGCCGCCGTAACCTTGCTGCTCAGCTTGATGAGATAAATGCCGCGCACCACCACCTGAGCTTTCTTGGCCAGCTGCTCCAGCCTTGATTTAAGGTCGGAATCACCAAGAGGCTCCATCTTGAAGAAGAGAGGCACAATAAGCACCGGGGCGAGATTGGTCAGTATCAGACTGAGCAGAACCACCACGCCCCAGGCAGGCAGCCACCATATCACCGGGAAGATGATAATGAACCAGTAGATAATAGCCACCACACCGGCGGCAAAAGCCAGCCCCAGTGCACCGGCCTTGGCTTTATCACCCAGCCAGCCGGTCAGCTTCTGGGTAGATAGCCCGTAGCGATGGGGTAACACAAAGCCACGATAGTAGCTTAACGGCGCCGATATCACTGCATAGGCTACCATTAAAATAATCAGATACAGGCAGGCGGCCGGGACCACCGACAGCGTAAACAGGCCGGTTAGCTTCTGGGAAAGACCACCGAACACC
This sequence comes from uncultured Dehalococcoidales bacterium, assembly GCA_964558705.1. Taxonomy (GTDB): domain Bacteria; phylum Chloroflexota; class Dehalococcoidia; order Dehalococcoidales. Next base: position 6,965 of record CAZLFC010000021.1, read on the forward strand.
AGGAGCAGCAATAGAATACCGCCTAAAGCCAGGTCGATAATAGACAACCGTCGCCTGACTCTGGCGTATTTCTTGGCCTCCTCCTGCCTGACCGGGTTCAAGACAGGTTCTGCTGTGTGGATTTCATTAGACTGGGACATATTCGTTGCCGACTAACTGGTCTTCAGGATAAGCTTGGTGCGGTGTATGGAGCGGGGATAATCAGTAAAGCCCAGAGCCAGGGCAACCTGCTCCGGTCTCCCCGAACCACTGTTGTCGCAGCGCAACCTCATACCAATTGTGCATAGTGGTTGCCGCCACTCTATAAGCCACAGGTCATTAACCAGAGCTCTCAGGTCATAATTGCGCGGGCCGGTATCCCTTTGATGCTGCCAGGGAAGACTATCAGCCGACAGCAAGCCGGAGATGGCGGCTTCTATATCTTGCTGCCCTTTCCCGGTGTCTACTTCAACCCTGTATTCGGCAAAGCATACCTGCGACGGCAAAGAAGGCTGACCGGAGTCTATTTGATATACCTGCCGCGTTTCAATGCCCGGTGGTAGCTGCTGGTTCACGGCACCGGTAAACCAATGCGGCGAAACCTGTTTTTCACAAAAGACATCCATCAGCTCGGCTTCGCTGGTTATCCCCAGGGCTAAAGGCGCCGCCAGTGATATCCGGGGGTGGGGATTAAACCCTTCCGAGTAAGCCAGGGCTATCCCGGCGCGGAGAAATGCCCGCTGCCACAGACGCATCATGTCGAGATGGGAGATGAACTTTATCTCTTCGCCACGGCAAAACCTAACTCGCAGACGCTGCATGCTTTTCCTTGGTCAGTAATATTTTCTCGATTTTCATCCCCCGCATCTCGGTTATCACCAGTTTCATATCCCTGTATCTTAACTGCTCATTTGGCTTGGGTATGTGCCCTAAAAGGTCGAGGATAAAACCGGCTACCGTCTCGTAATCGCCTTCAGGTAACTGGAGGTCCATCTCTTCATTAGCCTCCTCAATACGCATACTGCCGTCTATCTGGAAGGTGTACTCGTTAATCATTTCGTAATCCTTTTCGGCGGCGGCAAGCTCATCCCCCACCCGACCCACAATCTCCTCAACCAACCGGGTTAAGCTAACCACACCGGACGTGCCGCCATACTCATCGACAACTACCGCCATCCGATAGTTTTTATCACGCATCTCGGCAAAGAGTTCACTGATGCGCTTGGTCTCCGGAGTGAAGTAAGCCGGGCGAACCAGGTCATCAATAACGCTATCGTTAGTGACGATGCCGTTAGCCTGAGCCATAAGCACATCCTTGATAGAGAGAATACCGACCACATTGTCCATGTTCTCCTGATATACCGGGAAGCGGGATAAAGGAGATTCCGCATAGAGCCTGAGGAAATCGGCTATTGTGGAGCCCTCTTCCAAGCAAACCACTTCAGGGCGAGGTACCATGACCTCGCGGACGGGACGGTCGCCAAATTCAAAAACATTGTGTAACATCTCCGCTTCTTCTTCCTCCACCGTCCCCTCCTTATGCCCCACCGAAATCATAGTGCGAATTTCCTCCTCACTGATTAGAGACCTGGGCATTGGTGCGCCACCAACCAGCCCTCCGAATCTGGCGGCTATCCAGCTTAACACTATCACGAAGGGAGTAAGCAGCCAGGACAATGACTCAATGGGACGCGCCAATATAAGAGACATCCTCTCAGCATGATGGGTGGCAATGGTTTTAGGGGTACTCTCGCAAAACACCAGCAGGATGATGGTTACACCTATGGTAGCAATTATAATACCCTGCTCACCCCAAAAATGGACGGCCAGAACCGTAGCCAGAGCCGCCGCTGCCGTGTTGACGAAGTTGTTGCTCAGCAAAATGGTGGATAGCAGCCGCTCCGGCTGCTTAATCAACCTGGCTACCCGCCTGGCTCCCCTGACTTTAGTCTCAACCAGGTGCTCAACCCTTATCCGCTGCAGGGAAATAAAGGCCGTTTCCGAGCTGGAAAAAAAGGCTGACAAGACGAGACAAATCAGGAAAAGCACAAAATATAATATTAACATTTCCGTTGTGAGCATATACCATCACCCCGCTATTAACACCCTGATAATTTTTAAGTTCATCATAGCATTGGCCAATATAGGTGTCAAAAGGATTTGTCTGCTTCAATCGTAGTGTCTGTGTTATAATTCAACGTATGAAAATCCTGGGCATTGAGACCTCCTGTGATGAAACCGCCGCCGCCGTGGTAGAGGACGGAGTTGGAATCCTGTCCAATCAGATTGCCTCGCAGGTGGAAATCCATGCCCGCTACGGCGGAATTGTCCCGGAAGTAGCCTCAAGACAGCACATCCTGTCCATCATCCCTGTCATTGAGCAGGCGATGGCCGAGGCTAAGACTACCTGGGACGGTCTGGATGGCATTGCCGTCACCGTCGGACCCGGTCTGGCGGGCTCACTGCTGGTAGGAGTAAGTATGGCTAAAGCCATTGCCCTGGCCCGCGGGCTACCCATTACCGGTGTAAACCACCTGGAGGGTCATATCTACGCTAACTGGCTGGCTGACGGCAACGATAAGTTAACTCCCGCTTTCCCACTGGTGTGTCTCATCGTTTCCGGGGGACACAGTGACCTGGTGCTGATGAAGGGACACGGCGACTATCTATTACTGGGTCGGACACGGGATGATGCCGCCGGTGAAGCCTTCGATAAGGCAGCCAGAATACTGGGGTTGGGTTATCCCGGCGGTCCCGCCGTTGACCGGGCAGCCAGAGAGGGCACTACGTCCATTCCGCTGCCCCGTGCCTGGCTGAAGGGGACTAACGACTTCAGCTTCAGCGGGGTTAAGACAGCCCTGCTGCGTCTGGTAGAAGGGGGCAGCATCTCATCCGTGGCTGACGCCGCGGCCAGCTTCCAGGAAGCAGTGGTGGAAACCCTGGTAATCAAGACAGTAGCCACCGCCAGGGAACACCGGGTAAAGCAAATTCTACTGGCGGGCGGTGTAGCTTCAAATCAGCGACTCAGGAGATGGCTGGTACAAGATTCGCCCTTACCGGTTCTTATCCCCAAACCGATATTTTGCACTGATAACGCCTCTATGATTGCCGCCTGCGGCTATCACCAGATTAAGGCAGGCAAGGTGGATAACCTGGCTCTGGATGTAATTCCCAGTCTCAAGCTGGCCTGAAAAGAAACGGATTATGGCAACAAAGACCTTCATTCTCCTCAGTAGCGGGGACAGAGAAGTGGCCTTAGAGGTCGGACTTGCCTACCCTCTAACGCTGGTGAAAAACAAGTGGATGGACGAGGTCAAAGTGATTATCTACGGCCCATCAGAAAGGCTGGCTGCCCACGACGCCGAAGTCCAGGAGAGGCTAAAAGAGCTGCAGGAGAACGGTATCGAAGTCCTGCTATGCAAATACTGCGCCGATAAGATGAACATCACCGGCATACTTGAAGAGGCTGGATTTAAAGTGGTCTATGTCAGCCCGATAATGGCGCAAATGATAAAGGACGGCTGGGCTTCACTGACCTTCTAAGCACCCGAATCTGACATGCATTTAATCATCAAACTGGCTTAGCGGGCAACAATCACACCTTCCCTGAGTGCATAAGGTCCTATAGATATGGATTAGCCCCTGCCGGCGCCGCGCTGAATTTACCAGGCTACTGCTGAGCCTGAGCTGCCGCCGCATATGTCTTTCCACTGAATTCTCCGCCAGTCCGGGATAATAATGATAAAGGTTCAGGGATTTCTCTACCAGTTCGGGCTGAGAGGTAAATTGGCCCCAGGCAACTATGAAGGGCAGGATTACATTGACAGCAATATCAGCCGCCCGCCGACTACCGAGAAGGGTTTGATTTCTTATCTTGATGCCCCCGCCAAAATCAAAGTGGCTTGCCCGGTAACCACCGGTGTTAATTATCAACCCGTTTTCTAACCTGGCGTAAGCCTGGCAAAGAGATGCCGCCTTCACCAGTTCGACCATCCCCACCACTACCCCCTCTTCCCGGTAGCGGAGCAGGAGATAGCTCATCGCTATCATACGACGAACCGGCAAGTTGCTGGGTCTGACCTTAAACAACTGCCAGTCATCACGAGACATTACCCCGGTGTAACCTGAAGAAGACCACAGCCCTTCCAGTCTGTCCGTCCATTCATCGCCTGATTCTGTTTCCGGGCACAGGCTCAAGTACTGCGAGGGGAGCAGTCCGGCAGTCCCCAATAGCAAAGCCTGCTGCCACGCCAGATATTCTTTATCTGAGACAGCACCCCGAGTTACCGACTCAAGAACCTGCAGCGGCAACCGACGGGCCAGTTCTAAAAAGGGGAACTTATTCTTAGAGTAGCCCAGCGCGCCCATAATCCCCCGGTATAGACACTGAGATGCTCCCACCCGGGCTAAATCGGCCTGGAATTCAGCAACCTTACTGAAAAACCGTTCCTCCCCGGCCTTATCCAGGATCGCCGCGACCACACTCGACGGCAGGCGACCAATAGCTTTAAGGCAGGGCATACTTAACTTTACCGGCAACCTCGCTCCGCCAGACCGCTGGCCAACCCGCCCTCCCAGATATTTATGTAACACCAAAGTAGGGACACCCTTTCCATTCTGAAGACTGGTAGCCGACTTACTGTCGTGCCACATTACCACATGCAGTATCACGCGGTTATAAGCTGTGTCCTGATGGTGCCGATGAGCCAGCCAGCCACTGGATTTAACATGAACCTCTATATCCCCCTTCACCAGCCCGCTACCGGTGGCAATAACGGCATCCCGAAAATCGGCCCCACGGCCATCATTAATTCGGCCCGGGTAAACTATCCTTATCGACTCACCGGTCTCAGTGACCAGCTTCGCTCCACTCAGCAACTGGCGCTGCCAAACATCAATAACCTGACTCTCAGAAATCTTCACCCGCTTTAATGCCGACCACGGCATAGCTACAATCCACCCCGGTTGACACGATAACGTGTACCTACAGCCAAAATAAAAGCGGCTGGCGCCGTCATAATCACCATAATACTGTCATTAACCTCCGATCCAGTTCACTCCGCCTGTTTCAGCCAGCAACCAAACTACGCTTCGGCAGTATACACGGATACGTGTAAATTGTCAAGGTCTGGCCGTCTTTTGGGAGGGGGTAGCCTTATATTCAAACTTGGCTCGTTCCGCAACCATGGACAGCACGGTAGACGAAGCACCCCGGGGCTGATACATTCCAATCTCCCACTCGCTTATTGTTTGCTGACGCGTGCCCAGATTATCGGCCAGTTCACGCTGGGTCATGCCTAAATGCTGTCTCAAGGCGCGGATTTGTTTACTATCCCACTGTGGTCGGTTCGCTTTTCCCCGGCTACTCATAACTGGATTCTACACGATTTAGTGTAAGCTGTCAAAAACGCCACTTCTTGGACAATCCAAAAAGAGTATTTACTCAAGCGAGAGAGCGCTTTATAGAGAATTAAGGATAATTCCAGTACTGGAATTATCCTTAATCGGCTACATTGCCTGTGAGTAATTATTCATTAAGTTGCGAGATTTGCCAACCTGCGTTATTATATATAGTTAGCACTCTCCCCCTGAGAGTGCTAATAAATTGAAACCCCATTAATGACACGGAAAAGGAGGATTGGTATGGCGATTAATCTGCAACCACTGGCTGACCGCCTTGTAGTCAAGCCAATTGAAAAGGAGGAGGTAACCAAGGGGGGTATTGTTTTACCCGATACCGTCAAGGAGAAACCTCAGGAGGGTAAGGTGCTGGCAGCTGGCCCAGGCAGGCTCTCTGAGGATGGCAAGCGCGTAGCTATGGATGTTAAGGTGGGCGATGTAGTGATTTATGCCAAGTATGGAGGCACCGAAATCAAGATTGACGGTGAGGAGTTAATGATTCTACGCGAAAGCGATATTCTGGCCAAGAAATCTAAATAACCGGCCGGTTAAGCAAATAAGGAGGAAAAAATGGCTAAACAGATTATCTTTGATGAAGATGTTAGGCATTCCTTGAAAAAAGGAATAGATGCTCTGGTTGATGCGGTCAAGGTAACTTTGGGACCCAAGGGGCATTGCGTGGCACTGGATAAGAAATGGGGTGCCCCCTCGGTAATTGATGACGGAGTTACTATTGCCAAGGATATAGAGCTTCCCGACCCGTTTGAGAATATGGGTGTGCAGCTGGTTAAGGAAGCCGCCACCAAGACTAATGACGCCTGCGGCGATGGCACCACTACTTCAACTGTGCTGGCTCACGCTATTATTTCCGGTGGCTTCAAGAATGTAGCTGCCGGAGCCGATGCCATGGCGCTAAAAAGAGGTATCGCACAAGCCATCGGCGCCCTTGTTGACGAGCTGAAAAAGGCGTCTACCCCGGTAAAGGACAAGGAACAGATTGCCCAGGTAGGCACTATTACCGCCAAAGACAAGGAGATTGGCAACTTAATCGCCGAGGTCATGGAGAAGGTAGGCAAGGACGGCGTTATCACCGTTGAGGAGTCCAAAGGGATAAAGTACGAGACAGAGTATGTTGAGGGCATGCAATTTGACCGCGGTTACATCAGCCCCTACTTCATTACCAACGCCGAGAAGATGGAGACGGTGATAGAAGACCCCTATATCCTGATTACCGATAAGAAAATCTCGGCAATATCCGACATTCTACCGGCTCTGGAGAAGATACTGCAGGTGACCAAAAATCTGCTTATCGTCGCCGAGGATGTGGATGGTGAGGCTCTAGCCACTCTGGTGGTCAACAAGTTGAGAGGCACCATCAATATCCTGGCCATCAAGGCTCCCGGATTCGGCGACCGACGGAAAGCGATGCTGGAAGATATGGCCATTCTTACCGGTGGCCAGGTTATCACCGAGGAAA
>CAZLFC010000022.1:0-13651 GCA_964558705.1 uncultured Dehalococcoidales bacterium
TCTCTAACCGGATAACCTCGTACAGACCACACCCTCCCGTCGGGGGTAGTCATTTCGCTTGCTTGCGGTTGTCCTATTTCCCGAGCTTTTACCACCGGGCAGCCCACACATAGTTCGCTACGCTGGTGCCATATCTCATAGCAGTAGCGTCCCACGAATTGCTCTGGAGCCAGGCTAACAGACTCGCTTGCAGCCCGATTTGCCCATATGACCCTATTCTCCATGTCCTGATATATTACAATCTCCGACATACTGTCCAGAATGACCGTTCTCTCCTTTTCGGCTTTTCCCAGCGCCTCCTCTATCTGCTTTTGTTCGGTGATGTCCTTGATTGTTCCCTGATAACCTATTATGTTCCCGTTTTCGTCCGTTCTCGCCACCGCTGTGAGAAGACAGTTGATGATACTGCCATCCTTCCTCCGGAAATTGACGGCAACTCCTCTAACAAAGCCCTGTTGCTCAATTGTTTGAGTAATCCTTTCCCTTTCCTCCGGCCTTTCATATAGTGCGGTTATCCCAACCTTTCTTAATTCGTCGCTGTTTTTATAGCCAAAAAACTCCACAGCGTCATCATTGAAGTCTACCCATCTGCCATCCTTGGTAGTAATGAAAACGCAATCCCTTGATGTTTTGAAGAAGGCTCGGTACCTCTCCTCACTCTCTTGCAGTGCCTCCTCCATCTGCTTGCGTTCGGTGATGTCGTGCATATTGGAGATGAACCCTTTCACAAGAGGATTATCGAGGCGGTTGATGCCTCTACCTTCAATTACCCGCCATGTACCGTCTTTATGTCTACATCGGCACTCCACGACTACAGGCACGTTCGGCTCTTGAATTGCTTTCTCAAAACCTTTAGCAACTTCGGGTAAGTCGTCCGGATGAACTACGTCAACGCTTTGTCTGCCAATCAATTCTTCTGGTTTGTATCCCAGTATCCGCTGGACGGAGGGACTAACATAGCAAATAAAACCTTCTGAGTCAACAATCTGAATAATGTCTGACGAGTCTTCTGCTAAAGCCCGGAAATGTTCTTGACTCTCCCGCAGTGCCTCCTCCATCTGCTTGCGCTCGGTGATGTCACGGGCTATCGCTAAAATCCCGAAGGGCTGTGAGTCAGCCCCACGTAGGAAACTGTAACGGACCTCGACCGGCACTATGGAACCATCCTTGCGTTTCAACTCAAAATCTAGCACCCGTGACCTGGACAGGTCCTTCTGCTCCATTTTTTCTATGGCCACTTCTTCGGCAAAAGCCTTCATGGCAACCTCAAACGAGGCGGGGGTAAAGATTTCCTCCATCGTCTGGGCCATGGCTTCCTCAACACTATAGCCTAGCAGTCGGGTAATAGAAGGACTGATATAGGTGGGCCGCATGTTCATATCTAAAGTCCAAATAGCGTCTGCCGCATTCTCAGCGACTAGGCGGTAGCGTCTCTCAGTCTCCTGCGCTACTTCCTCCATCCGCTTGCGCTCGGTGATTTCTTGTTGCAGTTGTTTATTGGCTGTTTCGAGTTTGTCCGTGCGTTCCTTGACCAGTTCCTCGAGGTGTTCGCGGTGCTTGCTTAATTCCGCCTCAGCCTGCTGGCGCTTGGTGATATCTCTGACAATGCTGATGAACCGATGGGTCTTGCCCTTTTCCTTGAATAAAGTAGAGGTTATCTCTACGGGAAAGACCTCGCCGCCTTTTCTTTTCAGGAGACACTCGGTATGGAGGGCTTCCTTTCCCTCTTCAATGGCGGTAGTCAGTTTATTACCGAAGTCGAGGTAGCCCTCTTCATCCGGGTACAGGAAGCTGGTGGTCTTGCCAATACAATCACCGGGTTTGTAGCCGAAGATAGTGCGTACCGACTGGTTAACATATTCTATTACCCTGTCCGGGAGCTTGACGGTAAATATTGCTTCCTCCAAGGAATTATTCAGCTTTTCCAGATATTCGTAGTTTTCTTTCAGTTCATTTTGTGTCTGCTTGCGCTCAACTTCCGATAGCGCCGCATAACCAATCTGCTGGCGCATTTCCTCCAGTTCTTGTATAAGCTGTTCTTTGGTCTTATTTTTGTCTTCCATCTTACCTGCCTCCCATATTAAGAGATGTCTTTTCTCTTTCCCCTCCCGGGTTGTTATCACTCTTTTGTCATTTCAGTTTCGGAGCCAAAGAGGTCTTCCCTGACCGGCATATGCCACCTCTCCAGGAATTCCCTGAAATCCTCTTTATCGATGCGGTGGTGCCCACTGGGAAGTTTAAACGACTCCAGTTTGCCACTCTTAATCCACCCCAGAACCGTGCTTTTACTTACCTGACAATACTCAGCAACATTCCTCGGTGTTAGCCGCACATTGGCTTCACGGTAATGCTTATTGGGCAAATCAGCCTCCTTTTACCATGCGAATATGATAGGTTGCTTATCAGTTCTTCTGTTCATTTTGTGCGAAATAGTCGGTTTGTACGAATTGCTTTATTGTAGGGAGATAAAATCACAAATTTATCACAAAAAGAGGGGGGAACTTCACAAAAACATCACAACTCATCCTTGTTGGTACGATTGCCTTTGGCAGCATCACTGAATATATTAAGAGCACGCTAAACCCCAAGAGCAAAGGGTACTAACCCCCTACATCACCTGGCACCTTCTCCTCAGGCTTGTTCATGAATTCAGTAAATTATTCCCAACAAAATAGTTGTAACCCGAATTGACAAAGATTAAAATAGCCTGAGATTAGCCAGACAAGTATAGATGGACAAACATACTCATAAGACCGAGGCCTCTGGTTCGAGTCCCCGTTTCCCCACTTCACCTGCTCACAATTGTTTTATCCACTACACATTGAACAGGAAGGTGATGATATCGCTGTCCTGGACTATGTAGTTCTTGCCCTCCAGTCGGAGGATGCCTCTTTTGCGGGCCTCGGCTAAGCTGCCGCACTTCATAAGTTCGTCATAGCTGATTACCTCTGCCCGAATAAAGCCTCTTTCCATATCGGAGTGAATTTTACCGGCGGCTTTAAGGGCACTGGTGCCGCTCCGAATAGGCCAGACCTTAAGCTCATCAGAGACTGTAGTGAAAAAAGATATTAGCCCTAACAGTTCGTAGGATAGCTTTATGGTACGGTCAAGTCCTGATTCACTTATACCAAAGCCGTCGCGGAGCTCTTCAGCGGTGCTATCATCTAATTGAGCCAGCTCCATCTCCAGTTTACCGCAAAGGGTAATAACGCGGCATCTGAGGCTTGAGTAACGGGAATTCAATTCAGCTTCTATGGTCGCTGCGTCGGGTAGTTGTTCTTCGCCAATGTTAACCAGTATTAGTAGCGGCTTGGCGGTGAGAAACTGGTAATTAGCCATGTTTTTGACTTCATCCGCGGTTAAACTCAGTTCGCGAATAGGCACATCATTATTCAACTCGGTCCTAAGCCTGGTCAGCATTTCCTGCTCGTGGAGGAGGCCCGGACGCTCGGGCGGTTTCGCCCCCTTCAAGGACAACTCTATTTTCTCCAGTCTTCTCTCTATAATGGCCAGGTCGGAGAAAATAAGCTCCAGATTGATATTGGTAATGTCCCGGTCTACATCCAGGCTGCCTTCAACGTGGGGGACACTATCATCAATGAAGGTTCTAACTATATTAATAAGGGCATCTACATCGCTGAGCTGGTTCAGGAGTTGTCCGCCTATAGTCTCCTTGTCTTTAACTAAACCCTTGACCGAAGCGCCTATATCAACGTATCTTACCTCAGCCGAGACTACTTTCTTGGGGTGGAGCATATCAGCCAGCGTATTGAGGCGAGGCTCCGGGACTTTAGCTGTCCCGATGTGGGGGACTAGAACTCCAATCTCGGCCTTACCTCTGGTTAAAGCGTTGAAAACAGTTGTCCTGCCGCTTTTAGCTAGCCCTATGATGCCGATATTAACACTCACCAGTCTAACCGTAAGCCTTTATTAAGCCGACATTATCAACGGCCTGACATTATCACTTCCCTGGCGTACTTAAGGCAAAGGTCTCTCTCCTCAGCAATTAACCCCTCGTTAGCCGCTAGTTCCAAGAGGGCGCAAAGAGATTCGTGGGTGCCAAGGTTACCCAGCAGTTCAATGGATTTGACCCTGAGTTCAGAAGGAAGCCCCAGGTCACTGGCAATGGCGGTTAACTTCTTTAGCTCGTCAGGTTGTGCTGTCACTTTACCTCACCTCTAACTCCAGCGGTGCTGGCTGGATGTAGTCTTATAATTTGCGTTATATTCTACTCTTTGTGGTGCTATTCTTCAATAGAAACTATTTGTCTGCGGTGTGATAAAATAGGACGATTCATAAAGTAGGAGAGCCAATCTTGCTATATATACTGTGGGGACCGGACGATTTTTCCATTAATGAGGCGCTGGCAGAGATAAAAAGGGGAATAGGCGACCAAACCGTCTTACTGACCAATACTACCACACTTGATGGTCAGCAGATGACTCTGGATGAGTTAAAAGCTGTCTGTGAGACAGTACCTTTTCTGGCGGAAAAACGGCTGGTCACTGTTGAGGGGTTGCTGGAGCTCTTTGAGCCTCCTAAAAGATATGAACGGGAGAAGAAGAAAACACGGTTATCCAATCGACAGAGCGAATTCAAATCACTCGGTGATTACATTGATAAGATACCTGATAGCACAATACTGGTATTAATAGGCAACGATATAAAAGCCACAAACCCTCTGCTTAAAGAGCTTAAAGATAAGGCTAAAGTCAGGCGCTTCCTCCTGCTAAGAGATGATGAGCTACGTGCATGGGTTGAAAAACGTGTAAAGCGGGAAGGGGGGACCATGTCTTCTAAGGCAGTTAGCTTACTAGGCAAACTGGTGGGTGGGAATCTATGGATTATGGCGAGTGAAATTGATAAGTTAATCGCCTTTGCTTCAGGTCGTCGCATTGAGGAAGAGGATGTTAAGGCGATAGTGAGTCATGCCCAACAGGCTAATATTTTTGCGATGGTTGATGCCATATTTGAATCCAGGGTCAGGATGGCGGAACAACTACTACAGCAGTTACTGCAGAGGGGGGCTACCCCGGTATATATTATGATAATGATATCTCGACAGGTTCGGTTGATGGTTAGAGCTAAGGAGCTTAAGAATCAAGGAAAATCCAAGATGGTTATCCAGAATCAGTTGGGGCTAGCTCAGGAGTTTGCTTTACGCAAGACGTTGGAGCAGGCTGACCGGTATTCTTTGGAGCGGATTAAAGAAGTATATCACAAACTTTTAGAAGCTGACCTCTCTATTAAAACAGGGAGGTATGAAGACGAACTCGCTCTCAACCTGCTGGTTGCCGAGCTGTGCCAGTAGTGAAATATTCCTGTCCGCAAACTTGACAGGCTTAGGGGAGGGTGCTACATTTTAGCTGGTTTGTCCAGCACATATATATACCATCTTGTTGAGGTAGTGCTGTATTATAAAGTTGTGCGATTATGGATGATTCTTAAATAAAAGGAGGTAATGTAATGAAGTTTATGGGTTACCCGAGGCCGGATGGCAAGGTTGGCACACGCAATCATGTCGGGGTCATGGCTACCGTTGGCTGTGTCAATGAGGTCGTTCTGCCTATATGCCACCAGATAAAGGGGACAGTTCCAGTTACACACCAGCAGGGGTGTCTGACTGTTACCTCTGACCTGGAACGGGTTCAGCAAACTCTGATTAATATGGGTAAGAACCCGAATTTAGCCGCCATTTTGCTGGTTAGTCTTGGTTGTGAGAGCGTCTTTCCCAGTGAAATTCGAGACGAGATTGCCAAGTCGAAGAAGCCGGTGGAGTTGATTAATGTGCACCAGCTGGGCGGAAGTATTAAGACCATTGCCGCGGGGTGCGAAATTGTGGAACAAATGGTTTTAGACGCATCGGAGATCCATCGAAAAGAGTTTAATGCTTCAGAACTGGTAATCGGGTGCAAGTGCGGCTCTTCTGATGCTACCTCGGGACTTTCCTCGAACTTGGCCGTAGGTGTCGTGGCAGACGTAATTTCGAAAGAGGGTGGAACTTTCCTCTTTGGGGAGGTCTGCGATATCATGGGTTCAGAGCAAATTCTGGCTCGGAGAGCCGCAGACAAGCAAGCAGGGCAGAAAATCATAGATGCGGTTAACAGGTTGATTGATATGGCTGACTCCGCGGGGGCTGATGTGGTAGGTTGCCAGTTGACGGAAGGGAATAAGAAGGGCGGTATAACTACCGTGGCGGAGAAAGCGATTGGCGCTACCGCTAAAGCCGGGAGCACCGCACCACAGGGGTTTATCGATTATGGAGATGTTCCTTCCGGTAAGGGTCTATGGGTTATACCTACCCCGGGACGCGGTTTTGAGAACCTGACCGGACTAGCCGCGGCCGGGGCTACCGTGCACCTGTTCACGACAGGATTAGGCGCTCCCGAGGGGCATCCTATCATGCCGGTCATCAAGCTTACCGGTAACATTAATACCTGGAAGAAATTGAACACCCATATGGACTTCGATGTTAGCAGTATAATTGATGGCACGGAAACAATTGAGGTGGCGGGCAACAGGCTCTTTGAAGAAACCTTAAAAGTGGCTTCCGGCAAACTGACCAAGGCGGAGATCCTGCGCTATGATGAGAGTATGAATATTCTGACCTACGGACCGGTTATTTAGGAGGTATTCAATGGGAAAAGCCGTTTTAGTCAATGATAAAGATAATGTGTTGACTATAGTCTCGGATGTTAAAAGGGATGAGGATATAGTTTACCGAATTGCCTCGGGCACGAAGCAGATTAAGTCCAGCGAGGATATTCCTTACGGACATAAGGTAGCCCTTGCTGAGATAGCTAAAGGGAGTGGTATTATTAAGTATGGCGAGACAATCGGTCGCGCCAGTAGTAATATCAACCCCGGGCAGTGGGTGCACACTCACAATACTGAAGAAACCTATACCCCTTCCAAATAGCAAATATATAGAAAACTATAACTGAATTGAGGTTGAGTTTATAGCTAGGATAGACGTATTTTTTAGAAGAGTACGGCGTAAATCAATAAGAAATTCAAGTAGTTTCTGTTGCTTCATCTCCAGATTTAGCTCATAACCAGTGGGGGCAGAATGGTAACAGAGCAAGAGAGTGATAACACCCGGCGGCTGACAGAGCTATGTAGCCGGAGGTTGTCGCAACGACGATTAATTTTAGCTAGCAACCGTGGACCTGTTGAGTATTACCTTGACGAGGGCGGGCAGCTCCGCTCGAGGCGGGGAAGTGGTGGAGTGGTCACTGCTCTCAGTAGCCTTGGCAAGTATATCGCGCTTGACTGGATTGCCAGTGCTATGGGAGAAGGGGACAAGCAAGTAGCCCAGAGAGCACAGGGCAAGCCTTTTAAGGCGCCCGTGGTTGGTGATAAGCTCCGCCTCCATTTTGTTGTCAGCCCCCGCAGCACGTATCACAAGTTTTACAGTGTTATTTGTAACCCCCTGCTCTGGTTTCTCCAGCACTACATGTGGAGCTCATCTCGCACCCCCAATATAGATAGTGTCGTTCACAATGCCTGGGAGAGTGGCTATGTCCCGGTAAACCAGGCCTTTGGTCAGGCGATTATTGATAATGTCTTAGGAGATGAGCCACTGCCTATAGTAATGCTCAACGACTATCAGCTTTACCTGACCAGTGCTTATATTCGGAGCCAGATACCAGACCTGGTAATCCAGCACTTTATTCATATTCCCTGGCCATCGCCGACCTATTGGCACCTTCTCCCGGATTATATGCGGCAATCAATCTTCAGGAGTCTGTGCACGACTAATATTGTCGGCTTGCAGACTGAGCGGGATGTGCGCAGCTTCCTTCAGTGCTGCGAGGAGTTTATTAGCGAGGCTAAAGTAGATTATGAACGGCGAAGCGTTCAGGTAGGGGAGCATACCGTCTGTGTTAAGGCCTATCCGGTATCCATAGATGTTAATGGTATTAAAAAGTTGCTCTCTTCTGCGATAGTAAAGGAGTATGAGGAGAAATTACTGCCTCTCTGCGGAGAGCAAACAATAGTTCGCGTGGATAGGGTTGAGCCCAGCAAAAATATCCTTCGCGGCTTCAGGGCTTTTGATACACTGCTCGAGCGCTATCCGCAATTCCGCGGAAAGTTAAAATTTATCGCCTTTTTGGTTCCTACCAGAGCCCATCTGAAACCATATCAGAGATATGTGCAAGAGGTTATTGAGCTTGTGGAAGCTATAAATGACAAGTATAGAACTGTAGAGTGGCAACCCATAGATTTCTTTTATGAGAATAACTACCTGCAGGCTATAGCCGGTATGCGCCTCTACGATGTCCTTCTGGTAAACCCGGTTATCGATGGGATGAACCTGGTGGCTAAAGAAGGCCCCACTGTTAATAATCGTGACGGGGTTCTTATACTATCGGAAACCGTTGGTGCCTATGAGCAGTTAGGGCAGAGCGCTCTAGCGGTGGCACCGGCTGATTTAGAGGGGACAACGCAAGCCCTTTATACGGCGCTAACCATGCCTGCCGATGAGAGGAAAAAGCGTGCCAGCGAGTTGAAGAGGTCAATTGAGGAAGAGGATGTAACCGGCTGGCTGCTGCACCTGCTGGAGGATGCAGCTAAATTAGTTGAAGAGCAGTCTGAGATACCCACTTGAGAAAACGTTCTACATCACTTATCCCATTCAAGGTAAAATCGGCCTCTGCTGCCAGCCCTTCGGGCGTTTCCTGACTGATGATGCCAATGGCCAGACCCTGGAAACTTGAGTTAAGGGAAGCGGAATGCATAGCCTTAAAAGCATCAATATCCGTCAGGTCGTCACCCATATATATGCCGCCTCGCAGATTATACTCCTGGATTAAGTCGAAAACAGCCGTGCCTTTGTTTACCACCAGTGGTGGTAGAAGGTCGACTACCATCCTGTCCTGTAAAATCCGCAACTGCTTGGCTGGAGGCAGGTTTTGTAGGGCTGCCAGGATTTGCTGCGCCACCTTCTCGGGTTCACGACAGAGACGGTAGTGGATGGAAGCCGTTATTCCCTTATTCTCTATGATGATGCCTTCTATATTAAGTAATGGGGTTAATTCTTTGATGACGGAATTAATTATCCCGGGGTAATCCTTGATGTCTCTGGTGAATTCAGAATGCCCGCTAATCCATCTCTCCAGGCCGTGGTTGCCGATATAGACCATACCGTCAATTTTAAGCATATCCTTGACTTCCTGAGCCGGTCTGCCTGAGACGGCGGCTACCAGTGGTAAATGCTGACTGAGGGTGGATAAATACTGGCGGCATAGCGGGGAAATCCTGGCTTGCCGAGGGGTGGGGGCGGTCTCGCTTATGGTGCCGTCAACATCGGTAATAAACCCAAAGGGAGACCGTTTTATTATTTCTTCTACTGCATCTAAATGCTCAAATAAATAAGGCATAAACTAAATTTAACAGGCGGTATGTCGCTTAGTCAACTCATAGCAACCCTGTTATCATGAGGAGTTAAACAGAATAGTCTCGACAAATTCACCGGGATAAGTTAAAGTAAGTATTTAGAATGCAGGAAATTAAAAAGCGTGAGCCTCCGGTTTTAGCGGTAGATTTAGGCGGGACCAAGATACTGGCCGCTCTGGTTTCGAGTCAGGGTACGGTTATAGCGAGAGAATATTGCCCCACTCTGGCTGATGAGGGGCCACAACCTGTGACCAACCGGATACTATCGACTATAGATTGCCTTCTTGGTAAAGAAAGTATAGCTCCATCTCAGTTACATGGCATCGGCATTGCTGCGGCGGGAATTATAGATGCCGAGCGGGGCTTGATAAGCTCATCTCCAAACCTTCCCGGCTGGCATGGTATTCCGTTGAGAGATACTGTGGGCGAGAAATACGGGGTTAAGACTTTCCTAGTTAATGATGCCAGTGCTGCCGCTCTGGGTGAGTATCATTTTGGCGCTGGCCAAGGGGTACAAAACCTTATCTATCTTACGGTGAGCACCGGTATCGGCGGTGGGATTATTATTGATGGCAAGCTGTATATCGGGGCTTGTGGTAGTGCCGGAGAGATTGGGCATATGACCATTGATGTTAATGGGCCAAAATGCAATTGTGGCGATGTCGGCTGCCTGGAAATGCTTGCCTCAGGCACTGCGGTCGCCAGGGAAGCTGCAAGGCGTATCAGCCGGGGCGAAAAGTCTTCTCTTGCTGGAATTGTATCCGGCAAATTAGAGGATATCACCGCGGAGAAGGTTGAGGAGGCAGCGGTGAGTGGCGACCCTCTGGCGGCAGAGGTTATTCTGGAAGCGGCAACTTATCTCGGGGTGGGTATGGTAAACCTGGTTAATATCTTTAATCCGGAGATGATTATTGTCGGTGGCGGAATGGCTAAGATGGGCGACCGCCTGCTTAATCCCGCGCGGCAGTTAGTAATGGAAAGAGCTTTTCAGTTGCCCGCTCAGGTGGTGTGTATAGTACCGGCTCAACTTGGTGATGATGCCGGGGTAATCGGGGCAGCTATTTTTGCCCGTCAACAAGGTCTTGGACTAGGAGGACAAGATGAAGGTCCGTAAAGCGGTTATCACTGCGGCTGGTCGGGGGACGAGGTTCTTACCTGTCACCAAGTCCCTGTCCAAGGAGATGATACCACTGGTGGACAAACCGCTGATTCAGAACGCGGTAGAGGAGGTTGTCGGTTCGGGTATTAAACAGATTGTTATAATAAAGTCTCCGGGTGATGAGGCTATTGAAGACTACTTTAATCGTTCTCCTGAATTGGAGCATATACTGGAGCAAAAAGGGGACACCAAACGACTTCAAGAGGTGCGCCGGCTGTCTGATATGGCTGATATCTCCTATGTAACACAGGAGGAGCAACTGGGCCTGGGACATGCCGTCCTGATGGCTAAGGATATCGTCGGCAACGAGCCTTTTGCCGTCTTGCTCCCCGATGATGTTGTTGGCAGCAAGGTGCCGGTATTAAAGCAGATGCTCGGAATTTACGAGCAATATAAGGCTAATATCGTAGCTATTCAGCGGGTTAGTCGGCAGGATATAGCGAAATATGGCATCATTGAGCCAAAGAATATTTCGGAGCGCCTGCACCAAGTTCTTAATCTTGTTGAAAAGCCGGAGCCGTCAGAAGCCCCTTCCGACCTGGGAGTGGTGGGTAGATATATCTTAATGCCCCAGGTATTTGATATCCTTAAGGGTATTCCGCCAGGTAAGGATAAGGAAATTCAGCTGACTGATGCCCTGCAGTTATTGCTCCAGCAGCAGACGTTATATGCCTATGAATTTGAGGGGGTACGGTACGATACGGGCACCCCGCTGGGCTGGCTGAAGGCTACAGTAGCTTTCGCCTTAAAACGTCCTGACATCGGGCGGGAGCTACGGGCTTATCTGCATCAAATCTTAAATATTACGATTGATTAGCCACGGCGTCTCTCTTATTCCTTGGCTGCTGGTAAATTGTATGTTCATTGACAGCCAGCGTGAGTTAAACTAAAATCATAAGATACAATGACTAGTGATGAGATTCGGTCAGCATATCTGAAGTTCTTTGAAGAAAAAGGACACAAAATTATTCCCAGTTCCTCGTTGATACCTCAGGGGGACCCCACTCTACTGCTTACCAGTGCGGGTATGGTGCAGTTTAAGCCTTATTTTCTGGGTGAGGAAGTACCGCCAAATCCCCGTTTGACATCATGCCAGAAGTGCTTCCGTACCACCGATATTGAGTCGGTAGGCGACCCCGGCCATCTTACCTTTTTTGAGATGCTGGGCAACTTCAGCGTTGGCGATTACTTCAAAAAAGAAGCTATCAGCTGGGCGTGGGAATTTGTTACTCGGTGGTTGAAACTGCCGCCGGAACGCCTGTGGATAAGTATCTTCCTGGACGATGAAGAGTCGTTCCACTACTGGCGGGAGATAGGCATACCCGAAGACAGGATAATAAGGTTTGGTGAAGAGGATAACTTCTGGGGGCCGGCCGGCGATTCCGGACCCTGCGGGCCTTGCAGTGAAATTTATTATGACTTTGGTGAAGATATTGGCTGTGGGCAGGCTGCCTGTGACCCCGGTTGCGATTGCGGGCGGTTTTCCGAGATATGGAACCTTGTCTTTACTCAATATAACCAGGACAGGGACGGGAAGCGCACCTTGTTGCCCAAACCTAATATTGATACCGGTATGGGATTGGAGAGGACTGCAGCCGCCATGCAGGGTAAGACCTCTGTCTATGAAACTGACCTCTTTGCTTCTCTGCTGGATAATATCTCCAAGCATATAGGAAAGGAGTATGGCTCTGACGATGATACTGATAAAGCGATGCGGGTAGTGGTCGAGCATGGCCGCGCCTTAGCTTTTCTTATTGCTGACGGGGTCATTCCTAGCAATGAAGGGCGGGGCTACGTGCTGCGCCGACTCTTACGCAGGGCAGCCCTGTTTGGCAGGAGACTAGGACTGGGAAAGCCGTTCCTTAACCAGATAGCTGGTGCAACGGTTGGTAGCATGAAAAAAGTTTATCCTGAGTTACGGCAGAGGCAGGACTTTATCTTCAAGGTGATTAAGCTTGAGGAAGCTAGGTTCAGTGAAACGCTGAGTACCGGGCTGGAACTGCTGGATGACATTATGGCAGAAGCCGCCGGCAAGGGCAATGACAGGGTATCGGGCAAGAAGGCTTTCAAGCTGTATGATACTTACGGTTTCCCCGTGGAGCTGACGGCGGAGATTGCCGGGCAAAGAGGCTTGGCCGTGGACATGGCGGGTTTTGAGCAGGAAATGGAGAAGCAGCGGGAGAAGGCACGGGCTGGCCGCTCTGTTGTTATTACGCCTCCGCCTGCTACCTTAATTCTCTCTACCTCCCCTCCAAATGTGATTATTACTACTAGTAAATTTGTTGGTTATCACATCTTCAAATATACATCGGACATTACTGGTCTTTGGGTTGGTAGTGAATTTAAATCTGTAAAGACAATACAAGAAGGGCAGGAAGCAAGCCTAATTCTGGGGTCCACTCCCTTCTACGGGGAGATGGGTGGACAGGTAGGCGATACCGGTTGGATTACCAGCCCGTCAGGTAAATTCATTGTTACCGATACCATCCGCGTCCCTCCCGATATTATCGTCCATCAGGGGCATGTCACCGAGGGCAGCTTTAAGATAGGAGATAAAGTGGAGGCTGAGGTTGAGGTGGAGCGCCGACTCGATATTGCCCGCAATCATACCGCTACCCATCTGCTGCAGTATGCGCTGCGGCAGGTGCTGGGCGAGCATGTTCAGCAAAGAGGGTCGCTAGTAATGCCAGAGCGGTTTAGCTTCGATTTCTCTCACTTGGAGGGTATGACCGAGGCGGAAGTCGAGCAAGTGCAGCGTATTGTTAACAATGAAATACGCCGGAACCTGCCGGTATATGACGAGGAACTGTCATATAAAGAAGCGACAGCAGCCGGGGCTATCGCCCTGTTCGACGAAAAATACGGCGATGTGGTCAGGGTGTTGAAAATCGGTAAGCCCACCATCAGCGTTGAGCTGTGCGGTGGCACTCATGTTACCGCCACCGGGGAGATAGGTTTTTTTCACATTTTTGGTGAACACAGTATCGGTGCCGGGTTGCGCCGTATTGAGGCGATTACCGGCGAAAAAGCTGAGGCATATATTGAGCGGCAGCTTTCTGGTCTGAAGAACATTGCCAGTAAACTGGCTACTGA
>CAZLFC010000023.1:0-12700 GCA_964558705.1 uncultured Dehalococcoidales bacterium
CTGACCCTCTGGATATTTCCGACGGACTGAGACGATATTAAGAGTGTGGGCTATAATACATTCCTGCTCCCTGGATGTCAATATCTCTGGCAGGCGCGGAATCGGCTCTCGCAGTTGGGCTATTACAGATGCAGCTCTATTACATCCCCATCTTGGAGGATGTGGTCTCTTTTAATCATTATGCCGTCGTGCTTGCCGGAGCCCCAGATTCGGGCGTATTTCATCTTAGCGGCGAAGTCTTTATGCACCTCGGCGGCGGCGTCCTCCATGCGACTTCCCCTGGATAGAATTAGGGGGTCGGTAAAGTCCGGCTTCTGCCCCGGCGTCTTGGTGTATACCCGGATAATGTCCAGCACCTGAAAGGTTTTCAGCCTCAGTTCTTCCAGACCGTTCCCGTCTCTGGCGGAGGCGGCGATGACTGGCAGATATTCCCCGTATTTATTCTGCAAAGCGGTGTAATTGTCACGGGCATTGTCCAGGTCCAGCTTGTTGCCCACGATTAGCGCCTTCTGCCAGGTTAGCATCATCTCTTCTTGTGCCGTTTCTAGGCCAATGCTTATTCTCATATCTGCTAGCTGTGCGATAAGGCTTTCCATCTGGGCCAGTGGGGCATTGCTTAAGTCTAATACCAGCAGCAGGGCATCGGCCCGTCTAATCGTGTGGGGCAACCAGAACTCAATAGATTGGGGGGCTAGGGGTGGGGTATCGATTAGCTGTATTTTTATGTTCTCAAATTCCATCATTCCGGGGAGCGCCTGGTGTGTGGTAAAGGGGTATTCGGCTACCGTTGGGGTGGCATTGGTAATGCTGGCGACGAGTTGAGATTTGCCGGCATTGGGCAGTCCGACTACGGCTACCTGGGCGGCTCCCTCTTTCTCAATAATCATTGACGCCCGGTGGCCGGCGGCTTTCTTGCCTACCATCTGGCTTAGTTTGGCAATCTTGCCCCTCAGTTCGGCACGGAGATGGTCGGTTCCCTTGTGCTTGGGCATAATCGCCAGCATTTCTTCCAGGGCTATTATCTTATCCTCTGGTTCTTTGGCGATTCGGAACCTTTTCTCGGCTTCAAAATATTGGGGTGGCAAGTTGGCTGGCATTTTGGTTTACAGGTACTCCTTTATTTTTTTAGCCAGGCTCTGGCTCATGCCTCCTGCAGTGGCTAGTTCTTTTTCAGAAGCGGTTCGGATAGACTGAACGGAGCCGAATTGCTTTAGCAAGGCTCGCTTGCGCTTGGGGCCTATACCCGGGATGTCATCAAGAGTTGAAGCGAAGGTTTCCCGTTTACGCAGGCGCTGGTGGTAGCCTATGGCGAAGCGGTGTGCCTCGTCCCTGAGGCGCTGGAGCAGTTGCAGTCCGGGGGAGCTGTGGGGTAGCGCAATGGGACGTGTCTTCCAGGGGGCAAAAATCTCCTCCTTTTCCTTGGCCAGGCTGGCGATAGGTACTGACTCCACACCGGATTCACGCATTGCTTCCCGGGCGGCATTAAGCTGTCCTTTGCCGCCGTCGATGAGAATAAGGTCGGGCAGGACTGCCCATGTATTCGTGGTAGAGGCATCACCGCTCCTCTTGAAGCGTCGCTTTAGTACCTCGTGAAGCATGGCATAGTCGTCGGCACCGGCTACCGTTTTGATGCGGAAACGTCGATAGTGGGGCGGCTTTGACTTCCCCTGGTCAAAGACGACCATACTGCCTACGGCTGCCTTCCCCTGTATGTTGGAGATGTCATAGCCTTCCATTCGGGAGGGCAGGTGAGGAAGTTCAAGCACTTCTTTTATTTCCGCTAAAGCCAGCTCTAATGCTTCAGGAGTAGCTATCTGTTTAATTTTAAGTTGCTCCAGTCCCCGTCGGGCATTTTCGGCGACAATCTCCACCAGTTGTTTTTTGTTGCTCCGGCGTGGTACTTGGATACGAACCTTAGCCCCTCGTTTGCTTTGCAGCCAGTCCTCAATAATAGCCTTATCCTCTATCGGATGCTGGAGTAACAATAGCGGAGGTAGGTAGGGGGCTGAGTTGTAGAACTGCTTGATAAAGCTGGTCATAACCTGGCGCGGCTCTTCGGAGCGGGCGCCCCGCAGCATAAAGCTCTCGCGGCCAATCAGTTTGCCGCTGCGAATAAAGAAAACCTGGACATTGGCCTGGTCGTTATCCTGGGCAAAGGCAATAACATCCTGCTCGCCTTTTACGGTAGTAGCAATCCTTTGTCCTTCCACGACCCGTTTTACCGCCTGAATCTGGTCTCTGATGAGGGCGGCCTTTTCAAAATCCAAACTTGCGGAGGCTTTTTTCATCTGGTTTTTGAGCTCACGGACTATCGCTTCTTGCTTGCCTTCCAGAAAAAGGATTACCTGCTTTATTACGGCCGCATATTCTTCTTTGCTTACGGCGCCGATACAGGGTCCCGGGCAGCGACTGATGTGATACTCCAGGCAGGGTCGGGTATCGGTGCCGGTGATAGTTCTGGTGCAGGAGTGAAACGGGAAAATCCCTTTCAGCACCTTCAGAGTCTGGCGCACTGATTTGGCACTGGCAAACGGCCCAAAGTAGCGCCCTTCGTTATCTTCCAGCCGCCGGGTAATATGTACCCTGGGCCAGTCCTGGTTGAGGTCTATCTTGAGGTAGGGAAAGGTTTTATCGTCTTTAAGGCTGACATTGTAGCGGGGGCGGTGTCTCTTTATCAGGTTCAATTCAAGGATAAGGGCTTCCTGCTCCGAAGCCGTCACCAGGAAATCAATTTCGTTCACCCGGTTGACCAGTCGTTGCAGTTTGGGTGTCAGCTTCTGGCCGGCAGTGAAGTATGACCTGACCCGATTACGCAGGTTGGCCGCCTTGCCCACATATAAGATGTTTCCCTCGGTGTCTTTCATCAGGTAGACGCCGGGGCTGGCGGGCAGCTGTTTTAGTTGCTCGGTGACGAGACTGCTAACCAATACTTTCTCCCTAAAGGTTATGTCGAAATTTATTGTAACATAGCCAGTGGGGGAGGCAAAGTGCCGGTAAAAGGCTGGACTTTATTGAATATCGCCTCTGCTGTTGATACAATCTCTTGGAGAGCTGGTTGTTAAATAATGGCGCAAAGAATTGTCATAAAATCAGGCCAGGTTGAGGTGGTCGCGGAGCTTAATGATACCCGCACCGCTCAGGCTATCTGGGAAGCATTGCCGCTTAAAGGGCTTGTCAGTACATGGGGCGACGAAATATATTTCTCCGTTCCCCTTGACCTTGAGCTGGATGACGGCCGGGAGCTGGTGGATATTGGGGATTTGGGTTACTGGCCGGCGGGAAATGCCTTTTGTATCTTCTTCGGGCCCACCCTGGCCAGCCGGGGCGACGAAATCCGCCCGGCGAGTGCGGTGACGGTGTTCGGTAAAGTTATCGGCAGCGCCGATAACTTGAAACAGGTGACCTCAGGCTCGGATATAGTCGTTGAGACAGAAAAAACGTAGGTAAATAGGGGCTGCTTTACCTTCTGCCTTTTCCCTGGCAGTCTCTACAGGTGATTTTTATCCTCAAGCGCCTGTAATAGTGGTAGTTCAGTTGACATATTGATAAATTGATGTGTTACAATAAACTCAACAGCTTATGTTATGTTATTTCGGTGACAGGTTGCTAATATTTAGCAGGGGGGTAGTAAAGTGAGAGAGGCTATTAGCAATTTTCTGGACTATCTGACTGTGGAAAAAGGTCTTTCCCAGAACACCATAGAGGCTTATCGCAATGACCTTCAGCAGTTAGCCGACTTCATGCAGGAGGAGGCGAAAAAGCTCGGCGTAATTCCGCCGTGGGCTGCTTTTAATCGTCAGTCGATGCTCAGTTATCTGCTCAGTCTTAAGGAGAGGAGCTACGCTCCGACTACGGTGGCTCGTAAAGTAGCTGCGGTCAAGTCTTTCTTCAGTTTTATGGTATCTGAAGGCATTATGAAGGCCAATCCGATAGAGGGTGTGGGTTCGCCCAAGATCGGGAAGGCATTACCTAAACCTATCTCGGTCAGTCAGGTTCGCCGTCTGCTGGAGCAGCCTGTCAAATTGGCCGGTTCGGATGCCAAAAGAGACAGGGCAATGCTGGAGTTGTTATATGCCAGTGGTATGAGGGTGAGCGAGCTGGTGTCCTTAAACCTGGATGATATTGATATCGAAGGCGGTTACGTACGTTGCTTCGGCAAAGGGCATAAGGAGCGGCTTATCCCTATTCATCAACAGGCCGCTTCAACCATAGAGGATTATATCAAAGAAAATCGTCCCCGCCTGGTTCATAGTAAGGATGAACGGGCTTTATTTGTCAACGCTCGCGGTGAGAGGCTGACCAGACAGGGGCTCTGGCAAATACTAAAGGAATATGCTAAATCAGCTGAGCTAGGAACCGACATTACTCCTCACACCCTGAGGCACAGTTTCGCCACCCATATGCTGAATGGCGGGGCTGACCTGAGGTCGGTTCAGGAACTGCTGGGTCACGCCAATATAACAACTACACAGGTTTATACTCATCTTACTACCGAACATATTCGAAACAGTTATGAGAAGGCTCACCCCAGAGCTAAGTAATATGGACAAAATTTAATAAACTCCGGCAGGGAGGTTCTGAATGCCTGGTAAATCACGACGAGGTCACTCTAAGCAGTTGTCTCAAAGCAAAAAAAAGAAAAGCAGGGTAAGTCCTTCAACTATTGCTGTTCAGAAGTCGGCGGTTGCTTCAACCCCTGGACCGGTTGCCGCTTCTAAGGTAGCCGCTCCTGCGACAAGTGCGTCAACCCCGATACGGAAGCCGATTGCAATTCGTTACCCCTTTGTGACCGTTGAGTTGCGGAGAATTGGTATTTTAGCGGGGATAATGCTGGTTATTCTGGTGGTGCTGGTCGTAGTTTTATCTTAGCCCGCCTGGCCGGTGAGTGCTCAACATGGATTTTGAAGCGGAACGGGCGAGATTAATTGAGCACCTTCGCCCCGAGATTAAAGATGAGCGGGTACTGGAGGCTATGGCTCGTGTTCCACGGGAGCGTTTTGTGCCGCCGGAAGAGCAGTGTTTTGCTTATGACGATAGACCGCTGCCTATCGGCTACGACCAGACAATTTCACAACCCTTTATTATTGCGCTTATGACTGAAGCCTTAGAGCTTACGGGTAACGAAAAGGTTCTGGAAGTAGGGACGGGTAGCGGGTATCAGGCGGCTATTCTGGCTGAGTTAGCCCGGTTTGTGGTTACCACTGAGCGCTTATCTCCTCTGGCCGAGTCAGCCAGGTGCGTTTTGGATAGTCTGGGCTACGAAAATATTGCGGTGCACCTGGCTGAGGAGATGTTGGGCTGGCGGACAGGGGCGCCTTATAATGCCATAATGGTCACGGCGGCTGCTCCCAGGGTGTCGGTCGCCTTATTAGACCAGTTGGCTATTGGCGGGCGAATGGTAATCCCGGTGGGCTCACGCTACGTGCAGGAATTAGTTAAAATTACCAGGCATAAAACCAGAAATACGGTTCGGAACTTGGGTGGCTGTCGCTTCGTCTCTCTCATCGGCACGGATGCCTGGGAAGAAGAATAAGGAGGAAGACTTTGGAACTGCTGGAAACGATTAAAACCAGAAGGAGTATTCGCCAGTATAAAACCACTCCGGTGGATGATGGGAAAATCGAGGCCGTTTTGGAAGCGGCCCGTTGGGCGCCATCCTGGAAGAATTCCCAGTGCTGGAGATTCCTGGTGGTGCGCGATGATAATATAAAGAACCAGCTTGCCGATGCCTTGAAGGGCTCTAAGGAGGGCGCAGCTAATCTGGCAGATGAGGCAATAAGGACGGCGCCCGTAGTGATTGTGGCTTATGCCGAGCCGGGAAAGTCAGGCTATAATCGGGGCGAAACAGCCACCGACAAGGGGGATTACTGGTATATGTTTGATGTTGCCCTGGCTATGCAGAATCTCATGCTGGCTGCCCACTCGCTGGGTCTGGCCACCGTGTGTGTTGGTCTTTTTAACGCCAAAAAGGCAGCTGACATCCTGGCAATACCGCCGGAATACCGCGTGGTGGCGATGACTCCATTGGGCTATCCCGATGAGACACCCGAGGCAAGACCGAGAAAAGAACTTGCCGAGATTGTTTCTTATGATAAATACGGCTCTGTATAAGATAACATTAAGATGAGCTATAAATGGTGGATTTTAGTTGCGGTTGGTGTGTTCGGAATCGGTATGGTGCTCGGTTTGGTCAACCCCATTGGCAGCGCCGGGTTTCTTTCTGAAGACCTCGCTGCCCTTGGTGAACTTAGCAGCTTCTTAACTTCGCTGTCGGCTCCTCTTACCGCTATACTTATCTTTGCCAAGAATGCTTTGGCCTTGCTGTTGAGCTTCGCACTCAGCCCGCTTCTTTGCCTGGTGCCTGTCCTGGCGCTGGTAGCTAATGGTTGGCTGCTTACTTTCGTGGCAGCTATCGTAATCCAGGAGGAATCCCTTGGTTTTGTATTAGCCGCTCTGGTTCCTCATGGTATTATTGAGCTGCCGGCATTCATCCTGGGCGAGGCAGCGGCTCTTAGCTTTGGCGCTATGGTGGTGTTAGCTCTGGTTAAGAGGGAAAAGAGAAGTCAATTAGTACCCGGGCTGAAGCGGAATTTAAGATATCTCCTGATAGCTGTTGTTTTGCTGATACCGGCGGCTGTCATTGAAACCTTTGTAACTCCGCTTTTACTAACCTGAGATAATAAGGAGGCAATTTATGCAGGAGCTAGGTTTGGTAGCCCCCTTCTGGGTAATCGTTCTGATATGGCTGGCCAAAATAGTATGGCTGGTGATAATCTCTATCCTTCTGGCGTGGCTTGGAATCAGGGTTCTTGATGCTCTGATGCCTGGTATCCCCAAGCGTCAGCGTATCGGTGAAAGTCCGCTGGCGACAGGGTTATTCATTGCCGGGTTTTTTATCTTGGTAGGACTTGTCATTCATGGCGCGGCTACCACCCCGACCGTCTTCGGTGGTTCGTTAGTCGGCTATGTTTTTGATTTCCGGCAGTTGGCGATACTGGCGGTAAGTTTCCTGATAAGCTTGCTTATCGGGATAGCCGTATTCCATATCGTAGATAGGCTGACCCCCAAGATACCGTTTAAGAGCATCGATAAAGAAGGCGTAGCTGTAGGCATCTATGTTTTCGGCTATCTTATTTTCTTTGGTTTGATACTTCACGCAGCGCTGACCGCGTCGCTGTAGTGGCTTGATTATCGCTACGCTTGAGGTGGATGGTGAGAAGAATCTGGATATCGCTTGCCTTGATATTAATGGTGGCTGCTATTTTAGTCGCCGCTGATTACGCTTTGGCGACTCCTTCCTCTGGTTTCCATGAGGAAAACAGTGATGTATACGATGATTGGGCAGTATGCCGAACCAGGGCTTGTGGCGAAGACGGTTTCTACCAGATAGGCGAGACATCGTTCCGTCCGGTTATCGCCTTTGAGAGCCTGGGGGGGGACTCGGCGGCAGCCTATCGGCTGGGAGAGCAGTTTGTTGCCCGGTATCCCGACTCGTTGCAGAGGGCGGAGAAAGTATTCCTCTTCGTGCGGGACAGGGTAAATTACACCACTGATAAAGAGCAATTCAAGCATGACGAGTTTGCCCAGAATGCCGACGAGCTGGCGGTAATGATAGACCAGAACGGAGTTGGTTATGGTGATTGCGAGGATAGTGCGGTGCTGCTGGCGGTTATGTATAAGGGGGCTGGATACCGCTCGGCTATAGCGGTCGGCTCGGGTCATACTGCGGCGCTGGTCTACCTGCCTGAGTATAAAAAAGCCACTGCCCTCTTTGAGCTGGACGGTGAGCCTGGCTGGGTATGGGCTGAGGCTACCGGCAAGAATAACCCTTTAGGCTGGGCGCCCAAAGAGTACATCAATGTTAATCTGGCCGTCTATGAAGTAGGTGATGAAGATATTACCCTGCAAAAACCGCCCTCCACACCTGCCACTGCCGTGGCGGTGGTGGGAGGGGGTATGCCGTTTCCGCCGTTCTCCTTTTTGAGCCTGTTTTTCTTTATGTGGCTCATATCACTGTTTAGAAGAAGACGTTAAGCTCAGAGCTGGATTAATTACATCACTTGAGTTTAGCTGAGGGACAACCCCTGTTTACTTGTCGTATAGTGCCCACTGCGGGTATAATATCAGGGAAATCTAGGGAGAGCAGGTGATTTGATGAAGCAATACGGATTAGAGAATATTCGTAATCTGGTTTTACTGTCCCATTGTGGTGCCGGTAAGACATCACTTTCGGAGGCAATTATATTCACCGCCGGTGCCATCAATCGACTGGGCAAGGTTGATGATGGGGCGACCACCTCGGACTACGACCCCGATGAGGTAAAACGCAAGATAAGTCTTAACCTGACCATGCTCCCCGCCGAGTGGAAGGATACCAAGCTTAACCTTATTGATACTCCGGGCTATTCCGACTTTGTCGGTGAAGTTAAAGCTGCTATACGGGTCAGCGAGGGGGCGGTGGTTGTTATCTGTGCTGTTTCCGGCGTTGAGGTTGGCAGCGAGCAGGTTTGGGACTATAGCGCAGAGGCTAAATTGCCGCGTATTGTCTTTGTTAACAAGATAGACCGCGAAAATGCTGATTTCTATCGCACGCTGAAGGATATTCAAGACAAGCTCAGCCCTAGATGTATTCCGGTGCAGTTGCCCATCGGGTCACAGAGTAATTTCCAGGGGATAGTTGACCTGCTGACGATGAAGAGCTATACCGGTTCGCCAGCCAAAGAAGCGGAAATACCAGAATCATTGCAGGAACAGGTCGCTTCTTACCGGGAGAAATTGGTAGAGGCGGTGGCTGAGATTGATGACAGCCTGATTGAGAAGTATCTATCCGGCGAGGAGCTTACTCAGGAGGAACTGACCAATGGCTTGCGTCAGAGCGTAGTAGAGGGCAAGATTATGCCTGTTCTGGTTGGCTCCGCTCTCCAGAATATAGGCATTGCCTCACTACTGGACGCTGCCTGCGGTTACCTGCCGTCGCCTAAAGAGTGCCAGGTAGCTGTTGTCAGGGATTCAACTCAAGAAGAGATTGAGCCAAGTCAGAGTGCTCCCCTGAGTGCTCTGGTGTTTAAGACCAGTGCCGACCCCTATGTTGGTAAGCTTACTTACTTCCGGGTTTATACCGGCACCATCGAGAGCAACTCACAGGTTTGGAATGTGATGCAGAACGGGGCGGAGCGTATCGGTCAACTGTTTATGCTGAGAGGGAAAAACCAGGAGCCGGTGGCTAAGGTTGAGGTGGGGGATATAGGGGCGGTAGCTAAATTGGGCTTGACCAATACCGGAGATACATTGGGCAGTAAGGATAAGCCGGTAAAGATTGCGCCCATTGTCTTCCCCAAGCCTATTTTTAGCGGTGCGGTACTTCCCAAGACGAAGGCCGACCTTGATAAGATGGGAGGGGCGCTCACCCGCCTGACCGAGGAAGACCCCACGATTGAGGTACGCCGGGAAGCCGATACCAATGAGACAATTCTCTCCGGGCTGGGCGAGACCCATCTGGAAGTGGCTGTCGATAAGATGCAGCGTAAATTCGGCGTCAATGTTGAATTGAAGACCCCCAAGGTTCCGTACAAGGAGACTATTATGGTGCCGAGCAAGGCTGAGTATAAACATAAGAAGCAGACCGGAGGGCACGGTCAGTACGGGCATGCCAAAATAGAGATAGAGCCTCTGACTAGGGGCACCGGTTTTGAGTTTGTTAACGCGATAGTGGGCGGCGCCATCCCTCGAAATTATATCCCCGCAGTAGAAAAGGGAATTCTTGAGGCAATGCATGAGGGGGTGCTGGCAGGTTACCCTGTAGTTGACATAAAAACGAAGTTGTACGACGGTAGTTTCCATCCGGTTGATTCCTCGGAGATATGTTTCAAAATTGCGGGAGCACAGGCACTGAAGAAGGGATTATCCCAGGGACAGCCTATTTTAATTGAACCGATAATGAATGTAAGGGTAAAAGTCCCCGAGGAGTTTACCGGCGATATTATTGGCGACCTCAATACCAAGCGGGCTAAGGTGCTGGGCATGAATCCTGAGAAGGGATACAACGTCATTGATGCTCAAGCGCCGCTGGCCGAGGTTATACGCTACGCCATAGACCTGAAGTCAATCACTCAGGGCAGGGGTAGCTATACTTTAGAGGTCAGCCACTATGAGGAAGTACCCGCTAACATTATCCAGAAGGTTATTGCCGAAAGGCAGGCCGAAAAGCAGGCGGAGAAATCTTAGCTTTCACTCAAGCACAGGCTGACTACACGGTCGATACCGCCCAGGTCAGGGGTAACTTCTATCTTAGCGGCCGGGAAGACCCCGGATAGCAGCGAGGTTGTTTCTTTTTCCTGCCCCTGTCCAATCTCCAAGAGCAGGCAGCCCGCAGGATTTAATTTCTCCTTTAGTTGTCGGGATAGCTGCCGTATCTTGTCCAGTCCGTCCGAGCCTCCGTTTAACGCTGACAGCGGCTCAAACTCCTCCGGAAATAAAACGGGTAGTTCGGCTTCCTTGACATATGGCAGGTTAGCTACTATCAGGTCGACTGGCTCAGGTAGAGGCTCAAGCATGTCTCCCAGGAGGAGTTGAATCTTCTCGGTAACCTTGTGTGTCTGGCAGTTGGCGCCGGCTACTTCGAGAGCGGGGGCTGATATATCGGTGGCGTAGATTCTGGCTCCAGGCAGGTGGCGTGCCAGGCTGATGGCAATGGCACCGCAGCCGGTCCCGATTTCGGCTATGGTAACTCCGGGGCGATTCTGTGCCAGCCGGATAGCTTCTTCCGCCAGCAGTTCGCTTTCCGGTCGTGGGATAAGTACATCCCGGTTGACACGAAAATCCAGCCCGTAAAACTCGCGGTGCCCGATTATATAGGCGGTGGGTTCACCCTTAAGACGGCGTTTAATCAGTTCCCAGTAGGTTTTCTCCTGTTTGGGGGTTAGCTTGCGGTCAATGGCCGTATATAATTGAACCTGGCTTATGTTTAACGCGTACCTCAGCAGTAATTCACTTTCCAGAAGGGCATCATCTATGTTATTGGTCGCTAAACTACTGCGGGCGCGTTGCAGAGTCTCTTTGATGGTCATGCCAGTTGCTTCTCTAAATGCTTTGCCTGGTCGCTGGTGGCCAGGGCGTCAATGAGTTCGTCGAGCTCTCCCTCCATGATTCGGGGCAGGTTGTGCAGGGTGAGGCTGATGCGGTGGTCGGTAATCCGGTCTTGAGGAAAGTTATAGGTGCGTATCTTCTCCGAGCGGTCGCCGCTGCCCACCTGGGAGCGACGCTGCGAGGTTATCTTTGCCTCCTGTTTGCGCTGCTCGATGTCGAGCAGGCGGGCACGGAGCACCGACATCGCTTTCGTCTTGTTCCTGAGCTGTGAGCGTTCGTCCTGGCAGGTGGTGACTATGCCGGTGGGCAGGTGGGTGATTCTGACGGCGGTAGCTACCTTGTTGACGTGCTGTCCCCCCGCACCCCCGCTGTGAAAAATGTCAACCCTCAGGTCTTCCGGCTTTACGGATACCTCTACGTCATCGGCTTCAGGCAGGACGGCCACGGTGGCGGCTGAGGTGTGAATTCTGCCGGAAGATTCGGTGGTGGGCACTCTTTGTACGCGGTGAACGCCTCTTTCGTGCTTGAGTTTACTGAAAGCGCCTTTGCCTTTTATTTCAAATATGATTTCCTTGAAGCCGCCGATGGCGCTTTCATTATGGTCGATAATATCTATCCCCCAGCCTTTGGCTTGGGCGTATCGACTGTACATGCGGAAGAGGTCGGCGGCAAATAAGGCAGCTTCTTCACCGCCGGTTCCGGCTCTGACTTCCATGATAATGTTTTTGCCGTCGTTGGGGTCCTTGGGCAGCAGGGCAACTTTTAGCTTCTCCAGCAGACTGTCTAACCTTGATTCAAGGCTTTCTATCTCTTGCCTGGTCAGGGCAGCCATATCCTCGTCCAGCCCGTCATCCAGCATAGCCCTGGTTTCTTCCAGCGCTTTGGCGGTTGCCTTGTATTCCCGGTAAATGGTTACCAGCTCTTCAATGCCGGCTTTTTCCTGGGCCAGGGCTTGCAGTCGCTCTAGGTTGGAAGTTATCTCAGGGTCGGCTAATTCGTGGTCTATTTCCTGATAGCGCTTTTCGACTTTTTTCAATTGGTTCAGCATGATATTTCACCTTTGATATTATAGCACAGCCTTGGAATAGCGCTCAAAAACAGGAGGAATAAAATGAATTGGCTCCCCGGGTAGGACTTGAACCTACAACCTGGTGGTTAACAGCCGCTCGCTCACCATTATCCTTTTACTCGGGAATATTCGGGGTTGTAAGTGTCTGTCCCTTGTAACTTCTCAGGGCATATTCGGTTTCCGTCTTGTCAAGAATGTAATAGTCTGGCATTAATGGTATCTTACCAAACCTGGTAGCTACGACATACATGGGTTGGGCCAGACCTGTGGTGTGGCCTCGAATAGCGTCGCGGATAAGTTCAGCTCCTTTTTCGACCGGTGTCCTGAAGTGGTCGATGCCCGGAACCGGTTCGCAATAGAAAATATAATAGGGGCGTACCCTGATCGAAAGCAATTTCTGGTGCAATTCTCTAAACGACTGCACGTCGTCGTTGATTCCCTTTAGCAACACCGCCTGGTTGCCGACATTTATGCCGCAGGAGAGCAAATCATAGACTGCCTTGGCTGTCATGTCAGTAATCTCTTTGGCGTTATTGCAGTGAATGT
>CAZLFC010000024.1:0-2480 GCA_964558705.1 uncultured Dehalococcoidales bacterium
TAGTTTTGAAGCTAATTGCACGTTCAGGGTGACCTCACCCCCTGTGGCCCCCTCTCCTTATCAAGGAGAGGGGGAAGAAAAAGAAAGAGGGGCTCCGCCCCTCTTAGACTGCCCCCCTAATGGTCCTCATTAAAGCCCAGGCAGATGTGGCTCTACCTCGCGCAGGAATTCCCTTGCCTTCAGAGTTCTAACTCCTAAGTTTTTAGCCACAAGCGTAG
Organism: uncultured Dehalococcoidales bacterium; assembly: GCA_964558705.1. Taxonomy (GTDB): domain Bacteria; phylum Chloroflexota; class Dehalococcoidia; order Dehalococcoidales. Next base: position 219 of record CAZLFC010000024.1, read on the forward strand.
CTAGTTTTTCTTCTACGACGTACGTTGCCCTACGGTGATAGGCTATAACAATACCTTCAATATCCGCATCACTTAAAAGCCTCTCTTGTGCACGCATTTTCATGAATAACCTGCGTTCACTATCAACATTGAAAGTTGTTGATCTACCATCCCTCAGCCAATTTTTTGTATCCGCCGGTGCTCCCTCGCTGTTAACTTCTCGTGCTACTTTTGATGGAACGATTAACCACTTCCCCGGCCGGTCAGGCATATGCCTGAGACCATTATGATTTTGCTCCATCTCGATAAGAGACGAAGCATCAAATACGTAACAGGGGGCTTCTAAGAGTGATTTATCTTCCATCAAATACCTTGGCCTACGGTTTTCGGTGCTTAGATCGGGACTCTTCTAAAACTTTCGTCACTGTTCTTACATCTTGTCCAAAGTATTGAGCTAACTTGCTCCGTGAGATGAGCCCTTCTGAGTGTGCGTCAATGGCAAGCGAAACAAACTCTTCTCCAAGCTGGCGTCGCCATATCGGGCCTCTTTTGCCACGATAAAAGGTTGGTCTCTTTTCCCACTCAGCTATGCGAGCATTAGTAGTGCCTTTAGAAATCAGCTCGAGGTTTTCTAATCTTCTTCCCATTGCCTCTAGGCTTACCCCATAGCGATTAGCGAGTCTGCCTAAATCTTGGTCAGTGGGTAAGGTACCGTAAGGTCCCACCATTTCTACAAAAGACTTTCTTAAATCTGTAGCTGGCATAAGGAAAATGGCGGCAAATTGATGGGCGAACCGTTCCTCGGGGATATCCAGCATGTAAGCGCATACTGTTGGAGGGTCGGCACGCAGGAGGTGGGCGTATTCGTGCGCTAGGGTAAACGACCGTCGACCCGGGTTATTTCGACTGTTTACAAGTATGCAAGGTCCGTAAGCATCATGCCACCATGACAGGCCAGATAGCTCATTTGCTGGGATATCTGGAATAGGTAGCGTAAAAATTCTGATGCCTTGACTTGTTAAGAGCTTGTGCAGGTCTCTAATAGGTTGCCCATCTAGACCTAATCTCTTTCTGTCTTTGTCGGCCAGTTCCTGAGGGCTATAATCACCAGTGATTCTTCTAATTAGTATCTCGCGAGGCTTTTTTAATGCTTCCTCTAATTCAGCTTCGGCGCGACACAGCTCATCGAAGTGCACAATGACTCTACGCACTTCTGGCGGTAGGTCTTGCATCGCTTTAAGGCGTTCTAATCTAAAACTTAGATGCTCAGGCAATGCTGGTGCCTGCCGAAGGAAGTACTCAGTGCTGCGCCGATACAGTTCCGCAAGGTTCCACAATACCTCTAATGAAGGTTCCGACTCACCATTTTCCCAATTGATTAGTTTCTCTTCGTCTATTCCCAGTTTGTCAGCCACCTCCCTATGTTCCAGTCCCAGACTTTCTCTTGCTTTGACAAGCTGGTCTTTGAAAACTAAAGCCTTATCTTCATCAGCCATTGTAGCCTCCTAGTCTTAGTGTCTCAGTCTGCTGCATTAGCCAAGGTGCTAACTACACCGCCATTTTACATACCTATCCTAGTTTTATCAACACCCCCTCCAGCACTCCCTGCCACTCCCTGCCCAGCCGTTTGGGGTTTAGCCTGATTTGGGTGGTGCCGAGTTTGATGCCGTCTCTTAATAATGGCTCCAGTTTGGCTTTGTCCAGTGGCATGCCCGGGAACCGCCTGACCACAATCTGCCCTTCCTCGTGGGAGATGGACTCGATGCTAGCCTGTGTGGCCAAGACCTTAATCTTAACGGCATAGAGCAGGTTCCTGACCTCTTCTGGCAGTTTGCCGAAGCGGTCACTGAACTCGTCCGCCAGCGCCTCTATTGACTCAACCTTATCCAGCCTGGTCAGGTGCTGGTAGAGGGACAGCCTGGTATCGAGGTCGGCGACATACTCCTCCGGGATATAGGCGGACAGGGGGAGGTCGATAGTGGGGGACGGCAGGCGCCGCGGTGCGGGGGCGGCAACGCCCGCCTTCTCGGCCCTTTGCTCTTCAACCGCCTCCGTCAGCAGTCGGCAGTACAGATTAAAGCCTACGGCGCTGATAAACCCGCTCTGCCTGACGCCGAGCAAGGTGCCGGCGCCCCGGATTTCCAGGTCTTTCATGGCGATATTGAAGCCGGCGCCCAGCTCGGTGGCCTCAAAAATGGTCCTCAGGCGCTTTTCGGCGGTGGGGGTCAGGTGCTTGTCCCGCTCATAGAGGAAATAGGCATGGGCCAGGTTGGCCCCCCGCCC
>CAZLFC010000024.1:2580-12490 GCA_964558705.1 uncultured Dehalococcoidales bacterium
GGTGCTTGTCCCGCTCATAGAGGAAATAGGCATGGGCCAGGTTGGCCCCCCGCCCCACTCTGCCCCGCAGTTGATACAATTGCGTCAGCCCAAACTTATCCGCCTGGTTGACAATGAGAGTGTTGACGCTGGGCATGTCCAGTCCCGACTCGATAATAGTGGTGCAGACCAGCACATCGCTGTTACCCTGTGAGAAGTTCGCCATGACTTTTTCCAGTCCAGCCTCGGGCATCTGCCCGTGGGCGACGGCGATTTTAGCCTCGGGGACGATGTCCTGGAGCTTGCCGGCCACGAAGTCGATGGACTGCACCCGGTTATGCACGAAGAAGACCTGCCCGTTTCTCTCCAGTTCCCTGAGTACGGCTTCCCTGACGAGCCGCTCGTTAGTCTCGGCGACATAGGTCTTGATGGGCAGCCGCTCTTCGGGGGGCGTTTCCATGGTGCTCATATCCCTCACTCCCACCAGCGACATGTGCAGGGTACGGGGGATGGGGGTAGCGCTGAGGGTAAGAACATCAACCTCCCGTCTCTTCTGCTTGAGGTATTCCTTGTGAGCGACGCCGAAGCGCTGCTCTTCGTCAATGATTAATAAACCCAGGTCTTTGAAAGCGACATCCTTTTGCAGCAGTCGGTGGGTGCCGATACAGATGTCCACCTGGCCGCTGGCCAGCCCGTCAAGAACAGCCTGCTGCTCTTTGGGCGTGCGGAACCGACTCAGCACCTCGATTCTGACCGGGAAGGCGCCGAGTCTCTGGCTGAAGGTGAAGAAGTGCTGCTCGGCGAGCACGGTGGTCGGCACCAGCACGGCTACCTGCTTGTTGTCCATTATCGCCTTGAAGGCGGCACGGATGGCTACCTCCGTCTTGCCGTAACCGACATCGCCGCAGACCAGCCGGTCCATAGGCCTGGCTTTTTCCATGTCCACCTTTACCTGTGTTTGTGCATCCATCTGGTCGGGTGTTTCCACATAGGGGAAGGCGGCCTCAAGCTCCTGCTGCCACACCGTGTCCGGGGAAAAGGCAAAGCCAGACACGACCTCCCGGGCGGCGTAGAGAGCTAGCAGCTCACGGGCAATATCCACCACCGATTCCCGGGTGCGCTGCTTGATGCGTGTCCACTCCTGTGTACCCAGTCGACTGAGCACCGGCGGCCGTTCACTGGCACCGATATAGCGGTTCACCCGGTCTATCTGGTCGGTAGGAACATAGAGTTTATCCCCCGCCGCATACTGCAAAACGAGGTATTCTTTCTCGGTGTGGTCGGTGCTCATGGTGGTCACGCCGGCAAACCGTCCGATGCCGTGCTCCACATGCACCACATAGTCGCCCGTGTTGATATCAATCTTACGGTGGGGCACCGGGCGTTTCTTTATCAACCGGCGCTGCTTGATGAAGCCGAAGATTTCCGTGTCAGTGAGCAAGTGGGTGTTATGGTTCATCACCCAGCCTTCGGCCACCGAGCCCTGAACCAGTATCAGCGAACCGGGTGGGGGCAGCTCTTTGATTTCGGTGAGGGGTGGGGCGATAATATCCGCCTCGTCCAGCAGCTCGGACAACCGGCTTGCCTGGTGGCTGACCAGGATGAGGCGGTGTTTTCGGTTTAAGAGAGGCTTGATTTTTCTAATGAAGAGCGGGAGCTGCCCGGCGTAGCCGGGGGCGGGGGCGAAGTTTAACCGGAGCGGTTTTTCGTTCTCGGCAATATCCCAGGTAGTCAGGTTCAGACGCCGCCTGTTCTCCAGCCTTGACTCCAGCTCCGGCCAAGTGAAGTAGGGCTGGGGAAAGTTAGCCGGCAGCTCTCCGCCGTCTATTTTCTCCCGACGCAGTTCGGCGGCTTCGGCATCCAGATCATCTATGGTCAGCTTGATATTATGCGGTTCGTCAAGTACCAGCAGGGTATCCGGCGGGAGGTAGCTCAGGAGGCTGTCCCGGTTAAACAACGGGGCGTAGAATTGAACATTATCCGGTCGCTGCCGGTTGAGCAGCTTGGTAATTTCCTGCTGGAACTGCTGGCGTGTCTCGGCGCTGCATCCCGCCAGGTCAAGGCTGTTCAGTATCTTCTCCAGTTCCAGCCGACTTCTCAAGCGGGGGGCCAGCATTTCCGTGGCGGGGCCGACGGCTATTGATGAGACGGTGCTCAGCGAGCGCTGAGTGATGGGGTCGAAGAGGCGGAGGCTATCAATGGTATTACCCAAAAACTCCAGCCGGGCAGGGAGGTCACTGGTGGGGGGATAGATGTCAACGATGCCGCCCCGGTGGCTTATGTTACCGGGTACTTCTACCGTGTTTTCCATCCGGTAGCCCATCGCTTCCCACTGACCCAGCAGCTTAAACGGTTCTATATCCATGCCCTGGTTTATCGTGTGGCGGGTGGCGATAAAGTCGTCATAAGGAATTGTCGGCTGCGTAAGAGCCGGGGCAGACGCGATTACCAGCGGGGCGTCCGGAGTCGACTCAATGTTAACCAGGGCCGAGAGCACCTGCAACCTTTCCAGTTCGGTGGCAGTATCCGAGGCGATGCGCTGGTAAGGCAGGGCATCGGGTTCAGGGAAGAGCTTTACCTGCGGGGAAGCGCACCAGGTTAATAGTTGCTCGTAAAGCTTTTTGGCGTTTTCCGGTTGGGCGGTAACCACCAGCACCGGTAACTGCAATTGGCGGTACAGCGCTGCTATAAGGCAGGGCTTGGCGGCGTCAAGCACGGAGACGCTCGTGTCTTCAGGCTGCCTGACCTCGTCTATGAGCCGACGGTAGGCAGGCATGTCCTGGATGAGAGGTAATAATTGAGTCAAGGTCAACTTCATTTTCTTTCCTAAACACCTTTAGGGCTCGTCGAAATCGACCAGCCCTCCGCAGAATTTTAACATAGCGGTGGCGACTCAACAAATCTTCTTGTCCGAATGGTGCCCGGTTGCTATAATGAAACTAATTTATTAAAGAGATGGCTAAGACAAGAGATAAGAAATCTAATTTGAATACCGTCGCGTCCTATCGCCGAATAGTGGCCAAGTTTGGTACCAGCCTGCTTACCGGCGGCAGTGACTTCCTGGACCAAGATATAATGTCAAACCTGGTCGGCCAGGTGGCACAGCTACATAAGCAGGGTGTGGAGTTGCTGGTGGTTTCTTCCGGAGCCATCGCCTCAGGCAAGTCTAAACTGGGTTTAACCAAAAATGCAAGAGGTGTTCCTTACAAGCAGGTGCTGGCTTCAGTGGGACAAGCCCGCTTGATGCAGCTCTACGAGCAGTTGTTCGGTCAGCATGATATCACGGTGGCTCAGGCGTTGCTGACCAGAGCTGACCTGTCCGACCGGGCCGGTTATTTGAATGCCCGCAATACCCTGCTGGCTCTGCTGGAGCTGAAGGTAGTATGTATTGTCAACGAAAATGATGTGGTGGCAGTGGATGAGCTTGAGGAGGCTAATTTCGGGGATAATGATAATCTATCGGCGATGGTGGCTAATCTGGTCGATGCTGACCTGCTGTTGATTCTTACCGATGCGTCTGGGCTGTACACGGCTGACCCGCATCGCGACCCTGGTAGTCGACTGGTGGTTCAGGTGGACAGGATAGACGCGGAGATTGAAAGCATGGCGGCGGATACCCCCAGCCGACTGGGCACCGGCGGGATGGTCACCAAGGTAGAGGCAGCCAGGCTGGCTACCGCCTCGGGGATTACGGTGGTGGTCGCTGACGGGAGGGAGTCGGAGGTTATTTCGCGGGTGGCGGCCGGCGAGTCCATAGGCACCCGTTTCTTACCCGCTACCAGCCGGCTGGAGAGTCGTGAGCGCTGGATGCTCAGCGGACTTTCCACCAGGGGCAAGCTGGTGGTGGATTCAGGTGCGGCACTGGCGCTGAAAAAACAGAAGCGGAGCTTGCTGGCGGCGGGTATCAGGGAGGTCGACGGCAACTTTCGGCGCGGCGATATAGTCAATATCTATGACACTGATGGGGTTAAACTGGGCTGTGGCATGACCAACTACGATTCCGGCGATATTGAGATTATTAGAGGGGTACACTCCAAGAAGATTGCCGGTCTGCTGGGCTATGACTACGGCTCGGAAGTGGTACACCGCAATAATTTAGTGGTAACCTAGAAAGGAAGGTTTTAAGTTGAGTTCAGGCAAGCTCTACAGAGCCAGGGATGGTGAGTTGTTGGCAGAGGTTAAATATCGTTTCCATGACCATTCGGAAACAGGTTGGTGGGGAGAATTGACCCTCACCGAGTATCAACGCATCAAAGATGGTGACGGGTATTTACTGGAGACGGAGGAGGGGACTAAAGGTAAATGTACTCTCAGGAAAAAGGTTAACAAGGCAGTAATCGGGGTGCCGCCTCTCTATTTCTATCACTTCAAAGGGCGCGGCCCGCTGAAATAGGGTGTAAACTACTTTGGTGGTATTATAGGGAACTAACCAGTGGAAATGTATGCTTATATAGATGAAGCTGGGGATGATGGTGTAGGAGGAAAGGGAACAAAGTGGTTTGTTCTAACAGCGCTAATTGCTAGTCAAGAAGAAGCTAGCGCATTAGGGTCTACTTATCACCAAGTAAAACAACGAATTAACTTGGGTACCTCTAAAGTCCTCCATTGGTCAGAACTCAGTCATCCAAGGAAAAAGGCTGTAGTTGAGGAATTAACCAATAATGACTTTTCTATCTGCTCAGTATTAGTTGATACACAACACCAAGACATTGTTAATACCACCCCAAAATTAGAGGGTAAAAGGTTATATTTTTACACATTCAGGCGGTTGGTAGAACGCATTACTTGGTACTGTGATGATAAAGGCTACAAAGTGAGGCTATATCCAGAAAATAAAGGTGGGATTAAATATAAGGAGTTAAATGGCTATTTGAACTACATCCAAAGCCAGCCAGACTGCGAAATTAGAAAAGGTTGCATCTTGGGAGTGCAGCCTAAAGCCAAGACGCAATCTAACTTAGTACAACTTGCGGACTCTGTTTGTGGTGCAGCTTACAATGCTGTAGAGTATAAATATGGTGTGATTGAAGACTCGCACCTGATAATGCTTAAGGACAAACTATATAGGCGAGATGGCAAGGTATTCGGCTACGGCATAAAGTTTATGCCACATAAGAGCAATCTAATTCCGCAATTACTAGCAGGAACATATAAATGGCTAAACAGTATATAAAAATAGCTCCCGGCGGTAGTTTCCCACACCCCTACAGGTGCTGCCATCTTTATCAGATGACCAACCGTTCTCCAGGAGCTTTCCTATTACAAAAAATAATATAGCACGGCCATATGGTTTTGTCAATACCCTGCTGGCATTTTTTAGGGGATGGGGTTACCATCTAAAAAGGAGCAAGTGCTATGAAATCCCCGGTAGAAAAACTGGAAGCAAAGGGTAAAGCGGCTAAGGCGGTGTCCCGCCGCATGGCTTACCTTTCGGCGGAGGCCAAGAACAAAGCTTTGCGCAATATTGCTGAAGACCTGCTGGCTAAAAAGGGCGAGATACTGGCCGCCAATCAGATTGATTATAAAGATGGCGAGGCTTCGGGGATGAGCGCGGCCTTGCTCGACCGACTGATGCTCTCGGAGAGCCGACTTGAGGCGATGGCTCAGGATGTGCTGGCGGTGTCGGCACTCCCCGACCCGGTAGGTGAAGTGTTTGACATGCGCACCCTGCCCAACGGCCTGCTGGTGGGCAGGAAGCGGGTGCCGCTGGGGGTAATCGGGGCTATCTACGAGAGTCGACCCAATGTTACCGTAGATATTTTTGCCCTCTGTTTGAAGTCGGGCAACGCCGTTATCCTCAGGGGTGGCAAGGAGGCAATTAACTCTAATAGTGCTTTAGCCAGATTGGTTCAGGCAGCGGCGACGCGGGCCGGGGTGCCTGACGGGGCGGTGCAGTTCGTGGAAAATACGGACAGAGCACTGGTCGACCAAATGCTCCAGATGAGTGATATCATCAGCCTGATTATTCCCCGGGGTGGGGCGGGGCTGATTAAGTTTGTTACGGAAAATGCGGCTATGCCAGTGGTCAGCGGTGGCATTGGTGTTTGCCATACCTATGTGGACTGGAGCGCCGATTTGGATAAGGCGGTGGCTATTGCCTTTAACGCCAAGGTGCAACGTCCCACGGTCTGCAATGCCCTGGATACCCTGCTGGTGCATGCTGATATTGCCGAGCAATACCTGCCGATGGTAGCGGCGGAGTGGGCGAAGGCCGGTGTGGAGATGCACTGCGACCAGCGGGCACTGGCTATGCTTGAATCGCAGCCTTCCTTGAACATTAAACCAGCCACCGACGAAGACTGGGGCAAGGAGTTTCTGGCTCTGGTGGCGGCGGTTAAGGTGGTCGATTCACTGGATGAGGCGCTGGAGCATATCGAGCGCTATACCTCAGGACATTCCGAGGCTATTATTACCGAGGAATATCGGGCAGCGATGCGCTTTCTTGACGAGGTAGACGCGGCCTGTGTCTATGTCAATGCCAGCACCCGCTTTACCGACGGCGGTCAGTTTGGCCTGGGGGCGGAGGTGGGTATCAGCACCCAGAAGATGCACGCGCGGGGGCCGCTCGGGGTGAAGGAACTGACTACCTATAAACGGATTATCTTCGGTAGCGGGCAGGTACGCCCCTGACTACCTCTTTATCGTTTCCAGGGCGGCCCGCTGGACTTCAAATAGCTCGTTAATGCCCTTTTCCGCCAGAGAGAGTAAGGAATCAATGTTTTCTCTAGTAAAAGGTCTGGCTTCAGCCGTGCCCTGAACCTCAACAAACTTACCCTGGCCGGTCATCACCACATTAAAGTCGACATCGGCGGCAAAGTCTTCATCGTAGCACAAATCCAGCATCATATGGCTATGCACAATGCCAACGCTGGTAGCGGCCACGGCACTATCCAGAGGTATTGATGATATTATCCCCATGTTGTTTAAGTTTTGCATTGCCTGATATAAGGCTACATAAGAGCCGGTAATGGCGGCTGTTCTGGTGCCGCCGTCTGCCTGGAGCACATCGCAATCTACGATTAAGGTTCTTTCCCCGAGTGCGGGAAGGTCGGCTATGGCCCGTAGCGAGCGCCCGATAAGGCGCTGAATTTCCTGGCTTCTGCCGGCAATTCTGCCCAGTGACGAATCACGGGGGGTCCGGCTAAACGTAGACCTGGGCAGCATGGAATATTCCGCCGTAACCCAGCCGGTACCATCTCCCTTGAGAAAAGGGGGTACTCTTTCCTCGACGCTTACCGTGCACAGCACTCTGGTCAAGCCCAGTTCTATCAAAGCTGAACCTTCAGCAAAGCTCTGGTAGCCTGGTGTTATTTTTATCGGGCGAAGCTTGTCCCAGGCGCGCCCGTCAGCTCTTTTCATAATTAAATTCTTCCCTTCTAGATGGTGAGATACGTCAGAGTATAGCATTGATAGGTGGTGATGACAATCAGCTATGCAATTCTAATCTACCTCACCCCCTGTGTCCCCCTCTCCTTCAAAGGAGAGGGGGAAGAAATAAAAAAGAGGGGCGAAGCCCCTCTTAGACACCCCTGATGAATAAAGTCTTGACAAAAATAGTTTAGGCTCTTGACAAAGACAACTCAGCTACTTAAAGTAACGAATATCCTTAGGGTTTACCGTCATGATTGGGGCGGCTGGCAGTTCCAATTTTCCTGCCACTGAAGAGTAAGGAGGCTTCTAATGAAAGCATGTGAAGGACAGATAGGCCGGGTTTTCATGGTTCGGCTTGAGGATGGTGATGTGGTTCCCGAATGTATTGAGCGTTTTGCCGAGGAGAAAGGAATATCGGTGGGACAGGTTATCCTGGTGGGCGGCATCGGGGGTGGTGAGGTTGTGGTCGGTCCCCGGGACTCGGCAGAGATGCCGCCGGAGCCGATGCTGTGGCCGATTAAAGAGGCGCATGAGGTAGTCGGAGCCGGAGTAATCGCCCCCGATAATCATGGCAAACCGATTCTGCACATACACGCTGCCCTGGGGCGGGCGGGGAAAACCACCGGCGGGTGCCTGCGACCCGGCGTTACCACCTGGCTGGTGGGTGAGGTAATCCTTTGTGAAATCCTCGGGGTGAACGTAGCGCGTGTTATGGACGGAGAGAGCGGCTTTGAACTGCTAGAGGTTGAACCCGGTTAAGCATATCTCTTTGAGGGCAACCTTGTTGCCGGTAATTACTTTATGAACATTAATTCTGAAATTCTAAAACTGATTGATTCAATTAAGAGTGACAAAACTCATGGTGCCAGCCAGCTGGCGAGGCAGGCGGCGGAGGTGTTAAAGACGGCGGCTGAGCATAGCCGGGCTAACAACGCCAAGGATTTCTGGCGGGAGCAGAAGGAGATTGGCGAGAGGCTGATGTCGGCTCGGCCGGCAATGGCACCAGTCTCTAATATCGTCAGTGGTTTGCTCGACTTAACAGGTGTGGAAGCCGAAAAAGCGGACGTGGAATCGCTCAGGCAACGGACGATTGCTAAAGTGGATGAGGTAATCGGTGCTTCGTTACAGTCCGTAGCGCGCATTGCCGGGCATGGCTCTCAGCTAATTGCCGATGGCGATAAGATAATGACCCATAGCTATAGTTCAACGGTGGTGGCGGCACTGAAAGAAGCCTTTGCCAAACACGACAATATCGAGGTGATTGTTACCCGGTCGGGTCCGGGGCGCACCGGGGAGCAACTGACGCAAGAGCTCGGCCTCTGTGGCATATCGACTACTTTCGTTGATGATACGGCGGCGGGGCTTTATATCTCAACGGTGGCTAAAGTGGTGGTCGGTGCCGATAGAGTATGCGCCGACGGCGTACTGGTTAATGGCATCGGGACTTACCAACTGGCTTTAACTGCGGAGAGAGCCGGAATTCCCTTTTATGTGCTGTGTGAGACACTCAAGTTCGACCCCAGAGTAAAGGGCAGTGAGGTTGATTTGGAAGAGAAGGAGGCAGCGGAGGTAGTTGACCCGGCAAGATTACCGCCGGAGGTTAGAGTTAAAAACCCCTACTTTGACATTACCCCTCCGGAGCTGGTTACCGGGGTGGTTACCGAGAACGGCCTGCTGGCACCCGAGGAAGTTATCAGCTATATGCGGGAACACTCGGTTGGGGCTGTCTAGCGTTTATATAACCCGCTCCAGGGTCTCCCTGAGCCTGGGCACCGTCGGGTAGTTATCTATATCTTCCGGCCTTATCCATCTCGACTCTTTATGTTCCCAGTCGATTCTGATTTTACCCCGGTCCTTTATGTTAAACAGGTAGGGATGGACTATCCATTTAACGCCGAGTTCCTCATCTCTAATTGGCAGGGGGTTGCCTTTCTTAGCTAATTTAAGGTCGCCGCCGGATAGACCGGTTTCCTCGGCTATCTCGGTTAGCGCCTGCTCATCGGCGGTGGTCTCTATATAACCGCTAACCCCGGCCCATCTTCCCTGATAACTGCCAACCTGCTCGCTGCGTCTCAGGAGCAGTATCTCACCGTCGGATTCGAGAAAGCAGGTAACGACCTTTCTTTCTTTAAGCATGGTTGATTTCTCTAACTCAGGCCGGTCAGGTATTCTTTCAGCCAGCGCAGGGCAGTTGCCGCGGCGTCTCGCTTGTTTTGTTCCCGGTCGCCCGCGAAAATATGCTGCTGAGTGTAGGTGCCAGATGGGCTGGCCAGTCCGATGTAGAATAGCCCCACCGACTTTTCATCGGTAGCCCCACCGGGTCCGGCGATACCGGTATCGGCCAGACATATATCGACTGTCAGGGCTTTCTTACCGCCCTGTGCCATCTCCTCGGCTACCTGGTGGCTTACCGCCCCGTGTTTATTAATGGTGTCCTCTTTCACACCGATTATTTTAATCTTGGCCTCATTGCTGTAAGCGGTAACCGACCCCTTATAGTAGTCGGAGCTACCGGGGACATTGGTTATCAGGTGGGATATTAGCCCACCGGTGGCTGATT
>CAZLFC010000025.1:0-12024 GCA_964558705.1 uncultured Dehalococcoidales bacterium
ATATTGTAGAAAATTTGGGGAAACAATTCGTAGCTGGTTAGCTTTGATATTTGTTCCAAATGTTATGTAAAGTTGGGCGTTTTTCTATCATAAGAGAGGGAGATACAGGGGGTAAGGTTGATAAGCAACCTTTTAATAAGGAGTAAAGAGAGTTTTTAAAGAATGCGCAAGGCATACTTTATAGGAATTTTACTCATAATAACATTGCTTGCTTTCGGGGCGTGCACTCCGGCACCGGAACCGGCGCCGGATAATACCCTGACCGCTCCCAAATTACTCTCACCACACAACGGGGCTAACGACATCCAACTTAGACCCATACTTCTGTGGGAAGCAGTGCCCGAGGCTGAAGTTTACGAATTACGGATATCCCGAAACAGCGACTTCTCGGACATAGTGTTTGATGTGTTCCCCGTAAATGTCTCTTACGAACTCCCCATAGACCTGGCGCCCTCAGCCCAGTACTACTGGATGGTCTGCGCCAAGCTGCATTTTACAGACCCTGATGCTCCTGCAGCCTGTTCAGAGGTCTGGACATTTACCACGTCGGAGCAATCGGAGCCAGAGCCAGAACCAGAGCCGGAACCGGTTAAGCCATTGCCTTTACCCGACCCAGGGCCACCAACAGAACCAATAAAGATAACCGCCGCTCGGTTATCCACTGAGTATGACAATATCGGGTTGGCGGCGGAGACTCAATACAAGAATCAGCTTTTAGAAGTTTCGGGCACCTTCAATTACTTTGACATAGCTATAGACTCGCCCTTTATAACCTTTGAGACAGACGCCGATGCCTGGGAAATTCGCGCCTTTCTTGCCGATGACGAGGACGTTAATAAAGTAAAAGCACTCGCCAAAGGAGATGAAATAGTAGTAACTGGCAGATGCAGAGGGAGTACTGTGTTGGCAATCATATTATCCGATTGCCGTTTCACTGTTCCCTAGTCATCTGATACCAAACGATACTCAAAGCTTACTCAATAGAATACTTTAAAGGAGTAAAGGCTGAAAATACTGGTTGTTGGCGGAGGGGCAAGAGAACATACCCTGGTCTGGAAATTGCTCCAGAGCCCTAAAGCTAAGGAAATCTACGTAGCGCCGGGAAATGCCGGTACCGCTCGAATTGCTGATAACCTTGATATTAGTCCTACCGATATAGAATCGCTGACTAAAGTAGCCCAGGAAAAAGGCATTGAGGTGGTTGTTGTTGGGCCGGAGGTACACCTGGCTGAGGGTATTGTCGACCATTTCCAGAATACAGGAATCCCCATCTTCGGGCCAACCAGGCAAGCCGCCCAGATTGAGTCGAGCAAGGTGTTTGCCAAGGAGCTTATGCAAAAATACAAAATCCCCTGCGCCCGGAGCGTTAGCTTTGCCAAATATGCCAAGGCAAAGGAATATATTCAGAAACAGACGCCACCTCTCGTAGTCAAAGCCGATGGGCTGGCGGCGGGTAAGGGAGTAACTGTAGCCGATTCAATCCCTCAGGCTATGAAGTCCTTGGCTGAAATCATGGAAGCCAAAGCCTTTGGTGCTGCCGGAGACATGGTAATTGTTGAGGAGCGTCTATCAGGCAGAGAAATGAGTTCCTTCGCCTTTACCGATGGTAAAACGGTAATCCCCATGGTAGCTGCCTGCGATTATAAACCGGTATTTGACAACGACCAGGGTCCTAACACCGGAGGCATGGGCAGTTATAGTCCCCCATACTTCTATAACCCAAAACTGGATAAGACGGTAAAGGAGACTATCCTGGAACCAGCCGTAAAAGCGATGGCTCAAGAGAAAAGACCCTACCAAGGTGTCATTTATGGTGGCCTGATGATTACCGGCGACGGGCCAAAGGCACTGGAATTCAACGCCAGGTTTGGCGACCCGGAAACTCAGGTTACCCTGCCCCGACTTAAAACCGATCTGGTAGATATTATTCTAGCAGTGATAGATGGTAAACTGGATAAGATAAATGTAGAATGGAGTGAGGATGCCTGCGTGGGAGTGGTCATGGCATCAGCCGGCTACCCGGGCAGTTATAAAAAAGGCATTCCTATCACCGGACTGGATGATTTAGATAAGGACATCATGGTATTTCATGCCGGAACCAGGGTAGGCTCAGAACCAGGACAGGTATTAACCAACGGCGGACGGGTGCTCACCGTAGTCGCCACCGCCGATACTATCGCCGAAGCCAGGGAAAGGGTCTATAATAACATTCCCAGAATCCGTTTTGATGGCTGCCACTACCGCCGGGATATTGCTTTAGTAAAGGAAGGTTAATATGTCACTAGTCGCTGTAGTCATGGGTTCCAAATCAGATACTGAGGCTATACAGCCAACGCTGGATATATTGACCCAGCTTGGCATTGACCATGAGTTATCCATAATCTCGGCCCACCGCACCCCGGAAAAGGCTAAACAATTCGGCCAGACTGCCCGGGATAAAGGAGTTGAGGTTATAATTGCCGCCGCTGGTGGTGCGGCTCACCTGCCCGGGGTTCTGGCCAGCTGGACTACCCTGCCCGTTATAGGCGTGCCACTGGCCACCAGTGCCCTGGAGGGCATTGACGCTCTCTACTCTATAGTCCAGATGCCCGCCGGAATACCTGTCGCCAGTATGGCTATTGGCATGGCAGGGGCTAAGAATGCCGCCCTCCTGGCCGCCGAAATCCTGGGGCTAAAGTATGATAAAATACGAAGCGCCTACGAGAAATATAGAACTAATCTACAAGGTGAAAACAAATGATCGAACGATATTCCCGCCCGCAAATGAAGCGGATATGGTCAGATGAGAATAAGTTTGACAAGTGGCTTGAGGTAGAGATTGCCGCTTGCAACGCCTGGGCTGAGCTGGGTGTTATTCCGAAAAATGCCGTACCTAAAATAAAGCTAGCCCGCTGCAATCTCAAACGAATGGAGGAAATCCTAAAAGAAACTCATCATGATATGACTGCCTTTATCGGGGCGGTAGCGGAGAGCCTGGGCGAAGAGTCCCGCTTCATTCACCTCGGGCTTACCTCATCGGATGTAATTGATACTGCCCTCAGCCTGCAGATGGTTGAAGCCACTGATTTATTAAGTCAAGACATAAAGGAACTCACCGCCGCCTTAGCCCAGCAAGCGATAGAACACAAATATACTCTTATGATCGGCCGCACCCACGGCGTCCACGCCGAGCCAATTTCCTTTGGTTTTAAGCTGGCAATATGGACTGAGGAAATGAGGCGCAACCTGCAACGACTTACCGAAGCTAAAAAGGTAATCGCGGTAGGTAAAATTTCAGGAGCCGTCGGCACCTATGCCACCGTGCCGCCCGAGGTTGAGGAGAAGACCTGCGCCAAACTGAAACTTGCTCCAGCCCCTATATCAAGCCAGGTTTTACAACGCGACCGCCACGCTCAATTTATGGCCACTTTAGCTATAATCGCCAGTTCGCTGGAGAAATTTGCTACCGAGATTCGGGCACTGCAAAAAACAGAGACACGAGAGGTAGAGGAACCATTCGGCGCCGGGCAGACCGGCTCCTCGGCTATGCCCCATAAACGAAACCCCGAACTGTGTGAACGAATCTGCGGCATAGCCCGACTGATAAGAGGTCATGCCCTGACCTCAATGGAAAACATCGCCCTGTGGCATGAGCGTGATGTCAGCCACTCATCTACCGAGCGCATCACCCTGCCCGATTCCTGCCTGATACTGGATTACGCCCTTGCCCTTTTCACCTCGGTAATGAGGGGACTGCTGGTCTACCCGAAACAGATGAAACGAAATCTGGAACTTACCAAGGGGTTAATCTTCTCCCAGCGGGTAATGCTGGCCCTTATTGATAAAGGGCTCTCTCGAAAGAAAGCCTACGAACTGGTACAACGCAACTCAATGAAGGTATGGAAGGGGAATAGAACCCTCATCAGCTTGCTAAAGGCCGACCCGGAAGTTACCGCTGCCCTGCCGCCAGATGAGCTTGAGCCTCTTTTCGACTATCAATACTACCTGCGCTACATGGACGATATTTTTGAGCGTCTGGGTCTGACCAAGAAACAATGGAAGGAGAAGCTGAGCACGTCTCAGCCTGATGACCTGGCTCCCAGGTCAATATAATCAGGTAAGGAGTTTATGAGCACTGACATGCCGACTATATTATCTACTGACTTGCCTTTACCACTATTTTCCCGGGGCAAGGTACGAGACACCTATGACCTGGGGAACCAGTTACTTATGGTTACCACCGACCGCATTTCCGCCTTCGACTCGGTGCTACCCTGCGGTATTCCGGACAAGGGACTGGTATTGAATCAATTGTCCATCTTCTGGTTCAGACAGACCCGGAATCTGGTAGCTAATCACCTGATTGAAGCGATTGATGACATTCACAGCTTTGACCCCTATATTCCTGAAGACAAATATTTCCCCTGCCCGGATCACCTTATCGGTCGGTCTATGGTAGTCAAGAAAGTAAAACGGATTCCCATTGAATGCGTGGTGCGGGGCTACATCGCCGGGTCGGCCTGGGCAGAATACCAGCAGACCGGCACTACCTGTGGACTTTCCCTGCCGGCAAGCCTGAAACAAAGCCAGGAACTGCCCAAGCCGTTGTACACGCCAACGACCAAAGCCGATAGCGGACACGACCTGCCCATAAGCACGGAGAAAATCGAAAAAATGATAGGTAAAGCTCTGGCACAGGAAATGGAGGCGAAAAGCCTGGCTATCTATAACTTTGCCCGTGAGTATGCCCGGGCCAGAGATATTATCATTGCTGACACCAAGATGGAGTTCGGGCTGGATAACGACAAACTCATCCTTATTGACGAACTGCTTACCCCGGACTCGTCTCGTTTCTGGGATGCCACACTGTATAAAGTCGGGCAGGACCAGCCCAGCTACGACAAACAGCCGGTCAGGGACTGGCTGGTGGAGATGGGCTGGAACAAAGAACCCCCCGCCCCTATGCTGGACCCCGAGGTTATCGAAGCCACCACCCAGAGATACCAGCAAGCCTACGAAAGGCTAACAGGCAGGAAGTTAAGATAATACCCTGAAGTCAAACTCGCTTAACTTATGGCGGGCACAATCGCGAGGAAACACTATTTCGACTTAGTCTTATCCACTCTTAAGCCCCGGATGCCGGAATAAGCCTTCTTAACGCCTTCCTTGACGAGGTAACACAGGATACAACTCATACCCTCGGCTTCCCTTTCCACGCATGAAAGCTGACTTATCTTCTTCGGCATGGTCGGTTGGGCACTCTTCTGCTGAGATTTTACCTTAGCCATCTGTCCTTACCCCCGCAATCTCACTCTACTGCTCCAGTAAATCCTTGGTACTGGGCAGCTCCCCGCTAATCCGCTCGTCAATCCTGACAGCTACCCCCAAAGCCCTGCCAAGAGCCTTAAACAGCGCTTCCGCCTTGTGATGGTCATTAACACCATAGATAACCCTGGCATGAAGGTTAAGCCTGGCCTCAATCGCAAACGACTCGAGAAAGTGTCTGACGAGGTCGGCAGGAAATCCAGCCATATCGTTATCGGTAAAGGACAGGTCTAAAACAGTATATCCCCTACCGCTAATGTCCACTGCCACCATAGCTAAAGAATCGTCCATAGGCACCGCAGCATCGGCCATACGGACAATACCCCGCTTATCCCCCAAAGCCTCCCCAAAAGCTTTACCCAGACAAATAGCGACATCCTCCACCAGGTGATGCTGGTCGCTGCCGGTAGCGGAAACTTTTATGTCAAATAACCCGTGCTGGGCAAGCTGCGACAGCAGGTGGTCAAACATCCTTATCCCGGTATTCATTTCCCACCGGCCGCTACCATCAATACTGAGCTCCAGGGCGATATTAGTTTCTTTAGTTTCTCTTTTAACAATAGACAGTCTATCAGGCATTTTCCTACCCTCCTAATTCTCGGAGTGTTTTAATCACAGCATCGGTATGCTCCGGCTTACCCACGCTGATACGAATACAGTCTCTTAACATCGGCTTATCAAAGTAGCGCACCAGTATACCCTTTTGCTGCAATTTCTGCTGGAGTTCGCTTGCTTTGCCGTTTAATATCGAACACAAAATGAAATTGGTTTGCGATGGGAAAGGCTTCAGGAATGGCAACTTGTTTAACTCAGCGAAAAGCCTGTCTCTTTCCGCATTTATCGCCTTTACCTTGCCCATTAGATAATCAACATCCTTTAACGACTCCTGCACCGCAACTATAGCCGCTGCGTTCACATTATACGGGGGCTTAATCCTCAGCAGGTAGCCGGCAATTTCAGTCGGGAAAATGCCATAGCCAATCCTCAATCCAGCCAATCCCGCCCACTTGCTGAAGGTGCGCAGTATCATCAGATTCTTATACCTGTCCAGAAACGGGACAACCGTATCCCCGCTGAATTCGTAGTAAGCCTCATCTACCACCACCGGCAGTCCGGTATCCAGCACCTCCAGGATGTCTTTCTGAGGCATAACCGTCCCGGTGGGATTATTGGGGTTGGCCAGGAATATCAACCTAGTCTTTTTGTTTATGGCCGCCTTAACCGCCTTTACATCAACCGCAAAATTCTCATCCCTGGGCACGCTGACGATAGAACCACCGCACAACTCCGTGCCGAAACTGAACATGATAAAGGTGGGGTCGCAATTTATTACCTCGTCGCCCGCATCAATAAACAATCGCAAAATAAGGTCGATTAGCTGGTCGCTGCCGTTACTCGCCACAATATGCCCGGCACCAACTCCGGCGTATCCCCCCAGCATTTGCCTGAGCCTGCCCTGCCCGGCGTCAGGATAAATATTCAGGCAGGGACAGTCTCCCAGAGCCTGTTGCACCTTAGGGGAACAACCATAGAGGTTCTCGTTGGCGTCCAGCTTGATAATCTCTTCCACGGACACCTCAACCTTCCCCTCCAACGTTTCCGGCGACTTGCTGGCGGCATAGCCACAGAAAGCGAGCAGGCAAGGGCGAATAAACCTCTCTATCCCTTCATCTTTGACCATTATGCAACCTCTCAATCTACTTTCAACCGCTTTTCCATAGCCCGGGCGTGGGCATCCAGCCCCTCAGCCCTGGCGATGATGGCGGCGGCTTTACCCAACCGCTTCAAATTAGCCTTGTCCACATCCACCAGACTGATGAACTTGCTAAAATCGCATACATTAAGCGGAGAACTGAACCGTGCCGTCCCGCCGGTAGGCAGGGCATGGCTCGGGCCCGCCACGTAGTCGCCCAGAACCACCGTTGAGTTCTCACCGACGAAAACACAACCGGCGTTAGTTATTTTATCAATATAACCTGCCGCCCCGTCCACCATCAAGCAGAGGTGCTCCGGGGCATAGAGGTTAGCCAGCTCTATCGCCTCATTCATATCAGCCACCACCGCTATTATCCCCCGGCTCTGCAAACACTCGGCGGCAATATCCTTACGAGGCAAATCAGCCAGCTGCCGTTCAACCTCTGCCCTGATTTCATCGGCTCTCGGCGCCGAGGTAGTCACCAGTATAACGGACGCCAGCGGGTCATGCTCCGCCTGCGCCAAGAGGTCGGCGGCACAGTACTCCACACTGGCAGTTTCATCAGCTATAATCAGCACCTCGCTCGGGCCCTGAAGACCGTCAATATCTACCGTACCAAACACCAGCTTCTTGGCGAGGACCACGAAGACATTACCCGGCCCGCAAATCTTGTCCACTTTAGGGACAGACTCGGTACCGAAAGCTAAAGCGGCAATCGCCTGGGCGCCGCCCACACTGAAAACACGGTCGACCCCGGCAATGTCGGCGGCTACTAATGTAACCGGCGGGACTACTCCCCCTCCTCTGGGCGGGGTAGTCAAGATAATCTCATCGACTCCGGCGACCCTGGCCGGTATGGCTGTCATCAGCACCGTTGACGGATAAGCGGCGGTGCCACCGGGAACATAAACGCCGACGATTTGCAGAGGGCGTATCAGCTGACCCGAGTCCGAGCTGGTAAATTCACCCCAGACATTATTCTTCTGGTCGACGTGGAACGAGCGTATTCGCTCCGCCGCCAGTTTAAGCGCCGAGACCAGTTCCCTATCCACCTCCCGGTAAGCGCTGGCTATCTGCTGCTTGTCCACCTCCAACGAATCAAGCTTCATACCGTCAATCCGCAAGGTATAGTCCAGCAGCGCCGCGTCCCCTTTCCGGCGCACCTCGCCGACTATCTGCTCAACCGCCTGCTCAAGGTCATCGGTCCCGAACATCTTTATCAATCCCTGCCTCAGCGAGTCTGACACCGGATAAAACTCCACTGGCGCCTGCCTTGATAAGGCTTCTTTGGCTGACGCAAAACCCTCTATTACTATCAATTTAGTTATCCTCCACTGCCGCCTGCAGGGTCTCAGCAATAGATTTTATCCTGGCCCGCTTGGCAGGGCTGGACACGCTCTCTTTATTGCCAACCAGGCAAGCGGTAGACTCAAAAAGCTTGTCAATAATCTTAAGGTTGTGCCTGGCGATGGTGCGCCCGGTCTGCGTGTTCTCAATCAACAAATCGGCATCATCAGGCAAAAAGGCTTCAGTGGCTCCCCATGTGGGAATTACCCGGTACATTCCCAAGTGATTGTCCCGGGCATACTTATCCGCTATATTCACATATTCGGAAGCCACTCTAAGCGGCGCCGAACTCCCACGGCTAAACTGCCGCAGTCCGGAGACATCGGATACCGCCAAATCATTGCTCACCACCGCTACAATCTTTACCTTCCCGAACTTGAGGTCGGCAAGCCTGGTCACCGGACTGGACGGAAACTGGTTAAGATGCTCCATAAGCCAGTCGTGACCGGTAACAGCCAGGTCAAAATTCCCATTAGCCACCTGCAAAGGCATATCCTGAGGTCTAATCACCTTAACCATGACACCTTCCAGATTAATGGTTGGGCGGCGGTTACCGGTGGGCGACGGGTAGTCATCAAGCTCAATGCCCGCCTTATTCAGCAGTTCAACGGTAGGCTGCTGCTGGTGCCCGTCCGGCAAAGCCAAGCGGATTAGCCCCTCTTTCTCCGCCACAACGGAGCGTCGACCCCCTGCTCCTGACGAAGTTACCGCTTTGCCGGTAGCAGAACTCGCTTCAGCTCCAACCAGACCAGCACTGATAGAGGTCAACACATCATCCATGTCTTTTGATTTCCAGCTATCCTGGTTAGCTATCAGGAAAGCACTGAAGCTCAAGACCTTGCTTACCGGCACCAGGTTGTAATTCAAAAGCCCCCCGTTTACCCCATCAGGAATCAGTGCCAAATCGGCGCTATCGGGAGGATAAGCCTCCGCCGCTCCCCATAGCGGAAAGATGCTGAATCGCTTCAGGCGAAGGCTCAGCGCAAAAGACTCAGCCTGATTGGGATATTCGCTGGCAATGCGTATCATATCCGGCCTGGCCCGTATCTCGTCCAGGGTTGTTTCCCGGCCGAACCGGCTGACTGCCATAGATAAAGCGTTATACCCGTATCCCAGGTTTCTTACCTTAACCAGAGCCGAGCTTGGATATTTGGCCAGCAGCTCCTCAATCCAATCCAGCCCACAAACCCCCAGGTCATAGTTACCCACGGCGACCTGAATGGGAATATCCCTCTCATGAAATATCTTGGCTCGCAGTTCAGGGAACCTCTGTGATTCCAGGTGATAAAGTCGAGCCTTTTCGTGATATCCGCTAAGCTCCCAGTCGGCTCTCTGCAACAAGGCAGCCGTCTCCTTCATATACCGGCCTTTCGGCAAGGCTATTTTTATCACCCTCCCCCTCCGATAATAGCCAGGACTTCTTCTATTGTTCGCACCTCAGATTTCTGGCGTCCCGCCTGGTCAGTTAACACAAACTGCGGCGCCTGGCTCCTTACCTCCAGCGTCCATTCCAGACCGGCTGGCGCCTGGTCGCTCAAATTAAGCTCCGCCACACAGCCGATTTCATGGAGACGGTTGGCGATGCTGAAACCTTCTTTTATTGTCCCCGGCTCAGTCTTAACCAGAATTTTTTTACCCCGAGTTTTGGGCAAATTCCCTGACTTTACTAATTTCATCAGGCGGTCAAGGTAAAGAGCAAAACCGGAAGCCGGTATGTCCTTACCTCCCATCAGCGGGATAAGGGCATCATACCTCCCCCCACCACCTACCCTTTCCTGGCCGATAACCATCTGGAACATTATTCCGGTATAGTATTCGAAACCCTTGCCTGAAGCTATATCAATCTGGCAATCACAGCCCATAGCCTCAAGAAGGTCAACGACTTTGATAAAATCATCAATTGAGGGCTCCAGTTCAGGCGAGTCCTGCGGGAGCAGAGTCCTCAGGTTCCTCAGGAAGCCGGATGATTTTCCTTCCAAACCCAGTAACGGGGTTAAAGCTTTGCCCAGTTTGGGTTTACCCGACTTCACTTTAGACAGCGCCTCTAAATCACCGTCCAGAATCTGGTCAAACACTATGGCCTGCTCTTCACCGCTCAAGCCGAGTGCCGCCAGCAATGCCCTTATCAATCCGGCGTGGGACAGTCGCAGCTTGACATCTTTAAGCCCCAGCCTTTCCAGAACCTCCAGAGCCAGCGCTATCAACTCCACGTCGGCTATGGTTGAATTCTTCCCGATGAGCTCAGCCCCACACTGCCACTTCTCCCTGGTTTCCTTCCCCGTCTCTTCAAAGATAAAGATACTGGTCACGTAAAAGAGCCTGGCCAGTTCCCTGTCCGACATGTTATCAATATAAAGCCTGGCAATAGGAATCGTGCCGTCAGGCCGTAATACCACCCTTTCGCCGCTCCAGCCGTCCCAATCAAGGAAAGAATATACCTTGCTTAACATACCGGGGGTAAGTGTCCCCGTTGAAGTAAACAGGTGGAGGTATTCCAGCGCCGGCGTCCTTACCTCCTCATAGCCCCATTTGAGACAAGAGTCCCTGAATGTTCCTTCAATCAGACGGAAGACTGTCATTTCCGCAGGCGACAGGTCCCGCATTCCCTTGCATCGTTGAACTCCCATACCCCTCCATTCCACGAGTAGTGGGTAAATTCTACACTAAAATAAGCTCGTGTGCAAAGTTATGTATAGTCTGGGCCTTCGACTAAAGACGGGTGAGAATACAGTTTCCAGGCCCGACCAATCCCCGGATGCGGAATGCAGTCGTGACTTTTGAGGGTATGGGAGTTGATTAATTATTCTGCTTTACTTTTGGCTTCCTTACCACTTACATACACTGCGACCGCCCAACCGATGTACCAGCTTATGCCACCCGCAAAAAGAGCGATCGACAGCATTAACCAGGTCGTCACCTCCAGACCAAGCGTGACATTCATAGCGTCAGCGATGATTCCCAGTACAGCGAATATAGCACCGAGAATCCAACAAGCGCCGCCCGACATTGTCATCCTATTACCACTACTCACTATCCATTCCCGATTTTTCCAGCGTTCAGACATAGGTCACCTCCTTTTATAAGATCATTCTATTAACCCGGACTCAAAAAGGCACCGGCTACCGCATCATTTAGCGGTTACCAGTGCCCTTATTTCATCACACACATCTCCTCAACCGAGACCAAAATATAATGTACTCATACGCTCGCCCATCGACCCTATGCGGCAACAAAGATAATACCATTGCCCTGAATTGTCAATACCCGGATAAGCGATGAATATATGGGCATGCGGAACGCGGTCACGACTTCGGAGATGGTAGCGGTGGCGGGCAGTCAGCCAGATAAACCAGGGCAAGCCTGGAAAAGCTTGCCCTTAACTAATCCTGTACTGGCAAGGTCGGAGTTATAGCTCCCCTTTTCTCCGCAACATTACGGTTACTGTCAGGGTCAGCGCCACCAGGAAACTAATCAGATTCAATATACTTATCGTCATATTCTTCTCCAAGAAATTACCAGCGACCAGAAACCCGACACCAATTACGTATAGCAGCAGAAAAAAGGAATTAAAAGCTTCATCCTTCTTTACTAATGTTATGTAAACTTGTACACCCCAACCAACTATAATTAAAACCAAACCTATCACCAGTATCATTCCAGCCTCCTTTCCGGTACTG
>CAZLFC010000026.1:0-11456 GCA_964558705.1 uncultured Dehalococcoidales bacterium
GTGGATTTATACAGGGTGTAGGTCAGGCTCTTGCCGTAGGCATAAAGGGTGCCGTTAATAGCCATGGTCAGGTGCTGAACATCCGAGCCGTTAGCCAGTACCCAGTTGCCGGCGGTGCCCTCGGTGGGAATATTGTTGCTCAGCCATTTGACGGTAACCTGGTCGGCTATGACTGGAGTAGTGTAAAAGAGCGGGCATAGCATGCCCAGAATGCATATAAGCCCCGCCAGTGTATTAAAGAAATGCTTTTTTACCGTTCCCCTTTTAGCTGGTCTGACGATACTACAATTGGACATAGAAATAGACCCTATCAAACATACCAAGGTTTATACTTTGTACAATTCGTTACTCAATAACATCGAGCCATACTTAGAATCCAGTCCTAGCTACCAATGGCGGATTTGCATATTAGTCAGTTTTATTGAGCCGCGAGGAATTTGGCTCGTGTCAAAGGCTATGGTTAGGATCCTGATGACTCTAGGTGCACTCAATTGGCTAGCTAGGTCTGGCATGATTATTACCTCCTTAATAAGCTATGGCTGAACATACCTTAAACATCTCCATTGTGCTGTTTACTACCAGGCTTTGACTAACTGTATAAGTATCACTCACCTCAGAAAATCTATAACAATGCTAATTCATAAAAATTACGAATACGGACAGTATATGTACTCTTGCGTAACACGCTAATACTTTTTTCGTGATTTGTCAAGACCCTGTGCGTACATAGACACACAGCTACTCAGTAGAAGCAATTAAATTTCCACAAGTGCTACAATATAAACCGTTCGCATTTCAATACTGGGATGGAGAATATGCATGTTTGGGAGAAAATGGCTAGCCTGTTTTTGGACTTGGGGGGGGGTGTTGTGGGTGGGGATGGGGGTAGTTGCAGTATTGAAGATTCAAATCCTGCCCCCGCTACCAAAAGAAAAATTAAGAGGCACAACGAAAAAGCTGTGCTTTCTTCTCAGTAGCTTCAATGACCGGTTTTAAGACATCCAATTCAGCATATAGTGCATCAGGACATAGTAAAAGTTTCCGTGACCTGCCCCCCGAAAAGGAGTCCAGTTTAATGTTAGACAGGAAGTTGATTGAGGTGAACCCCGTCTTAGGGTCAATCATAAGGTGATTTTCCCAGCTGTTTTGGCAATTATTATTAGAGTTCTTGTAAAAAACGAAATCAGAGACTATAATAGTCTATAGGAATTACGTATTAGATAATCCGAGGTACGTATTAGAGCGGTTTTCCCGGTATTGTGCCGCCCAAATGATTAATCATTTGGGGTGTATGATATAATCCAGGGAAAATTCTTTTTAGAAGTGAGGCATAATATGGAAAAAGAAGTAATGGTTGATGAGGACTTTGGCATGTGGTGGTTGATACTCCGCACCAGGCGTGCCATGCATAAGGTAAGGTCATCGGAGCTAAATGAGTACAAGATAACGGCTGAAGAAGCAGCGGCTTTATTCGCCATCAATACTATCGGTAACGGACCGACGCCTACACAGATATCCAGGTTTCTTCTGCGAGAGCCTCATACTATCGTTATGCTCTTGCAACGGATGCAGAAAAATGGTCTGGTGGCACAGGCCAAGGATACAAAGAGAAAAAACCTGACCAGAGTTACCATTACAGAAAAAGGGCGGGAAGCCTATGTTAAATCGATGGTAAGAAAGTCAATCCACAATATAATGTCCGTCATATCCGAAGATGAACAACAACAACTAAAAGTTATAATGATGAAATTACTGAACAAGTCTTTAGAAGAGCTTGAAAAATTCCGTAAACCAAGGTTTGCTTATGACCGAATTAGCGGTAGTCTTGCGAGCGAGTAAGAATCATTCATATATAAGTTGTAATGTTTGCCGGTAACCTGAGAAGTCGGCGTTTCGAGTTATTGGTCATTTGTGAGAAATAATCCCTCCGTACAGTTTAGAAAATCAACTTACTGTAACATAAGTGCCTCAGGCGCACTTCTTTTATTTTATTACCAGGCTGGGAGGTATAAAAATATTAGCCAGTGAAGTAGAAGGGAGCTAACCGTGATGGTGAGGAGGGACTGTGCCTACTGCGACGGCACGGGGTAGAGGCCGGGCCCGCTGGGTATGGCCAGTCCGGTACCATGCGGCGTGTGTAAGGGTAGGGGCTATAACCTTGTTCCCGAAGACTGGGTCGAATGCCGGGATTGCGGCGGTACCGGGAAGATTACGCAGACTATCGGTATTGCCTGTATGGAAAAGAAGTGTGGGAACTGCAAAGGTATCGGCTGGGCGCCGAATAACTGGTAGGCGCCCATAGCCTGTTTGGTAAGAGTATCTAAAGTGGCTATTAGCGACATCCTGGGGTATATAATACTGGGTATAGTGGTGGTGGGGATTATCTTCAAGGTAATCCAGTCCCTGTTTTTTAGAGGGTGATGGGGCCGACATTATCCTCGTGGGGTGGAAGTATACCGGGAGCTTGTAGACAAACTCTCATACTTACCAGGTGCTATACTGGAAGGGATGAAAGCAGGAACTGCCTAACAGTTCAGGGTAGCAGTCAACTATCAAAATAATACCGGGAGCAATGTTATAATGGAACCAAGAATGCTGTCGAAATCAAAATACTTAAATGGACTACAGTGCCCCAAGTATTTGTGGATGCTGTTTAATGAGCCTGAGAAAATACCTGAAGTAGATGCTGCTACCCAGTACAGGTTTGACGAGGGTCACCTCATCGGTGAATTAGCCAAGAAACTGTTCCCTGACGGTATTGACATACCGGCAGAAGACTTCATAGGTAATATTAAAAAGACCACGGAACTACTTCAGCAACGTATCACATTATTTGAAGCTGGTATTTTAGCCGGTAACATTTATGCCAGGGCAGACATTCTAAATCCTGCCAGTGAAGATAAATGGGATATCATCGAGGTTAAGGGTTCTACTGAGGTCAAGGATGTACACGTATCTGACGTTGCCTTTCAGAGGTTCTGTTACGAGAAGGCTGGGTTAAAGATAAGGAAATGCTTCCTGGCGTATATTAACAATGAGTATGTTAAAGATGGTGACATAGACCCCGTACGGCTTTTTAAGACGGAGGACATCTCCTCCAAAGTTGACGAAGCCAGCGCCGGCATACAGGAACAGATTAACGCTATGCTGGAGGTTATCACTGCAGGGCAATGCCCCGATATCTCTATAGGCAGGCAATGCAATGACCCGTACGGCTGCCCCTTAACGGCACTATGCTGGAGTTTCCTGCCGGAAAACCATATCTTTAACCTGTACAGGGGCGGAAAGAAATCCCTTGAATTGTTTAACGGCGGAATTCTTACCATCAGAGATATCCCCGACGACTTCAAGCTGAATGATAAACAGCGTGTCCAGAAGGCGTGTGATATAAGCGGTGAGCCTTACATAGATAAAGAGGGGATTCAGCAATTCCTGTCCAGTCTGCAGTACCCCCTGTACTTCTTCGATTTCGAAACAATTAGCCCCGCCGTGCCGCTGTTTGACGGCACGAGACCATATCAGAAGATTCCCTTCCAGTTCTCTCTACATGTCGTCGAAAGTGAAGATTCCAAACCAGAGCATGTCTCTTTTCTGGCAGAGGGTACCGGGGACCCGAGGCCTGAATTGTTATCTGAACTAAAGAAGGTACTTGGTAATAAAGGCAGTATAGTCGTTTACAACCAGTCGTTTGAGAAGGGTATTTTGGAAGAACTCGGTGTGGCTTTCCCGGAGTACGGCGACTGGATAACGGGCGTTACCAGCCGGCTTGTCGATTTGCTGGTACCCTTCCGGAGCTTTTGCTATTATCACCCGTCGCAGCAGGGGAGCGCTTCACTTAAAGCGGTTCTTCCTGCCTTGACGGGAATAAGCTACGAGGGAATGAACATAAATAACGGCGAGGATGCCAGCCTGGCTTTCCTGGAAGTCACTTACGGTGATGTATCTGATGAAGTCAGGAGTAAGGTCAGAAAAGACCTGGAGGAATACTGCGGGCTGGATACTGAAGGAATGATACGGATTATAGATAGGCTAAGAGGGATAGGGTGATAATCTTTAGATTTCTGGCCAAGTAGGCACACAATTCGATTTCTAATTATTTGACCTGCGGCGTCTCAGTATTCTGCCACCGGCTATGATTCCTGCGGCTAAAGCAATCCAGGGTGCTGTGAGGGCTACTTGATTCATGGGATAAACCTCGATACCAACCGTCGGTAGCTCTGTTGGTGGCACTGGTTTAGTCGGCTCAGGAGACTGCCAGTTGCCGAACGGTACGCAGATAAAATCACCAGCCTTAACCGTAACCTCCTTGCAGGGCGGTTCAACGCCAGGCTCGCTGTTAATCCAGCCGCCTCTCGGTCTCTCGCACAGCGTATAGGTGCCGGGGGGCACCTCCCAGTAATCAGTGCAGCCGCCGCATAGCATACAGTAATCGCGGGTTGGCTGGCAGTCGCCATCCAGGCAGAACACCCAGTTGTTCAACGGGCAGCAAGGTCCATTGCATTCTCCATCATGATTGTAGTCATAGTATTTGCCGGCCCGGATATAGGCTGGCTTCGGCTTTTCTTCGTAGTTGCCGAAGTGCCGCCTGACCTGCTCGCCGGCATGCAACGTTATCTCATAGCAATGCGAGCCATCGCGTGGCTCGCTGTTAATCCAGCCGGAACCCCCCGGCGTCTCACATATTGTGTACTTACCGGGAGGCAGACAACCGAAGTCGACAAAGCCCATCTCGTCCGTCAGTTGACAATTTTTAGTTATATCATCATCCAGGCAAATTTCCCAGTCTGACAACTCGTAGTCGCCTAAATGACTACCCCCACCGTTCTGCTCGTTGTCATAGGTTCTGTTCTGATTAACATCATAGTACTTGAAGGCTATTATCTGGCCGCAGCCGCAGGGACAGGCCGGGCCGGTGACGGTACCACCGCCCGGGTCACAGGCCGCAAACTTACTGGTCCAGTCGAGTGTCTCATCAGCCAGGTCTTCGTCGATTGTGAGGTAGAAGGTCCAGCACTCGTTCTCAGGCCTGGGCAGATTGTCCCACTTTAATCCGAACAAACCTGTAGTAGGGTCAAGCCCGAATTCCCAACAAGGTGTCGTTTGCCCTCCCGTACACTTGGGCATAATGGTCTTGTTGTCCTGGGCATCTATATAACCCACTTCTATGATATAGCTTTCGAAGCATTCACATTGACCGAGGACCCAGTGGCTGAGGGAGAAGCCTGTCTGGCAAACCCGATACTCCCAGGTACAAGTAGAATCCACGCAAGTCTTCCCAATAAACTGCACAGTAGTACCGGAGGTATCACATGATGGTCGCTGTGCGGCTACCGGCTCTGTGGATAGCCCCATCATCCCGAAGACCAGGGATAAGACTACTGCTATCAACAATAAACGATTTCGCATCGTATTACCTGGCACTTCTTACTTGCGAATTACCTATAAGGACACCTATCGTCCTAATAGGTGCGATAGTAATTAAATAATAATGCTTTGTCAATACTTTAAATCACGGGGGTCTCATGCATCTTGGGGTATCCATGCTTAGCCCTTGTCCTGCTTCACTCAATCAGTCCTTTGGCGTTGAGGTGCCTGTTGTTACACTCTTTCCTCTCAAGAGGCGATGACGTTCGTGTATTTGATTGGCCGGCGATTAGTGTTATACTGAAGGCAACCAAGAAGCTTCCGGCAGCGCTAGGTTAAATATCCTATTTTATGCTTATCAACTAACCTGTTTACTCTTGACTGTATACTACTATCGCAGGTTGCCCTCAATAGATAACGCCGTACATAAGTCTGGAACATAGCGAATTGTCAGAGCTGGCAGGATAACCAGGTGTAATGAGCGGAAAAGTGTTAATGGTGCAAGGGACTGCATCGCACGCCGGTAAGAGCGTGCTGGTGACAGCTCTTTGTCGCATATTTAGACAAGATGGTTTCACGGTAGCTCCCTTTAAAGCTCAGAATATGTCCCTGAATTCTTTCGTTACCCCTGACGGGGGAGAAATTGGCCGGGCTCAGGTGGTACAAGCCGAAGCGGCGGGTATAACTCCTTCGGTAGAGATGAACCCGGTTTTGCTGAAGCCGGAGGCTGACGGTTATTCCCAGGTCGTGCTGATGGGTCGACCACAAATGTCGACCTCAGCAGAAGATTACTATAAACTTAAGTCTCAGTTGTGGTCTGTGGTGACAGCCGCCCTTAATAAGCTCCGTTCCAATTATGAGGTTGTGGTAATCGAGGGCGCCGGTAGTCCGGCCGAGATTAACCTCATGAAGGATGAGATAGTTAACATGCGCGTTGCCCGATATTGCCGGGCGCCGGTGTTACTGGTGGGCGATATCGACCGTGGCGGCGTCTTTGCTTCTTTACTGGGTACCTTGTGGCTCCTTGGCCCCAGAGACCTGAAGCTGGTAAAGGCGCTGGTAATAAATAAATTCCGGGGAGACCTGGCGCTCCTTAGCCTCGGTCTGAGGAGCCTGGAAAGAAAAGCTGGCATCCCTGTGGCCGGCGTAATCCCCTACTTCAATGATATCCATATTACCCAGGAAGACTCGGTAGCCCTGGAACAGCTGAGTCCGCAGCAACAGAATTGCCAGATTGATATTGCGGTAATCAGGTTGCCCCATATTTCTAATTTCGACGACTTCGACCCGTTGGACAGGGAGAACGGCGTCAGGGTACGCTATGTGAAGTCGGTTAAGAGTCTACACAACCCGGACTTAATCATTCTGCCGGGAAGCAAGACCACAGTTGCCGACTTGGATTGGCTGAATCAAACCGGGTTCGCACGCGCTATTACCGAGCTTTATCAAAAAGGAGCCTTTGTCATTGGCATCTGCGGTGGTTACCAGATGCTGGGTAAATACATTAACGACCCCGGACACGTGGAGTCGGCAGTTCCGAGGCAGCAGGGCCTAGGGTTCCTGCCGACGACGACTGCTTTTTCACCAACCAAGGAAACGCATCAGGTGAAGGGCAGGGTTATCAGCAGCCATGGGCTTCTGGGCGAGGCAAAGGGGATATTATTTGAAGGATATGAAATACACATGGGCACGACGGCAGGCGACCGAAAACAAGCCGCCTTTTGTATACTGGAACGTTCTGCCCTGCCATGTAACGAGCTTGATGGTTGTTTGGCAAGCAGCGGGTGGGCGATGGGGACATACCTTCATGGGCTGTTTCATAATCAAGTGCTCCGTCGGGCTATCCTCAGGCACATTGCTCGTAGCAAGGGGATTGTCCTCAGCTTGATAGATAATGAAGAGCAGCGAGACAAAGAATATGACAGGCTTGCCGAACTTGTTCGCAGCAGCCTGGACATGGGTCTTGTTTACGACATCACCGGACTAAAGAAGAAAACGGCTAAACGATAATCAAAGGTTGCCTGCGGAGATTTATCCGATTACCTGTCTCAGGGTTTTTTCTCCGGTCTGCCGCGGGTAAAACTTGAGGACTGCGCCAAAATCCGGGTCCGGCCCCTTTTCTCTCATGGTGTCGTATACGGCTTCTTCTATGGTCAGCTCATCGGAGCACAGTTTTTTCACCAGACTTGGGGTGGTGTCATCAACATAGCCCAGGATAACACTGACATCCCAGGCTAGGTATGTTGAGGCGCCCTTCTCGATAAAGGCCTGTGCCACGTCCGTGAAGTGAAGACAATCGCAGCCCATCATTACAATAGCCGTGTTATCAAATTGACCCTTTATGCTCTCCGTAATGAATTTGGCGCTTATGGCGAAGCACCAGGGGGCATCGTCGTGGGTCCTGGCATATGTTACCTGGTCGGTAAGCTGCTCGGCAAGATACCTCGTTTTGCTGTAAGGCTCATTGGTAAACAGCCAGGTTCTATTGGTTACTTTCGGGTCTACGCCCAGCAGGCCGGAATGAACCCGGAAGATAATCAGCTTGTAGCCGTAGGTTGGCAGGTTGCGAAAAAGGTCGACGGTAACCGAATCACCGTAGTAAACATCAACTTCGAAACCAAAGTCCTCAAGCTCCCGGGTCGTCTCCTCGGTGAAAGTGGGGTTGGGAAAACGCGTGTGAAGCTGGTCGATGATAGCGGCCCTGGGCTCAGGCTCCGGGCCAGGTGCCGAGCAGGCTCCGAACGTAATGAGCCCTGGCAGTGCTAAGATAAGCACTGCCAGGGCTACGTAAAAACTCCACCTCACCACCACGACCTCCCCTAGTGAGTTTTACGACGTCTCATTACTAATATGCCGCTGCCAATAATGACAACTGCCGCCAGTACGAGCCACGGCATCAAGAGACCAAACTTATTTACGGGGTATACTTCAATTCCGACGGCTTCACCTTCTTCTTCAGGTTTCTCTTCCTCAATAATGGGCGTAAATGGGGAGTTAGCAAAGGTACAGGTTACCGTCTCACCAGGCTGGAGGACGATGGTTGCCTCACCTGTGCTGGTATTATCGCTACTGTCACCTGATACAGTTTCAGTGAAATCGATGTCGTCCAGGCCCCAGCCGCTCGGTATCTCTTCCGTTACGGTGTACGTGCCAGGGACAACATAGTTGAAGGTCTTTGTCCCGAGGTCATTGAGTTGGAAGCTGTTTGGGCTCTCAATGTCGTCAGTGAAATCGAAAGGTCCTTCTCCTGGGGGGCTAGTCTGCTTCTCCACGATGATGGTGCCCCTCTGAGTGTTGGTGAAGGTACAGGTTACCGTCTCATTAGGCTCAAGACGGATAGTCGCCGTAAGTGCCCCCAGATCACCAGTGCTGTTACCGTCACTAAATTGTATACCAGTAAGGTCAAAATCAGGTGTCGGATCGCCCTCCGTTATGGTATAGGTGCCAGCAAGGACATTTTCGAAGGTCTTCATATCGTCATCTGCGAGTTGGAAGCTGTTTGGACTCTCGATGGTATCAGTGAAATCGAAGAGGTCAGATGTACCATCGGGGTCAGTCTGCTTCTTCGCCCTAATCGTGCCGCATTGGTCGGCCTGTGTCGCTACAGCGACCGTCAAGTCTCCGAACCCTGCTGTGTCACTAGCAAGGATAAAATCGGTTGTCTCATCTGGTGGCGTGGGCTGCGGGTCGTCATCAGAAACCTTCTGGCCGTGAGTTGTGGTTGAATCCACGCCTACGTACAGGACGCGAATCGGGCCTGTAGACGACTTGGCGGCGTTGGCAGCGATAATGGCACCATTGATATCCTCCGTCTCTGGTTCAGACCCCATGTTATATGAGCCCAGGCTACTAGGATAGCCGTAGGTCGTGGGCTCACCATCGCTGAATAAAATTATCAGGTCTGGGTACACCGTGTCGTCCCGGTCTTCCCCCCCATACTCCAACAACCACGTGGCTACGGTCAGACCGGCCTCCCAGTTGGTGAGTTCGTTATCAATACCACCCCACTGATTGATGTCATCAATGCGTTCTTTGATGCTATCAGGAGTGTCTTTGTCACCCACAAGGTCCGTTAAATTCAGATAGTCGCCGACCATGTCGGTATCAAACTCCACCACGCCGATAAGACTGTCGGTACCAGGTAGTAAAGCATCCACAAACGCATTGGCGGGGGTTCTTACGTCGTTTAAGTTGCTAATGCTGTCGGAGCTGTCCAGCACCAGGATTATGTCCAGTCCGCAGCACGGGTCCAGTGGCGGGTTGGGTAAGGGAGTTATCTCTTCGATAACCACTGTGTAGTCCTCAACCTCGCCGTCGCTGGCCAGTCCTGTGGGCGATAAACCACCGCTGGTGCTCAGGCGGAACCGTGCGTAGGTGGTGCCTGGAATCGCAGCAAGTGGAACCGTGAATGTGAGATCCTCGTTGTCTCCTGGAGTCAGCGTCTGGCTCGCGCTGCTCCACAGGTGCTCAGATGTGTCAAAGACGCCGTTACCGTTAAAGTCTACCCAGGCATCCAGTTTGCCGCCCAAGGGACCGCCGTGAACATCAACAGTGGCGGCTGTAGCTCCCTGCATCAACGGACCGAGGTTCGTCACGCCATCCTCATCATCGGGGATGGTGCCGTTCAGGTCGTCATCGACTGCACCCGCCGAAGGTTGCCCGTTAAGTTCGTAGTCAATAGTGGCTCCCATCCGGATAGTGTCAGGGGCGTGGCGGGCGCCGTTGCTGGCCAGCAATGTACCATAGCTATCCGGCGCATCACCGAAGTCAAGCGGCGTAGGGGGGGTGGAATGGACTTTTACCTGCAACTGGTCTACATACACAGACCCACCACCACTGCCCGTATCGAATTCCACTCTGAATTTGTCGTTGGGAAATTCATCGTATGCCCAAGTTCTGTTCCAGGTATCGGTGTCTCCGCCAAATATAAGGGTAGCTTCGTTAGATGAACCAGAGGGCATATTTGTAGTTTTGTCGCCGGAGCCGGTAGTCCAGCTACTACCGTTGTTCCAGGAGAGCCGGATGTCCATCTGCCTTCCGGTAGTGTAACCTTCAACCGCCACCTCAATACCGTCTATGGTATATCCAGCCGGAATGGCAGGAATATTGAAGTTGCGGTACTCGACTTCATCACCAGAACCGCCACTAGCCCTATCATTATCGGAGGCATATGCGTCATCCTCGCTGTTCCAGCCATGATCCTCATAACTGGATGGCTCCTTCCAGCTGTCCTCAAAGGTGGCGCCTATGGCGTGGGCGGCAGTAACGTTGGTGAAGGTATAACTGTTTAGGCGTCCTTGCGAGACGGTGTCCACCGCCACATCAGCAACTATATAACCGGTGTCGGGGGTGATGTCGAAGGTCTGGTCAGTGCCTTCTTCAACCGGTACCGAACCGGAAGGCGTTATCGTACCATTTGACCCAGCAGTGGCAGTGATGGTGTGGTATACAGGTATATGATAGGTTACGGTGATCCGAATATAATCAACAGTCGCTGTCCTATCATAAGTCCAATCTTGATTTTCTGCTCTTAGAGACACCCCGAAGTCAGAGTCATTGATGTCTGCATAAGTCCAGGTGGTTCCCCATAGATCGCTTGTGCCACCGTAATTAGCCACACCAAATGAAGTGGGCCAGTAAGATGAGCTATCATAATTACTTCCAACGCGACTACCGTCTTTAAGCAGTCGCACTACATCATCACGGATATCATTACTGCCAGAGCTCTGCCTCCGGATCGCTACTTGAATTCCGTCTATGACAACATTGCTTGGAAGAGTGAAACCATAATTCGTAGCATTAAGATAGTTGGATTCATAAACAGACATTATGCCCCTATCTGGGATAGTACAGGTCGCATAAGGCGAGCCAGCTACTGTTATGTTGCCGGGGCTCGTCCACGATGCATTTCCGCCGCCACCATCGGCACCTGTTCCTGCATCGCTAGGTCCAACCGTAGCCGCCAGTGCCGGGGTGGGGTTCAGGATGGGGAAAATCAGCGACCCCACCAGTAATAAAGCTATTAAAATACCTAATCTGGCTTTCATCTTTATCTGCCTCCATCTATATTGTAGTGATATTCATTAACAAAA
>CAZLFC010000027.1:0-10054 GCA_964558705.1 uncultured Dehalococcoidales bacterium
ACGCATTAGTAGACGTTAGTTCTGTTGAGTGATTTGGTACGGGGTTAAGCACTTCGTCAAAGCGTTTAGCTGCTGCCTCCTGAAGCCCTGGGGTTACGTGGCTATAAGTATCAAGAGTTATGGCTATTGTTGAATGTCCAAGCATTTCTCTAACTCTTTTTTACTAATCCGACTCAACCGACACGGTGTTCAGCATGGCGTAGCCCTGGGGATTCATCCGGTAGCCCCTGACATAGGGCTTGACCAGCACATAGTTCTGCCCGAAGTAGATGGGAATACAAGCCGCGTCCGTCACCAGCAGCTGCTCCGCCTCCTGATATAACTTCAGGCTCTTCTCAAAATCCATCTCTAAACCGGCCCTGTCCAGCAGAGCCTCTACCTCGGCGTTGCTGTACTCACCGTAGTTATAGTCCGCCCCGCTGTAAAACAAGACCTCCAGGAAGTTCTGGGGGTGGGGATAATCCGCAATCCACCCCATATAAAACATCTCGTCCTTCTCTTCTTTAAGGTTATAGAGGAAGCGCTGCGGCTCCAGCTGCCTCACCGTTACCTCCGCCCCGAGGTTCTCCCGCCACTCCTGCACAAAAGCCTCCACCTCCTGTGAAATCAACCCGCCCCAGCCTGAAGTGGTAATAGTTATCGGCGGCAGATTGGACACATCACCATAGCTGGATTTCTTAATCAGAGCCCTAGCCTCATCGACATCATAATCCAGCCCGGCCAGACCTTTATTAAAACCGGGGATACCCGGCGGCAGGATACCGTCCGCCCGCTGCATCATATTCCGGAATGTCACCGCCACCAGCTTATCCTTATTCACCGCCATAGAAAAAGCACGGCGGATGTTAATATCGTCAAACGGCGGCCGGGTGGTATCAAAGCCGATATAGCGGAAACTCAACTCGGAAACTACGGCCAGGTCACGGTAAAAAGGCCCGGCGGTATCCGTAACCTTGTCAATATAATTGATATAGATGGTAGTAACATCAATATCACCTACCTCGTACATATTCATCGGCACGCCACCCCACAATTTAAAAACAACCGAATCAACTCCGGCCGTCTCGCCGTAGAAAAGGTCGTTCCTTTTCAGAACCAGCAGGTTACCTTCAGCCCACTCTTCCAGCTTAAACGGACCGGTGCCGTTGGGCTGGTGCCACCACTCCTCCCCCATCTCCACGTTAGCCCTATCCACCACCAGGCCGGTGGCATAGGTCAGCTTGGACAGGAAGTAGGACTTGGGCGCATCTATAGTTACCTCAAGGGTATAGTCGTCAATAACCCGAACACCGCTAATCTCCGCAGCCTCTCCCGCCAATTTCTCCTTCGCTCCGACGATATCACCCAGGTATGTGGCGGCAGTATGCGACCCGGTAGCAGGGTCACAGGCACGCTCCCAGGAAAACTTGAAATCACCGGCAGTAACCCCCCGGCCATCATGGAACACTACGTCGTCCCTGAGGTAAAAGATGTAGGTCTTACCGTCATCGCTAATCTGCCATGACTCAGCTATATCAGGTGCCGGCTTCAGGTTATCATCAAGACGCACCAGGCCGCTGAATATCTGGGCGATATACTCGTGGGAGGTCATCTCACCGGAGACCGCCGGGTCAAGTGTCAGCGGGTCGATACCGTAAAGATTAAGAACACCTTCCCCACCGGGAGCAGGGACTGGCGATGGGCCTGGGGTTGGCGTCGGTTCCTGAACTGGTTCACAGCCAACCAGCGGCAAGCTGGCCAATAACAGTGCCGAAAGAACTATAAATACGATTTTTCTCATGCTAATAATCCTGATTCCAGCCTAGCCTCAAAAAAGGTCTTGCCTCTTCAAGCTCAGGTATTCCTTATCCCCGACAATGATATGGTCGAGGACATCTATACCCATAATCTCACCGGCTTCGGCCAGCCTTTTAGTCAGCTTTATGTCGTCCTCCGACGGGGTGGGGTCGCCGGAGGGGTGGTTATGGACAAAGATTACCGAGGCGGCACTGGCTGATATTGCCTCTTTAAATACCTCCCTGGGGTGAACGACACTACTATCCAGGCTGCCAACTGAAATCTCGGAGATTTTTATCAGCCGACCCCTGGTATCCAGCAAAAGTGCCCAAAAATGCTCCTTCTTTTTACCCTTTAGCCGGCTATTCACCAGAGCCACTATATCCTCAGGAGTCTTAACCAGAGGCTTTTGACCCGCCTCAGCATGACCCTCCAGGCGGTTAGCCAACTCAAAAGCCGCTTTAATCTGAGTAGCTTTGGCCAGACCGATACCTCTCACGCGGGATAACTCCTCCACCGAGGCGCCGGCAACCCCTCTCAGGTTACCAAACTCAGATAACAGCCTCTGGGCAGTCACCATCACCGACTCGCCGGCAATACCACGACCCAGAATCAGAGCCAGAATCTCCACCGCCGACAGGGCTTCGGCGCCAAATTTCTGCAGCCTTTCCCGCGGGCGTTCCGAAACTGGCAAATCGTGAATGGTCATTGATTCGGCCCGATTTTTATAGAGCAA
Source organism: uncultured Dehalococcoidales bacterium (assembly GCA_964558705.1). GTDB lineage: Bacteria > Chloroflexota > Dehalococcoidia > Dehalococcoidales. Next base: position 2,513 of record CAZLFC010000027.1, read on the forward strand.
TTCATTATCAGTTTAGCACAGGTAAAGCCAAGAAGTGAACCGCAAGGGAAAAATCCCCCGGCTCATCTTAATCCCTAGTAAACAGTTTAAGAAATAGCTCAAAGGCAATAATATAAGTCAACGGCGATGAGTAATCAACTGTACATCTCTTCTGTCTCATCACCTCCCGCGGTGGCAGTATACTGCCATGCCTCTCCAGAAGCTGCCTGATATAGTCCGGGTTGAGATACTCCCGTGATAATGACTGCTTATCGTCAATAATGTCCGTGACCGCCTGGCGCCAGTTTGGGTTGACCCGTAAGAAATCACTCACCGAAACATAGCCAAATGTATTGCGCAGGTATATCTTCCCCCCTGACAACTGATATAGCAGCCGCCTCAGGTTAACCTTGCCCTGCTGATAATACGTCCCCAGCTTCACCATGAATGGGGAGGCATTCGCCGCCACCCCGGTTAGCTGGCGGGTCACCCCGGCCAGCATCGGTGACAGCTTCTCTAAAAACCGGTTGTAGATACGATAGTTTACCCGAAGCCCTGGGGGTATCTTCAGCACCCAGTCAATAAAGTCGTTGTCGAAGAACGGGTACGCTTCCTCCACTTGATTCCGCCCGATAACACAGCCCATAAGGTCGGTACGCCAGATGATACTGCGCATGGCAAAATGAGTGACTCTATTGCCGGGTTGCTTTTCCGGTATGTGCCGCATTTCGTCCCTTACCGAGTTTAGCGGCAATTCTTTGAATTTAGCGTAATATTCCGGTCTTAACAGATTGGACTTTATTTCTTCAGGGAAAATGGTAATGCCATTATAGAGAATCCGAACAATATCATCCTCGCTGCCGGCATACAGCAAGCTGTCATTAAGGAAGTACTCACCGAGCAGCACGTCACCCTCCAGGCCATGAAGCAGCACGTCCATATGCTTTCTATACTCGCCGTAAGCCAGCGGTAAATAACCGACGCCGACGTTATCCATGCCATCGGTGAGATAAATCACATCCCGGAAGTAACGGGGCAGCTCGTCTGGGTCCAACTCGATGACGTGGTGCTCCATGCCCAGCTTCCGGGCAATGGTGCGGGCAATCCTTATCTCATCGCAGCCCTTTGTGCCGAAGGTAAACGCCGGAATCTGAGAAGCCTTATCGCCGGTGGCAGCTAAAATTGCCCGCGAATCCATACCGCCGCTCAGGGCAAGACCGTGACGCTGGCCGTCCGCTAGCCTCCGGGCAACCGATTTTTTGAAGGCAGCCGCCAGTCCCTCGACCAACTCATCCTCACTGACACCATCGGTCTCGTCAAATGCCAGCGTCCAGTACCGGGTTGTGTTTAATTTGCCCGCATGGTATTCAAGGACTGACGCGGGCGACAGCACGTTAATATTCCGGAAGAAGGTCTTGTTACCCAGCAGCTTGCCGAAGGTTAACCAATCGGCGAGAGCCTCGTCATTCAACTCACGGTTCGGCATAACCCTCAGCAGGGCTTTCACCTCGGAGGCAATCAGCAGCCCTTTGCCGTCCGTTGTGTAATACAGCGGCCTCAGCCCGTAGCGGTCATTCGCCACCAGCAATCTTTGCTTCTTTTCATCACAGATAAAAACGGTAAAAGCGCCGTTCAGCTGCTTGACGAAGTCCCTCCCCATCTCTTCATACAGGTGCAGACAAAACTCGGCATCGTTATCAGCAAAACGGAAAGTATGCCCCTTCTTTTGCAAGCGCTTCTTTTCACCCTCATAGTCGTAAATCTTACCATCGAAGAAGATGCTAAGGCTCTTATCCTCATTAAAAATAGGCTGTGGCTCAGGGTTGAATATCCCCAGGTGAACGCGGGCGATACCGCAGAAGGGAGAGTTATGAGTATCTATCCGCTGCCAGTCCTCATGCTGCAACGACTCGACCATAGAGGGCAGCTGCTGCTGCTTATCCGCAATTTCTCCAGCCAGACAACAGATTCCGGGCAATTACTTTCTCCTTCCTTAAGTTAGCCTTGCGGCCAGTATTTCTCAGCCACCGCTACCGCCGTACTTAACCCGCCGGTGCTCCCACCGACACCGGCAATAGCATAGCTGATTCAGTCGGTCGGGCTGGTGCTGAAATGTGAATTCGCCACCGGGTATCCAGTCCATCCATATCAAAACCGTAAACCTTTTCCAGAGCCCCATCGTAGGTGCTACCCTGCTCAAAAGTATTCAGCAACTCAAGCATCTTGCTCTGCCCGTATTCGCTAATCAGAAACTCGACCAGACTATAACTCTGGGCGTAGGAAAGGACTGCCTCTTCGGCGTAAGCCGAAAATGGAGAGGACAGGCTACGCACCGAGATAAGGATGTTCTCCGCTATGGCCATATTGAGAAAAGCTTCATATTGCGGGCTTAGCGGGCCCTCGGTATACACAGCTAAACCCTCATCAAGCCAGATAGGCAACCCCCCATAGGGATTAAGCGTCATCTGATGGACAACCAGATGCGCCAACTCATGAGCAATCGCCCTCTTACCCCACTCGAAGTTATCGGGAGAGATACCGATAGCGATAACACCAAACCTGGTAAAAGCCACTCCTCCCGTCCACTCCTGGGGGTAAATCATAGCCCCCCGTAAATCCTGAGGGTCAGAATAGATATATAATTTAGCCGGTCGCTCAAGATAAGCACCCGTATCTGCGGTCAGTCGAACCAGAGCCTGCTGAGCCGTGTCCATTATCTCCTGAGCGAAAGACGGTGACTCACCATACCAGTATATGGTTATCTTACCCTCGGTTAAACTCTGCCAGGAATACCGATTATCATGAAGCTCGACTCGAAGTGGAGTCGTACTAATCTCATCACCGATAGCATCCTTCACCGTCCACCAGTAGTCCACACCAGACCCCGGCGGCAACCCGCCTATTCTTACCATCTCCAGAGTCCAGCTAACATCAACACTGGTACCGGGCACAAATTCAAGGTAAACCTCACTGGTTACCTGAGCTTTGCTTATTCGGTCAACCTCATAGTGGAGACGAACATCGGTGATATCAGTATCACTCTGAGCGGACAGATTAAAGGTGAGCCCCATCGGAAACTCCACCTGAACCCAGTCACTTGACACGGTTAACCCGCCCCGGGCTTGAGCCGAACCCGGGCTCAACCCAATTAGGGACAAAGATACAGCCAGCACCAATATAAAGATACTAATCTTTTTAATCATCTGGCTTCACCTACAATAGTACGAAGATAAGCGGTTATAAAACCGTCCAATTCTCCCTCCAGTACCGCATCAGGATTACCGGTCTGGTAATCAGTCCGGTGGTCCTTTACCATTTTATACGGATGAAGGACATAACTTCTAATCTGGTTACCCCAGCCGGCAGATATGCGCTTCCCCTTAAGTCTGGCTTTTTCCTTCTCCCTCTTAGCCAACTCCAGCTCCAACAGGCGAGCCTGAAGTATCTTTAAGGCGGTCTCCTTGTTCTGGTGCTGGGAACGCTGACTCTGACAGGTAACCACCAGCCCGGTGGGAAGATGAGTCAACCTGACCGCACTGCTGGTCTTCTGCATATGCTGCCCCCCCGGTCCGCTCGACCTGAAGGCATCCACCTTCAAATCACCGGGGTCAATCTCTAAATCGACACCGGCCTCTGCTTCAGGCATAACCTCAACCAGGGCAAAAGAGGTATGACGAGCATGGTCGGCATCAAATGGGGAGAGGCGAACCAGCCGATGGACGCCGTGCTCCGACTTTAAGTAACCACAGGCATAATCACCATTCACCCCGATAATTGCACTCTTTATTCCCGCCTCCTCGCCCGGTGAAGTATCCAATACCTCAGTCTTATAACCACGCCGCTCTGCCCAGCGCAGATACATTCTCAGCAGCATCTCCGCCCAATCCTGAGATTCGGTACCGCCCGCTCCGGCATGAACGACCAGTATGGCATTTCTGGCATCATACTCGCCGGTAAAAGCCTCTTCCAGCTCCATCTCATCAAGGTGAGAAGCTACTTCATCTATGTCAGATTGAAGCTCCTCCCTGAGCGAAGTGTCCGCCTCCTTTAACGCTATGGATACCAGCTCACCGAGCCCGGCAATCTTTGCCTCCATATCACGCCACTTCTGCACCAGTCGTTTCTGCCCGGCCAACTGACGCATAACACCCTGTGCTTTACTGGGGTCCGACCAAAAATCGGGCTGGGCTGACTGCCCCTCCAACCGGTCAATTTCCTTTTCCCGGGCAGCGATGTCAAAGATACACCAGTGACTTAGATACTCGGGCCTTTAAATCCTCTAACTTATCCCTTAGCTCCTGCATTTATCCTCACCTGCAATTTTTCTAACCAATCGACTTTAAGTGATAAGGCTGAGTTTCAGGCAATACGCCATACTTTTCTGGCTTCAGATTGCCTCCCGCTGCCAGGTGGGCCAGCCGCGTGGGCTCAGGTAAACGATAACCGCGACAGCAGTTCATGACCCAGTAAATGGCGGTGGACAGGTCAACTCTATGACCGATAGAAACATAAATTGGCTTCACGCCGGCTCTGGTTCTTAGCACAGCGCCGATAACCTCACCCTTATCTATCAACTCAGCGTAGCTACCCGGCTCATCACCCGGCATCTCATGACTGCCGCAAAGTCGGGATTTAGCACAACCGATAGTCAGCGTATTCAAAAAAAGCCCCAGGTGAGAGGCAAGACCCATTCGCCGCGGATGGGCAATTCCCTGACCGTCAACCAGAATAAGGTCGGGGGTAACCGTAAGTTGCTGACAGGCGCTCAGAATCAAGGGCGACTCCCGGAATGATAAAAGCCCCGGGATGTAGGGTAAATCAAGCCTACCTTTAACTACCTTCGTTTCCACCAATCTGAGTTCGGGATAGTTTAAGATAACCACCGCCCCGGTAGCCATCTCCTGTGCTTTCCCCACTGCTATATCCACACCGGCGATAAACCGGGGAGTAATGACCTCCCCTCGCCTTGATACCTGTGCCGCCAGCCTCAGCTGCGTATCCAGCGCCTCAGTGTAGTTAACCTGCCAGTCATGCAGCCTCTCTACTTTCACACCATTGATTATAGCGGTAACAGAAGGTCACTGGCAACAATAATCCAACCCGCTATTGACAGTAGCATCGGTTATAGCGCATAATAGTAGTCTGTAGAGGTGGGTAAAGTATGGTAAAAATTAGATTGCGTCGAGTAGGCGCCAAAAAGAAACCAAGCTACCGATTGGTAGCCGCGGATAGTAGAGCGCCCCGCGATGGAGCCTTCATAGACACTATTGGGCACTATGACCCCATGACTGACCCGGCAACAATAGTCATAAATGAAGAAAAAGCGCTATACTGGCTAGGACAAGGAGCTCAACCAACCGACACTGCCGCCAGATTAATAACAAAGGCAGGCATTATGGAAAAGTTCAAGCAAACCAAGGAGAAAACATGAAAGAACTAATTGAGTACATCGCCAGATCCATTGTTGATGCGCCAGATGACGTGGTAGTCACTGAGGAAAGTGATGACCAGGGCTTAATGCTTAAATTACAAGTTGCCGATGATGATAAAGGGAGGGTTATTGGCAAGCAAGGCCGAATTGCCGCCGCCATGCGCACCTTGCTCAGGGTCAAAGCCGCCAAACAAGGCACCAGAGCTAGCCTTGAAATTATTTAAGAAATAGCACCTGTAAGCACGAGTAAAATTTATAATTCCCAGACCATCCACCCAGAATCGGGAATGGAACCTTCTGAGCTGGAATTTATTACTATCGGTCAAATCCTGGCCCCCTGGGGAGTTAAAGGTAAGCTAAAGGTAAAAGTAGTAACCGACTTCCCTCAACGCTTCGCTCCTGCTTCAAAGATTTATGTCAACCAACTGCCTATGACTCTTGATAGCGCCGAGTGGCATAAGGGCAATGTAATCATCAAGATTAACCAGATTGATACTGCCGAAGCGGCGCAAAGGCTACGAGGGCAACCCATAGAGATACACCACAGCCAGCTCTACACCCTGCCGGAAGGACAATACTACCATTTTCAACTCATCGGGCTGGAGGTATGGACAACGCAAGATGAATTACTGGGCAAGATTACTGAAATCTTAACTGCCGCGAGCAATGATAATTACGTAGTAAACGGAGCCAGAGGGGAAATTCTTATCCCCGCCATTGAAGATGTGGTGAAATCGATTGACCTTGATAGCGGACGGATAACTATCGAGCCTATCGAGGGACTGCTTCCTTAAACCGAAAAACCCGGACCCGGCAGACTAGCCGGTAGGTGTTCCCGGCCTTCTCTTTCTTCTCTGTACAAAGTCAAGGCGAACCATGGCACGCCGCAGCGCCGCTTCAGCTCGAGCTACATCCAACTCGGTGGGATGTTCTTTGAGGCGCTCCTCAGCCCGACACTTCGCCTCTTCCGCCCGGGCAATATCAATTTCCTCGGCCCGTTCCGCGGCATCAGCCAGGACTATTATTCGGTCGGGACGCACCTCGAGAAAGCCGCCGGTGATTACCAGAAATGACTCCTCGCCACCTTTCTTCAGGCGCAGCTCTCCCGGCTGCAACATGGTCATCAGCGGGGTATGTTGAGGCAGGATTCCCAGTTGACCTTCCACACCCGGCGCCACAACCAAGTCCACGTCATCCGAGAAAATCACCTTCTCGGCGGTAACCACATCAAGTTTAATACCAGCCATTAACTTATGACCTATGCCTCCAGTTTCTTAGCCGCCTCCATCGCTTCTTCAATAGTCCCTACCATATAAAAGGCCTGTTCGGGTAAGGTATCATACTTGCCTTCCAGAAGCTCTTTGAAACCGCGCACCGTCTCCGCTATGGGCACATACCTGCCCTCTCTACCCGTAAAGACCTCGGTAACAAACATCGGTTGAGACAGGAATCTCTGTATACGACGGGCCCGAGCTACGGTAAGCTTATCTTCCTCACTCAGCTCTTCAATACCCAGGATAGCGATGATATCCTGCAGGTCCTTGTAGCGTTGCAATACCCGCTGTACTCCCCGGGCTACTTCGTAATGCTCTTCGCCGACAATACGCGGGTCAAGGATTCTTGAGGTTGAAGTTAGCGGGTCGACCGCCGGATACAACCCCTGCTCGGCAATAGCCCTCTCCAGGGCAATAACCGCATCCAGATGACCGAAGGTAGTGACTACGCCGGGGTCGGTATAATCATCCGCCGGCACATAGATAGCCTGGAAAGAGGTTATCGAACCGTTCTTGGTAGTAGTAATCCGCTCCTCCAGATCGCCCATCTCCGTAGCCAGGGTAGGCTGATAGCCTACCGCCGAGGGCATACGCCCCAGCTGAGCCGCTACTTCCATGCCGGCCAGGGTATAGCGGTAGATATTATCAATAAAGAGCAAAACATCCTGATTCTCAACGTCGCGGAAATACTCAGCCATGGTCAGCCCGGTTAACCCCACGCGAAGACGAACCGCCGGCGGCTCATTCATCTGACCAAAGACCATGACCGTCTTATCAATCACGCCTGAAGCCTTCATTTCATTCCACAGGTCATTACCTTCACGAGACCTCTCCCCGATACCGGCGAAAACGGAAAAG
>CAZLFC010000028.1:0-9922 GCA_964558705.1 uncultured Dehalococcoidales bacterium
ATGTTAGGTGGTATGTTGTTGGTGGATTCGTGCGCGATTTGCTACTGGGGAGAGCTACGGCTGATATTGATATTGCGGTAGCCGCGGATGCGCTGGAGATTGCTCAGAAGGTAGCCGATGCCCTGGGTGGCAAGTATGTCCTGCTGGACAAGGAAAACAGGGTGGGGCGGGTGGTTCTGGTTGATGAGAAAGCACCGTCTGGAGGTCAGTGGGGGCTTGATTTCACCACATTTGAGGGTAATATTGAGAGCGACCTCGTAAGACGCGATTTCACTATCGATGCTCTGGCAGTTGACCTCCTGGCGTTGGAGCGGGACCATATTGATGTTCAGCTCGTAGACCCGTTTAATGGTCAGGCTGACCTTCAGCAGGGCGTGGTTCGCGTCGTTACGGATACGGCTTTTACCTCGGATGCGGTGCGTCTATTGCGGGCGGTGAGGTTAGCGGCTGAGCTTGATTTTAGCATCAGCCATGATACCGAGGCTCTGATTCGGCGCCACTCGCACCTTATCACTGGAGTGGCCGGCGAGCGGGTAAGAGAGGAATTGCTGAGAATTCTGGCGGTGCCTCGCTCTGGCCAGCTGTTACCTTATCTGGAAGACCTGGGTTTATTAACCGCGATGATTCCCGAACTGGCTCAGACCCAGGGGGTGACGCAGCCTAAAGAACATTTCTGGAATGTTTTTGATCACTCCCTGATGACGGTGGCGGCGGTCGACTTCCTGCTCAGGCAGGGGAGGTGGGACTATGCTGGTGAGGCAGTCCTGGCAGCTGTCCCGTGGTCGGAAACGCTGGCTCAGCATTTTACCAGTGGGGTTAGCAGTGGCAGCAATCGTCGGGTGCTGCTCAAGCTGGCGGCCCTCCTACACGACATTGCCAAGCCCCAGACTAAAGATACGGAAGCCGGTGGTCGGACGCGCTTCCTGGGACATGCCCAGGAGGGGGCAACCACCGCCGCCGCTATTCTGGAGAGGCTGCGGTTTAGCGGTAAAGAGATAAAAATGGTAGAGATGATGATAGAGCACCATATGCGACCGACGCAGATGACTCAGGAGAAACTGCCCTCGAACAGGGCTATTTACCGCTACTTTCGCGATACCGGTGATGCCGGCATTGACATCTTATTTTTGAGCCTGGCTGACCATTTAGCCACCCGGGGCCCAAATTTAATTCTGACCGGTTGGCAGGAGCATGTGGACATAGTAAACTATGTATTAAACCAGCGTTTTCAGGAAAAAAGTCCGGTTATGCCGCCCAGGCTGATTGATGGGCATGACCTGATTGATATTTTTGGGATGAGCCCGGGCCCTGAAGTTGGGGAACTTCTGGAGGCAGTGCGTGAGGCGCAAGCCTCAGGAGAGGTAACTACCCGAGAAGATGCTCTGGCTTATCTCCGCGAACGCTTATCAAAGGAAACAGGATAAATAGATATGACTAAAAGAACCTTGCTAACGCTTTTAATAATAGTAGCTCTTTTTGTTGTTGCCGTGTGTGTGGTAGTGCCCATTGACCGGGGGACTTTAGGTAAGAAAGGAATACACCTCGGGCTTGACCTTATTGGTGGCAGTCATCTGGTGTATCAGGCCCAGTTTCCCGAGGGAGCTACCGGAGAGGAAAAGGCGAGGAGTATGGATAGGGCACTGGTTACCATCCAGCGTCGTATTGATAAATATGGCGTCACCGAGCCTATTATCCAGCAGCAGGAGGGAGAGCGCATTCTGGTACAGCTGCCCGGGTTTACCGACCTTGAGGAAGCCAAGCAACTGGTGGAGCAGACCGGTTTTCTTGAGTTTAAACGGGTTGAGATGAATGGAGATGAACCGGTTTTACTGAGTGATTATCTTGAGGACTCTAAGACCTCGTTTTTTAACAGCACTGAGACTGCCCCCCGTCTTTTTATTGACGAAGCGGGGAATCCTCTGGTCTTTTTAGTCATGGACGAGGCAGGTAATCTTGGTTATATCGATGAGGAAGGAAACCCGGTTGATGTGGAGGTACTGCAGGCGGGCATGACCGATGCTCTTGCCTGGATACCAGCCAGAGGCGACGACGGCACCCTGCTCACCGGCGAGTTTTTGACTCAGGCGGTGCCCAGTGTACGGGAACAGACTACCGGCTCTGAAGCCGAGGTTGCCATCGAGTGGAACGAAGAAGGCGGCGTAATCTTTGACCAGATTGCCAGGAGCATCTATGATTCGGGTTCCTACGGGACGCCGCAGCGCGCCTTAGGCATCTTTCTGGATAATTTTCTCCTTTCCGCTCCCCAGATTCTGGAGCCGGCATATCATGGCACCGGCTCTATTACCGGCAATTTTTCCATCGCTGAAGTAGACCGATTGGCTAATCTGCTCAGTTCCGGCGCTTTGCCCATGCCATTACAGAAACCGCCCCTCTACCAGCAGACGGTTTCGGCTACGCTGGGTGCTGACTTCATTGATATGAGTTTTAAGGCAGGATTAGTCGGCATAATACTGATTATGCTGTTTATGATTATTTATTACCGCTTACCCGGCTTATTAGCCAGCCTGGCGCTGATTTTTTACGGGGCATGGGTACTGGCGCTGTTCAAGATATGGCCGGGCGGTGGTGTTACCCTTACCCTGGCGGGAATCGGCGGTTTTATCCTGTCCATAGGCATGGCGGTGGATGCCAATGTCCTTATCTTTGAGCGAATGAAAGAGGAACTGGTAATAGGCAGGACGCTGGGAGCGGCGATTGAGGCTGGCTTCAATCGGGCGTGGACGGCTATCCGCGATAGTAATATCACTACCATCATTGTCTGTGCCATTCTCTACTGGCTGGGCAACAATATTGTCGCCAGCGCCCCGGTAATGGGTTTTGCCCTGACCCTTGGCATTGGTGTCATAATAAGTATGTTCACGGCAATCGTCGTCACGCGGACTCTGCTGCGCCTGTTCGTGGGCACCCCTCTGGCCGAGCGGATTTCTCTATTTAGTGCTTATCGGAGTAAAGATAATGTTTGATATTGTCAATAAAAGATTTTTGTTCTTTCTTATTTCGGGCGTGATAATCCTTATCGCCGTTATTTCTCTGGCGACTATCGGTCTCCAGTACGGGATTGAATTCGGTAGCGGTTCTCTGGTGACGGTCAGCTTTGAACAGGATGTAGACCAGGGCGAATTGAAGCAGGTATTGACTGATTCAGGTTATGGCAATGCTATTGTCCAGAGTGAGATTCGTCCTACCGGGGGAGGTGTTTTCTATATACGAACCAGCGAACTGAGTGACGAAGAGAAAGACCGGGTAGAGGCCGCCCTGAGTGCCCGGTTTGGTAGCCTTGAGGAGACGGAATTTAGCTCGGTGTCGCCTATGGTAGCCACGGAGACGGCACGTAACGCCATTATTGCCGTGGCGGTAGCGGCGGTAGGCGTGCTCCTTTATATTACCTGGGCGTTTCGCCGGATGCCCAATCCCTTCCGCTATGGCACCTGTGCCGTAGTCGCCCTGGTACACGATGCGCTGATAGCCATGGGCATTTTCTCGATTCTTGGTGGTATTCTGGGCTGGGAAATCAACCTGATGTTTATTACCGGTATCCTGGCGGTTATCGGTTACAGTGTCAATAATACGGTGGTTGTTTTCGATAGAATCCGTGAGAATTTGACCAAGGGTATAAGCCCCCATTTTGAGGTCGTGGTTAATGGTAGTCTGGTTGAGACCCTCAGCCGTTCCCTGAATACCAGTCTCACTACACTGTTGGTGGTGGTAGCCCTCCTGCTCTTTGTCGGGGCGTCGATTCAGAATTTTGCCGTGGTACTGCTGGTCGGTATCATCGCGGGAACCTACAGCTCACTGTGTGTTGCCCCTATGTTGCTGGTGGTCTGGGAGAAGAGGGAATGGAACCGATTCTTACGCCCGGCTGAGGCATTAAAGGCATTAAGATAAACTGTGAATCCTCATTATTCTCAAGCCAGTAAGTAACGTCTGGTGCCTTAGCCCTGAAAAACTAAAAAGGGCAGAAACCATGTTATCGACTAAAGAGAACGTTGCTAAACTGTCTGTTTTTTCGGTCAGTCTGCTGATAGTCATGAAAGCGGTGGCCAGTATCCTTACCGGGAGTATTGCTATCAGGGCTGATGCTGTTCACAGTGCCATTGACCTCCTGGCAGTAGTTGTGGGCTATATTGGCATCCGGATTTCCGGTAAGCCGCCTGACGAGCGACACGCCTTCGGACACGGCAAAGCAGAGAACATTGCCAGCGTGGTAATAGCGGGCTTGATATTTGTGGCGGCCGGCGTCATTTTTTATCAGGCGGTAACCAGGCTGATTACGGGGGGGACGGTGGAGATGGTAACGGTGGGGATTTATGTAACCACCGCAGCCATAGCCGTAAATGCGTTTACCTCCTGGTGTGCCCTGAGAGTAGCCCGTGCTACCGACTCGTTGGCGCTGGAAGCCACGGCTCGCGATATGTTTGCCGACGTACTGAGCTCGTGTGCCGTCCTGGTCGGTTTGATTCTGGTGAAACTGACCGGGATTGCTATACTCGACCCCATCGTGGCGATGCTGGTGGCGGTAGTCATTGCCCGGACTGCCTGTCTTACCCTGAAGAAGTCATGCGGCGGCTTGATGGACAGAAGGTTGCCTCAGGTGGAGGAGAATGAAATCAGAAGCTGCATTATGGAGCAGGGCTGCCAGCTGGTTGGTTTTCATGACCTGCGGACGCGCAAGGCGGGGGCACAGCGTTTCGTTGATTTACATCTGGTAATGCCGAAGAATGCCAGCGTGGCAGATGCCCATCGGATGTGTGATCGCCTGGAGCAGCGTATTAAGGACAGGCTACCCAATACCAGTATTACCATTCACGTGGAACCTTGTAGCGAGGAATGCCGACAATGCTCCGTCTCCTGTACTATTCGGGATGAGAGTAACTAGGTCAGGTTATGCGTTTCTTTGATGGACCGGACTAGGTTATCAATGCCGGACACCGTGGGGTGGTGGGGCGATTGCCCCATAGGGTCTTCAATATCGCTTTTGCCCAGCAGCACCTCAAAGGTGGCTTTTACTGACGCTGCCAGAGCATCAAGATTGTAGCCGCCCTCCAGAGTGAAGACGAGATGTCCGTCACACAGCTCATCAGCCAGTCCCTTGGTAATCTGCGCCATCCGGGCAAAGCCGGTAACGCTCACCTGTATCAGGGCTAATTCGTCCGCCCAGTGGGTGTCATAGCCGGCGGAAACCAGGATAAGCCCGGGGTTAAATCGTCTCGTGGCGGGCACGATAATCTTCTCAAAAGCCTCGATATATTCGTTATCACCACAGCCGGCCGGTAGGGGGATATTGATGGTGGCGCCTGTGCCGTCGCCGTCACCGGTTTCGTCAACGTTGCCGGTTCCCGGGTAGAAAGGGTATTCATGGGTCGAGATATAGAGAACCTGAGGGTCATTATAGAAAGTCCCCTGGGTGCCGTTGCCGTGGTGCACATCAAAGTCGATAATCACAATGCGTTCCAGTTTATATTTAGCTAGGGCATATTTCGCCGCAATCGCTACATTATTAAATAGACAGAAACCCATAGCGTGGTGGGAGGTGGCATGGTGTCCAGGAGGCCTGACCAGGGCAAAGGCACTGTCCACTTCTCCGTCCATAACCGCGTCAGTTCCCTTGATAACGCCGCCGGCGGCATAGATAGCTGCCTCGTATGAGTCGGGTGACATTACCGTATCGGCATCCAGCCAGCCGCCACCCCTTTGGGCGGCTTCCCGGATATCCGATATATACTGCTCGTCGTGTACCAGCGCTATCTCGGCAACAGAGGTGGGGCGGGGTTTATTCGGTATTAGTTGCTTGGTGAGGCCGGTCTGTTCCAGGTGGGAGATGATTGTCTCCAGTCTCTTCTTGTTTTCCACATGCCCCCCGGTGTCGTGCTTGAGGTAGACGGGGTCGTAAACATAACCTGTTTTCATTGATGTTCTCCTTATACCGAATTCGCCAGGTATAGCGGGGCTAAACCACCAGCTGGATGCCTGAGACCATATACCAGATGCCAAAGCCGACCAGTAGCAGGCTGCAGGCAATAAATATCCCTTCGTGAACCTTTCTGCTCCAGAGCGAGTGCGTTTTATAGACCAGTACGGAAACGAAGGAAAGCCAGGCCAGGTCAAATAGCCAGTGGACAATAATAAGTAAGACTAACCCGGTGGTGCCGAAGTCAAGAAACTTCATGACGAGCATACTGCCGATAGCCGCCCACCATACCCAGAAGAAGGGATTAAGCAGGCTGGTCAGGATACCAGCCACAAAGGCGTTGTAGGGCAGGTCCTTGCCTTTCTGGGTTATCTCGGTGCGGGCGCGGAACATATGTATCCCGAGCCAGATAATCATGCCACCCCCCACTATACTCAGCACCACCTGAACGATTGTGTTTTCAAAGAATTGGGCAAAACCGAAGTAAATCAGCAGTATCAGGGGGACTTCAATGACGGCGTGCCCCAGGGCTATCAGGACACCCGCCCACGGCGACCGGTAGCTTTTGGCGATGGTCATGGCCAGCATAATGCCGGGCTGCATTACCCCGGACGCTGAAATTACCACTACGCTTAATAGTAACGGAAGCATCAAAACACCTTGGCTACGATTGTAACATAATAGTTTTCTTGGTGTCTTTGCGGTGACGGAGTTTGGCTTGAGTTAGTCAATGTAATACAATAGACTCTGTGAATAAAAAAAATCACTAAGGAGCATGTTAAGCGGAAAATGAAGATGTTTGAGGTAGCGGATAATGATTTCTCGGTGGAAGAGATAATCGGTAGCATGGGCGCTCCGGAGGTAGGGGCGGTAGTGGCTTATGTAGGTGTGGTGCGTGGCACCTCGGAAGGGAAAGAGGTGGCAGGAATCGAGTTTGACAGAGATGAAGAGGCAATTGATAGAGTCAGGGCATTGGCCGATAATGCCCTCGGAGATTTTGAGATTGAGGATGTGGCTATAGTGCATCGTGTAGGACAACTGGAGGTCGGTGATAAACTGCTGCTTATCGCGGTAAGTGCGGCGCACCGCCAGGCGGCTTTTGATGCCTGTATGAGTATTATCGACAGTATTAAGGAGGTACACTCGGGGTGGGGGAAGGAGACCTATAAGCAAGGGGCTGGCTAGAGCCGGGAGAAAGGGGGTGTTTCTCGGGTGACTTACTGTTTAGTTTACATAACAACTCAGGATGAAGACGAAGCCAGGCAAATAGGCCGAACTCTGGTAGAGGAGAAGCTGGTGGCTTGTGTCAATATCCACCCGATACAATCAATTTATCGCTGGGAGGGGAAGATTCAGGAGGAAAGTGAAGCAGCGATGCTGGTTAAGACCAGAGCGGAGCTGGTTGATAGAGTTATTGAGCGCGTGACAGATTTGCATTCCTATGAAGTTCCCTGTATTGTTTCATCATTAATAGATAGCGGCAACCCGGATTATCTGAAATGGATTGAGGAGTCGACGAGGGAAAAGGGATAATTTGGCGTAGTTATAGGCGGGGGTGAGAGCGGTGTCACTGGATTTAACTAAAGTGGCGTCACAGGTTGATGGCATGGTAGCCCGGCTGAAGGCGGGCAGCGAGGCAAGGCAAAACCGACTTCAGCAGGCTGTGGATGTGCTTCACCGGCAGGCTGATGACTTGGAGCACTTGACCCGGAAGATTGCCGCCAGTAAGACTACCTGGCTGGTAGCCGGTCTGGTGGATGGAATTGACCGAAAATATGAAATGCCACCCCTCCCCGCTGAGTTTACCGTTCTGGCCACTGACGGCTCTCATATTGATGTTGACCGGCACAAATCAACCAGGTGTTTTCTGATAAATATAGGGGCTACTGTCCTTAACTATGGTGCTCAGTCCGGTGCGAGTTTGGATAGCTTCCCCTGCCTCTATTCCAGCGACGAAGACCTGGTGATTAATTCGCCCGATGTTAAGGGGCGTGAGCAGCCGATAGAAGGTGTGCTGTTAGGTATCAAGCGCGGCGTTGAGGAGTGCCGACGGTTAGCTGAGTTGGCCGGCGAATTGCCGCCGGGAAGCGACTCTCTAGCCCTTGTGGACGGCTCGCTTATTTTCTGGGGGCTGGAAGCCTATCCGGAGTTTGTCGCTGAGGCACTGCTGGACAAGGGTTTTCTCAGCTCTCTGGATACCATAAAGAAGCTTAATAGTGATAAAAGGGTGGCTGTGGCCAGCTACATCAGTTTCCCCCGCAGCACCGATGTGGTTAATGCGCTGCGGGTCGCTCTTTGCCCTCGCGAGGTGGTGGATAGCGACCGCTACTGCTCCGATTGTACGACGAGAGAGTGCGACGCGGTGGCTGGTGTTCGGGACCGTGAGCTGTTCTTGAACTTGTTGGGGGAGGGGGACAGGTCAAACCTTTTTATCAGCCCGTCCAGGGTCCAGAAGCGCTACGGGGAGCACCTCGTTTACTTTTGCTATCTCAGGATAGATGATGAAATAGCCCGTGTTGAAGTTCCCCAGTGGGTAGCCACTGATACAGATTTACTCGGTCTGGTTCATACTTTGACGGTGGACCAGTGCCGGCGGGGGTTGGGCTATCCGGTGGCACTAAGCGAAGCCCACGAGCAGGCGGTGGTAACCGCCGTCGATAGAGAGCTGTTCTGGCAGATGGTGGAATCATCCATGATAGCAGAGAAAATGCCGAGCCTCACCTCCGCCAAGAGCCAGAGCAAAAGGACGAGGTGGGTGTGAGGGATAAAAAGAATATTACCTTTCGGGTTTTCCTTTAATGGAATGATGGCTGAAGAGATAAGCGAAGGGGAGTAAGCAGAAGAAATAATGCTTAAGGGAGGTGAGCCATGTTTGAGTTTGACCGGGAGCAAATACTGACTATAGCCAGGGAAGCGGTCGAGCGGAGGAGAAATGAAGGGGAGGAGGGGTTTGTGGAGTGTGCCGATTATAATGAGTATCTACGAGCATTGATTTGTCAGGGCAAGCTAGACCCGGTAGATGAATGTCGTTGTATGAAGGAGATTTGCGAGATTCTCAGTTCCCCAACTAATGAGCCGAACAACCGCTACCACTGTGTGAATATAGGGCAGAAGTCATACTTTTACCCGCTTTATAAATGAGCAATAGAAAGGGGCAAGGACATGGGTAGTAAAGGCAGGAAGAACGTGAAAAAACCTAAGAAGCCAAAGGAAAAGAAGAAATAGGGCAATTGAATATGGACGAAGCACAGAGAGTCGGTGAGGTCATTGAAGCCAGCACCACTAGTTTCGTGGCGCAGTGCTATGAGCTTTACCAGTTACCACCCCTTGGCAGCCTGGTAAAGACCAGCGACTTGCCGGTGGAGCTCTATGGCATCGTCTATCAGGCTACCACCACCAGTATTGAGCCGGGGCGGCGCCCGATTGCCAGGGGCAGGGATGAAGCCAGCGAGGCAGCCATCTACCAATCAAGCCCTCAGCTGGCCAGGTTGCTCAGGAGTGAGTTTGAGGCTCTGGTGGTCGGGCATAGAGAAAATGATAAACTGTATCATTACCTGCCTCCCAAGCCCGCCCGTCTTCACGGCTTTGTTTACCTGTGTCCTCCTGAGGAAGTAAGGGAATTCAGCCAGTCTCTGGCTTTCCTTAATATATTAATTAATACCAGCCTGCCTGTTGCCACCGACGAGCTTATCGCCGCCTGCCTGCGCCGGATGAGTCAGGTGCAGGCAGACCGTCACTCTTTCCTGGTGGCGGCGGGTAAGGAATTAGCCGTATTGTTTAGCGGTCAGTTAAACCATCTCAAGGCTGTTCTGGAGAGGATTAAACAATGAGTCAGCGTCTGGGTATTATTGTCTCTGGTTCGCTGGAAAAAGGATTGGAAGTCAGGCTGGACAGTTCGGCTTCGGTGGAGGATATGGCGGTGGGGCGCTATGTAACCATTGAGGGGGAGAAGCAGCGTTTCTTTGGCATGATAACCGATGTCAGCCTGGGGGT
>CAZLFC010000029.1:0-9722 GCA_964558705.1 uncultured Dehalococcoidales bacterium
GAGGAGAGGGGGTAAATGGAGTGAGTCCGGTAAACGAACTTACTACGCGACTTTATTCAATTGAAGTCGGGTCAGACGGTTGGCCGTCGCTGACCACGTAATTTCTCAGGGTGCCTATCGGCGCTATCTTTACCTCCACGGTATCGCCGGGATACATCGGCCCGATACCGCTGGGCGTCCCGGTAGCAATCATATCCCCCGGCAGCAGACTCATCACGTGAGATATGAAGTTTATCAACTGGGGAACGGAGTAAATGAGGTCGCTGGTATTGCCGCGCTGTTTAAGAGTCCCGTTTAGATAGGTTTCCAGCGCAACATCTCTGGGGTCCAGTTCCGTCTCAATGCACGGCCCGATGGCAGCAAAGGTATCAAAACTCTTGGACCTGGTCCACTGCCCGTCCTTCTCTTGCAGGTCGCGGGCGGTGACATCATTAAAGCAGGTGTAGCCCAGAACATAATCTAAAGCGTTCTCTACAGATACTCGCCAGGCCGGTTTCTTAATCACCACGCCCAGTTCACCCTCGTAATCGACTCTTTTGGTGGAGGGGGGATAAATAATGCTGTCCTCAGGTCCTATCACCGCAGTTGACGGCTTGATGAAGGTTAAGGGGGCGTCGGGGATGGGGGCATCGAGCTCTTTAGCGTGGCTGTGGTAGTTCAGCCCCAAAGCCACTATTTTAGAAGGGGCGCACGGCGGTAGCAGCTTGACCTCGCTCAGCTTATAGTACTGGTCGGTGGGTTTAATATGACGGTAGGGCTTGTCTTCAATGCCCTGGATAGTTTCATTATCTAATATGCCGTATCTAATCTTCTTGTCGGCAGTAAAATGCACAATCTTCATTAAAAAATAAGTTTACTCCTATCGCTCATATATTGCAAGAGGTAGTCTAGAAATGCGGTTTGCACAGGATTTCCCTGACCTTGAGGTCAAAGAAATTGCGGGCATTAACCGCTCTGAGCACTAGGGCGGTATCGGCACCATGACCGGTGCCGGCCACGCAGATAACATCTTCACCGAATCGCATCAGGTCGTTATCAACTGCCATCAGGGCTATCTCGCAGGCGACCTTCGTCCCCTGACCGAAGATACGCAGCGTATCGGCAATTACCTCTCCCAGAACAAACATATTGTATTTGACGCGCATTGCCCGACTTAGCCCGCTGAAGGCATGGGCGGTGGTCAGTATAGTGCCCCCCTGGCTCTCAACTATTCGCCTGTTCTCCTCGGTGAACTCCTGGACATTGGGCTCCTTGAAGCCGGTGATATGGGTTACCACAATAACCTTGAATCCCGTCAGGGCATCCATAGCCCTGACGGCGGTGTCGCCATTGGTAGATGCCACCAGTATCTTCTGGATACCGAGTTCCTTGGCTCGCTGCTTGACGATATTGAACACCGCTTCAGTATTCTCGCCGCCGGAATTCTCAAAATAGACTGTCTTTACTTCCATTATCCAAACCTCGCTGAGTTATTACTTAATCTACCTATTCTACTACCGGTTACCAATTATTGCCATATCAGCATAAGCCCTGGCCACAACTATTCTTTGCTTAGCCATATTGGGTGTGCTATATTTTGGGGGTGATGGCAGTCATTATTGATTTTATTGGCTCGGGTACAATTACTTCACCGCAAGGGTTTAATGCGGGAGCTACCTGCGCCGGGATAAAGGAAAAAGCGGATAATGCCCTCGACCTCGGCATTCTCTTTTCCGAGGAGCCGTGTGTGGCGGCGGCTGTGTTTACTACCAACAAGATTAAGGCAGCGCCGGTAACTCTGTGCCAGCAGCGACTACAGGAAGGGAATGTAGCGGCGCTGGTGGTAAACAGCGGCTGTGCCAACGCCTTTACCGGTGAAGATGGTCTGGCCGATGCGGCTGAGATGGCAGACCTAGTCGCCAGGGATATGGGGGTATCATCCGAGAATATTCTGGTGGCCAGCACCGGGGTAATCGGGCCAAGGTTGCCTATGGAGAAGATAAGGGCCGGTATCGGACAGGTTGTCCTCTCCGAAGACGGCGGGCATGAGCTGGCCAGGGCTATTATGACCACGGACACCCGCCCCAAGGAAGCAGCGGTGACCGTTAAAACGGGGGAGATTGAGTTTGCTATCGGTGGGATAGCCAAAGGCTCGGGGATGATTCATCCGGATATGGCGACAATGCTTTGCTTTTTAACTACCGACGCTGCGGTGGATGCGGACTTTCTGAAACTGGCGCTGAAAAAAGCGGTGGATGTCTCCTTTAATATGGTTTCTATTGACGGCGATACCAGCCCCAACGATACGGTGTTGCTGCTGGCTAATGGTATGGCGGGGAATAAGGTAATTACGGCGGACAGTCCGGAGGCAAGTGCTTTTCAGGATGGTCTTGCTCAGGTCTGTATCGGCCTGGCTAAAGATATTGCCCGCGACGGCGAGGGGGCGAGCAAGCTGATTGAGGTTAATGTCACCGGTGCGGCTAGTGAGGCTGACGCTCGGCTGGCGGCCCGGACAATAGTGAGTTCGCCACTGGTGAAGTCGGCGGTACATGGTAACGACCCTAACTGGGGGCGGATTGTGGCGGCGGCGGGACGGAGCGGTGCCGAGGTGGCGGAAGCCATGATTGACCTATATCTGAGTGATATATGCCTGGTGGAAAAAGGCAGTGTACAGCCATTCACTAAACAGGATGCGGTGGCACTGTTAAGTCGAGACGAAGTAGTGATAAAATTACAGCTAAACCTGGGCAATGGTAAAGCTACCGCCTGGGGTTGTGATTTGTCTGAAGAGTATGTCACCATTAACAGTCAGTATACAACCTGATATTAAGCTAAAGGGGTCGGGGGTGAGCAAATTAAACAAAGTTATTGTGGTTAAGCTCGGTGGGGCTACGCTGGGCAGCCACGATACGGCTATTGAAGATATGGTGGCGCTGCAGCAGCAGGGCAAATCGCTGGTGGTAGTGCACGGTGGTGGCAAGCTGATTACCGAATGGCTGGAAAAGCAGCAGATTCCCAGTCAGTTTGTCCGGGGACATCGCGTAACCGATGGCGCAACTCTTGAAGTGGTAACTTCAGTGCTGGCGGGTCTGGTCAACAAGGAGATTACAGCCAGTATCAATAACCTAGGGGGAAAGGCGATAGGTATCAGCGGTGTTGACGGGGGGCTAATTCAAGCCAGGGTTAAGGATAAAGAATTGGGCTATGTCGGGACGGTAGCAGAGGTAAACCTGGCTCCGCTGGAAGCTATACTAAAGTCGGGCTACATACCGGTGGTGGCTCCCATCGGCTTATATTCATTTGATAAACCTGATAAAGCACCGCCGGTGCTTAACATTAACGCTGATGCGGTGGCTGGTGAAATCGCTGCCGCCGCCGGGGCTGAGAGGCTGGTCTTTTTAACCGATGTTGAAGGCATCTGCGACCGGTCAGGCAGCCTGATAAATCAACTGTCTCCCGGCAATGCTAAAGCTCTAGTGAATTCGGGGGTTATATCGGGGGGGATGATTCCCAAGGTTGAAGCCGGTCTGAGGGCTCTGTCAGCCGCTTCAACCACGAGTATTGTAGACGGCAGGCAGCCGCACGCCTTGCTGAAAGAAATAGAGGGTCATGGAGGTGGTACGACGATTGGAGGAGAGAGTGAGTAACTGGCAGGAACTTGAGAGCAAGTATTTTATGAAAACCTTTAAGCGCTCGCCGGTGACCCTGGTTAAGGGGAGGGGGGCAAGGGTATGGGATGAGAATGGCCGGGAGTATCTGGACTTGGTTAATGGCTGGGGCACTAATAGCCTGGGGCATAGCCATCCGGCAGTAGTTCAGGCGGTGACGGAGCAGTTGAATAACCTGATTCAGACTTCCAACCAGTTCTATACTATTCCTCAGCTTCGCCTGGCGGAGCTTCTGGTTCAGCATAGCTGTTTGGACAGGGTCTTTTTCGGCAATAGCGGGGCTGAGGCTACCGAGGGAGCGGTAAAACTGGCCCGACGCTACGGGAAGCTCCATTTGAACGGAGCCTATGAGGTTATCACCACGATGAATTCTTTTCACGGTCGCACCCTGGCTATGGTGGCGGCTACCGGTCAGCCCAAGTACCAGGAGCCGTATTCCCCCTTGCCGGTCGGTTTTATAAATGTGGAGTATAATAATGTTGAAGCCATAAAGGCAGCTACCACCGGTCAGACCTGTGCCGTGATGTTGGAGCCGATTCAGGGAGAAGGCGGCGTTAACCTGCCCGACGATAAATATTTAGCGGCGGTGCGGGCCTGGTGCGACCAAAAAGGGATTCTGCTTATTCTGGATGAGGTTCAGACTGGTGTGGGACGAACCGGGACACTCTTTGCCTACGAGCAGTATGACGCTGAGCCCGATATAATGACGCTGGGTAAGGGTTTAGCCAGTGGCATACCAATCGGGGCTATTCTGGCAAAGGATAAAGCATCCGTTTTCGCGCCGGGAGACCATGGCTCTACCTTCGGCGGTAACCTGATGGCCTGTGCCGCCGGGTATGCTACGCTGAAGTTCATCATTGACAATGATATTGTCGGGAATGTGAAGGCGGTGGGACAGCATTTTACTGCCGGGTTGGCAAAATTGAAACAAAGGTTCCCGTTTATCACCGAGGTAAGAGAGCGCGGACTGTTGCTGGCAGTTGAATTTAACCAGGATATAGCTGAGTCGGTGGTAGCGAGCTGTCTTGAGAGGGGTTTACTGGTTAATCGACTTAAGCCCAATGCTTTGCGTTTTATGCCGCCACTTATTATCGGCAACGACGATATTGACGAGGCGTTGGGTATCCTGGATGAAGCGTTATCCAGCCCTGTTGACCAAAACTGAAGACAGGAGATGTTGGGATGAAGCCGCTAAAGGCGGAAGACCTTGACGAAAAATACGTTGTTGTCAAAGGGCTGAAAATCAGATATATTGTAAAAGGGAGTGGTGCTCCCCTGGTACTTATTCATGGTGTAGGCGGGTTTCTGGAGGCGTGGTGGCTTAATGTAGGCCCCCTGAGCGAACATTACCAAGTATACGTTATGGATTTACCCGGGCACGGATTGTCTGACAAACCCAGGATTGATTATAATCTTGCCTTTGCCACGGAGGTTGTCAGTGGGTTTGAGCAAGCTCTGGGAATTGACCACGCCAGCCTAGTGGGACATTCCCTGGGAGGACTGGTAGCCATGTCGGTAGCTATCAACTATCCTGAGCAAGCTGATAAGCTGGTGCTGGTAGATAGTGCCGGTTTTAATGATAGAGTACCGTTTCTCTATCGACTTTGCTGTCTGCCTCTTATCGGCGAGCTGATATTAGAGCCAACGGTAAAGGCTGGCATAAGGCACGGGATGAAGAGGGCGTTCTACAATCCGGGGCTGGTCTCTGATGAGATGGTAGAAAAGGATTACCAGTTTATGAAGATGCCCGGGGCAAAACAGGCATTGCTAAACATTATACGCAACGGGGTAAGTTTCACAGGTCCAAACCCTGAGGCAGTTGTGCTGGATAAACTTCGTTTGATTAAGTCTCCTACTTTGCTCATTCATGGGGCGCAGGACAAAGTTATTCCCCTCAAGTATGCCCGTAAGGCAAACAAGCTGATTCCCGGTACTAGGCTGAAAATTATTGATGAATGCGGCCACTGTCCCTATATAGAAAAGGCTGCCGAATTTAACGAGACGGTAATCGAATTTTTGGGAGGCTCTTGAGTCTGCTTTTACTAGGAGGTTAACTGTGTCAGATAAGGTAGTATTAGCTTACAGTGGTGGTTTGGATACCTCGGTCGCCATCAAATGGCTGAAAGAGAAGTATGACCTGGATGTTATCGCCGTCAGTATTGATGTGGGGAACGAGCGTGATTTTTCGGTAATTTATCAAAAGGCGCTCGATGTCGGTGCGGTAAAGTCGCTGGTGAAGGATGCCAAGGAATCGTTTATAAACGATTATGTTTTCCCAGCCTTGCAGGCGAACGCTGTTTATGAAGGTCAGTACCCGCTAGCTACAGCGCTATCGCGTCCGTTAATGGCTAAATTGTTGGTTGATGTAGCCAAAGAGGAAGGTGCTTCAGCAATAGCTCATGGTTGTACCGGTAAAGGGAATGACCAGGTAAGGTTTGAGGTGAGTATAAATGCGCTGGCTCCTGGTATTAAAATTATTGCCCCGGCCCGGGAATGGGGCATGACCCGGGAACAGACCATTGAATATGCTCAGCGTTATAATATACCGATACCTATTACTGCCGCCAGCCCGTATTCCATTGACGAATGTCTCTGGGGGAAGAGTTGTGAGTGCGGGGTTCTTGAGAACCCCTGGATGGAGCCACCCGCAGATGCCTTTACCTGGACAACTTCGCCCGCTGAGGCCCCCGACAAGCCGGAATATGCAGAGATTGATTTTGAGAAGGGTCTCCCGGTGGCTATTGACAGGAAGAAAATGGATGGTGTAAGCTTGGTCGGAAAATTAAATGAGTTGGCGGGAAAGCACGGGGTGGGGAGGATTGACCATATAGAGGACAGGCTGGTAGGGATAAAGTCGAGAGAGATTTATGAGGCACCGGCGGCAACCGTATTATTAGCCGCGCACCGGGCATTGGAGGCGATGACTTTATCCAAGTATCAGTTGCGTTTTAAGGAAAAGGTAGCTACGGAGTATGCAGAACTCATTTATGATGGCTTGTGGTTTACTTCACTGCGTCAGGATTTAGCTGCCTTTGTCAGGAGTTCACAGCGGTTCGTTGCTGGAACCGTGCGGGTGAAGTTGTTTAAGGGAAATTGTAGCGTGGTTGGGCGGAGATCGCCCAGGTCACTGTATGACTACGGTCTGGCTACCTATGATAAAGGTGATGTTTTTGACCAGGGTGCGTCCGCTGGTTTTATTCACATCTGGGGATTACCGGTTAGAACCCAGGCTCAGGTGCAGTCAGTGACTGATGATGAGCTGGAAAAATCTTGAACTAGATAAGGAGGTGAGGCACAGAGTTAGAAGGTCTGTAATTTATGATAACCATAAATCTATTATAGTGAATTACGAAAGTGATACCAGGGTTGAGAAGGAGGATAGAAAGGAGGGTTATTAAATGGCGAAAAAGAAGGAATTATTGCATTGGTATGAGCCATTATCCCCGTTAAGCTTTTTACAGCGGATTGCTTATGTCATGCCCAACAAGACAGCGGTAATTCAGGAAGACAAGAGTTGGACATGGAAGGAGTTTTTTGACCGGGCAAACCAGTTAAGTAACGCCCTTAAGGGAATAGGGGTTAAAAAGGGAGAAAATGTTGCCTTTCTGTGTCGTAATTTCGAGACTCACCTTTTAGCCCATTATGGAGTCCCACTTAGTGGTGGCGCCTTAGTAACTATAAACTATCGCCTTTCCGCACCAGAGATTAGCACTATTGTCAACCTCTCTGGAGCTAAAGTCATGTTTGTTGATGCCGGGGTTGCCCATCTGGTGATTCCGGAGGACTTGCCCAATGTAAAGACCTATATAAACATCTTTGATGGGCGGGACAATTATGGGGAAACCCCCAAGGGTGAGTTGCCCGGGGTTGGTTTTGAGGAGTTTATCGGTAAGGCGAGTAAGGAGTATATCAAGTTAGACATTGAAGATGAGAATGACCTCATCGCTATTGATTACACCAGTGGCACCACTGGCAAACCCAAGGGGTGCATGTATTCTCACCGCAGTACTTACCTCCATGCTCTCACTAAGATTATAGAACATTCGGTGAACCAGTATTCGGTTTATCTGGCCTGCCTGGCTATGTTCCACTGCAACGGGTGGTGCTGGAATTGGGTGGTGGCTGGAGTTGGAGCGACCACTATCTGCATGCCCGCCCCTGAAGCCAATGAGATGTGGCGGCTTATAGACAAACATAAGGTAACCCATATGGCTGGAGCCCCTATTCTCTTTCTCCGGCTGGGGCAGCATATGGACCAGGTAGGGGCAAAGAAGTTCCCCACCAAAGTAATCATCAATAATGCCGCGGCTCCTCCGCCGGAGACCATGCTTATGGATATGGAAGGTAAGGGTGCCGAAATAAGGCACGCCTACGGTCTCACCGAAACCTACGGGCCGTTCACCATTTGCGAATGGAATCCTGATTGGGATAAGCTGCCTTTTGAGGAACGAATCTCAATGAAGATGCGCCAGGGGGTGCCTGACATAAACGCCGGAGAACAGAGAGTAGTTACCGGGGAAGGGACTGAGGATGACCCCTGGGTGGATGTGCCCTGGGATGGCGCTACCATGGGAGAAATTCTCCAGCGGGGCAACGATGTGGTCCGGGGCTACTACAAGGCACCCGAAGAAGATGCCAAAGCCTTCCAGGATGGTTGGATGAAAACCGGTGATGGCGGTGTGTTACATCCCGATGGCTATCTTGAGGTAAAGGACAGGTTTAAGGACCTTATCATCAGTGGTGGGGAAAATATCATCGGCACCGAGGTGGAAAACGCTATATATGAACACCCCGATGTTGACGAGGTAGTTTGCTTTGGGAAGCCGGATGTAAAATGGGGTGAGGTGGTCAAGTGCCTGGTTCACCCCAAGCCGGGGAAAAATCCCACTGAGGAGGAGATTATAAAGTTCACCCGCGAGCGCCTGACTCACTTTAAGTGTCCCAAGGAAATAGAGTTTGGTGAGATACCCAGAACCTCGGCAGGCAAGGTTCAGAAATATATCCTGCGCCGGAAAGAGAAGGAGAAGATGGCGGGGGAGAAAGGCGTGCCGCGGGTATAGTAAAAATTCAAGGGAGAAGAACCTAAATAAGCTTTATTCGTGGTCGATTTAATAAGACGGTCGATGAATCGGTCGCCAAGTACACGGCTTCTATTCCTTTTGATTGGCGTCTATATCGTTACGACATCGCTGGTAGTATTGCTCACGCCAGGATGCTGGCCAAGCAGGGGATAATTTCAGATAAAGAGGCTGAGATTATTGCCCGTGGGCTGACGGCTATTGGCGAGGAAATAGAGCACGGTAAGTTTGAGTTTAAGCCTGGACTCGAGGATATTCATATGAGTATCGAGTCCAGGCTTATTGATATGGTAGGCGAGGTGGGAGGCAAGCTCCACACCGCCCGCTCCCGAAATGACCAGGTAGCTCTGGACTTGCGTCTCTTTGCTAAAGAAGCAATCTCTAAGACACTGATAAGGCTTAGGGAATTTCAGGAAGCTTTAATTGACCTGGCTGAGGCTAATAAGGGCGTGGTCATGCCGGGGTATACCCATCTACAGCCAGCCCAGCCGATACTGCTGGCTCACCACCTGTTAGCCTATTTTGAGATGCTCCAGCGTGACATAGACCGCTTTAATGATTGCTTGAAGCGTACCGATGTGATGCCATTGGGCAGCGGGGCGATAGCCGGCGTTGCCTATAATATCGACCGCAACTTCCTGGCTCGTGAGCTGGGCTTTAGTCGGATAAGTCAGAATAGTGTTGACGCTGTCTCGGACCGGGATTTCGTGATTGAGTATGAGGCGGCAGCCAGCCTCTGTATGCTGCACATCTCCCGGCTGGCTGAAGAGATTGTTTTATGGTCTTCAGCCGAGTTTGATTTTATTGAGCCTGACGAGGCTTATGCTACCGGCAGCAGTATCATGCCCCAGAAGAAGAACCCCGATGTAGCCGAGTTAGCCCGGGGTAAAACAGGGCGGGTCTATGGCAAACTGGTGGCGCTGCTGACGACGATGAAGGCATTGCCCTTATCTTATAACCGGGATATGCAGGAGGATAAAGAGGGCTTCTTTGACAC
>CAZLFC010000030.1:0-9403 GCA_964558705.1 uncultured Dehalococcoidales bacterium
TCTTCCTAGGTGTCGATAGGTAATACCCCGGTTCATAAGGATAACTGGGTCATCAAGTCTAAGGTTCAGGGAGCGGTTAAAGTCGGCAAGAGCCTTCCCATATCTTCCTAGGTGTCGATAGGTAATACCCCGGTTCATAAGGATAACTGGGTCATCAGATCTTAGGTGCAAAAAGCGATTGTAGTCTATGATACCAGCCTCTTCTGGCGGTAAAGAGGCCTCTTTAAGAGCCCGTCGTAATCTTGTACTATACAATGCCAAAAGTGCGGAGTTGGTCTCCTCCAGTTGCGCAGAAAGTTTCTGTCTAGTGGTAGCATCCTCCGTTTTGGAAATCATCTGTTCAAGAAGTACTTTCGTCGTTTTCAGTGTTTCGCTGGCTTGAGCCTTGACTTCACGGCGATACCGTAAGACTCGAATTAGCCACCCTATGATGATTCCGAGAAAACCTACTAATGATGCTAGTAGCACGAGGTTATCGATATTCATTGCTTACTCCGGACAAATTGGACTGCTTGTCTAATCTCTTCTAAGATTGCGGCATCTACCTCATCCAGTTCGCGATTTAGTACTTGCTTCAACTTTGGTTCGGATGATTTGTTAATCATCTCGATGAGAAATGCTCTTCCCTTTATTAGTGTTGCAGTTGCGTCACGCGTCTTTTGCCTCCTAGCATGACGTTGTTGCCAATACTGAGTAGACGCCCACCCTACAAAGCCTCCAATAATGCCTGCCACAGGTATTATCCAGGTTGGCATTCCACTATCCATTCACTTCCCCCCGAAATACTGCAGTGCCAGCTTAATCTTTTCTTCTAGGGGTAAATCGGAGGTGGTGGGCAGGGTAGCCACGGCGCGGTTGGCTTCCGATACCGAGTAGCCCATCGCCGTCAGTGCTGCCAGCACCTCGGTGTTCTCCTGGGCGAGCTGGGCAGCGGGGGTGGTTATCCAGCCGGCGCCTATCTTCTCCTTCAGTTCCAGTATCAAACGGTTCGCCATCTTCTTGCCGATGCCGGGCACTTCTGCCAGCAGGTCGGCATTGCCGGTAGCAATTGCCATGGTTAGTTTCTCCGCATCCATTGCGGACAGCATGGCTACTGCCAGCTTGGGTCCCAGTCCGGACACGCCAATCAGAGCCTGGAACAGCCCCAGTTCCTCCGCCGAGCCAAAACCGTACAGGGTGGCGTTGTCCTCCCGCAGGTAGAAGTGGGTATAAATCTTGACCTCCTCCCCGACGGCGCCCAGCGTGCTCAGGGTGGAAGTCGGCATATATACCTGGAAGCCGATACCGCCCACGTTGATAATCGCCCCGTCGGTGCCCAGCGACTCCACTTTTCCGTTAAGGCTGGCAATCATATCATTCCTTTCACTGCTGCTCGGCGAGCAGATTTTGCACGTGTACCTCCTGCAGGTGGCAGATAGCCACCGCCAGGGCATCAGAAGTGTCTAATGGCTGGGGAGACTGGGCTAGCCCGAGCAGAATCCGCACCATCTCCTGCACCTGCTCCTTGGAGCTGGCTCCGTAGTCGGTCGCTTTCTGCTTGACCTGCGTCGGGGTGTATTCGTAGGACGGGATGCCGCTCTTGGCGGCGGCGAGGATGGCTACGGCCTGGGCTCTGCCTATCGCCAGCGCCGACCGCGCGTTTTTCGCCACGAAAGGCTGCTCGATGGCTACCGCCTCCGGCTTATAGCGCGAGATAATCTTCAACAGCTGTTTATATAGATAAATCAAACGCTCCCCCATCGGGGAGCGCTCCGGACTGACTAAGGTACCACAATCAACCAGGGCTATCTCATCATCCCGACTCTCAATCACCCCGTAGCCCATCTTTACCGTACCCGGGTCAATGCCCAAAATTCTCATTACACCGTTAAACTCAATTTACCTGTTAATAAAGTCCTTTTCAGCCCTGTGACCGGTATTCCTTCAGGATAGAATCGGGGAAGTCGGCATTGCTGGACACATTCTGCACCTCGTCCAGTTCCTCAAGCTTATCCAGCAGCTTCAGGGTTTGCAGTGCCATCTTGTCGTCAAGCTCAACCATCGTCTTGGGTACCATGGACAGCTCCGCCGAGTCTACAGGTATGTTGTTCTGCTCCAGGGCGGTCCTGACCATCTCCAGCTCATCCGGCTTGGTGTAAATCTCGACAAAAGTGTCTTCTACCTTCACATCGTCAGCCCCGGCATCTATTGCCTGCAGGGCTAGTTCGTCGGCATCCAGGCCGTTAACTTTTATCGAAATCAACCCCTTGGAGTCGAAAATCCAGGCAACACAACCGCTCTCCCCCAGACTGCCGTTGTGGCGGGAGAAAACATTCCTGACATCCTGCAGGGTTCGGTTGCGGTTGTCGGTTAGCGCCTGCACCAGGATAGCGGTGCCGCCCGGTCCGTAGCCTTCAAAAACCAGCTCTACCAGGCTGGCACCTTCTGCCGTGCCGCTACCCTTCTTGATAGCCCTGTCTATGTTATCTATGGGCATATTGTTGTCGCGGGCTTTCTGTATCGCCAGGCGCAGGCGGAAATTCATATCGGGGTTGCTGCCGCCCTCGCGCACCGCGATGATAATCTCACGGGTCAGCTTGGTAAAAAGCTGCCCCCGGCGGGCGTCGGTAGCCGCTTTCTGGTGTTTGATTGAAGACCACTTCGAATGACCGGACAACTTTAGCTCCCTTCGATTTTTCTTCCCCTAATTTTAACACCCAATCTGGCTGTGGTCAAAAGGTAAGGACTGGACTTACCTGGCTTCACCGACCACGAAGGCGATAGCATGTTCCCTGGAATGGGAAAGACTGATGACAAGTTTGTCCAGGCCCAGGCTATCGGCTCGTTTCCGCGCTTCTCCGTAGAGTTTGACGACAGGCTGACCATCAGGGTCAGACAAAATCTCAATATCTCTCAGGCTGATACCTTTAATTTGTGGCCCGAGGGCTTTTATTACGGCTTCCTTACCGGCAAAACGAGCCGCCAGAGATGAGGGCTGACCGTGGTATAGCTTGAGTTCCGACTCGGTATATAGCCGACGCAGAAAAGTCTCTCCCCAACGTGAGACAGCATTTTCAATGCGAGAAATTTCTATGATATCTACACCAATACGGTTCATCGGTCTTATCGCCGAATTATAGTCTATTTTTACGTACCACTTCAATAATAGCAGATTTGATTTATTTGCTGGCATAGTCTATACTCTTAGACTAGGTTGTAAGTAAATGCTGGTGGTTTTGACTCAGTGGTAACCTGCGACCCTCCGTGTTTTTTTACAGAATATGAATTGATTTATGAATTAAATCATTTATCACAAAGGGGGATAAATTTATGATTAAGTCTCGAGCAATTCGCTATCTTCTCTGTATCGGCTTGGCGTTGGCTCTCTTCAGTGGTTTAGTCGGAAGCCAGGTCGCGCTAGCCACCGGGGATGGTAGTGATAATTCGTTTTCATTGTTGCCCAATCAGGATGAACTGCCGCCGGATGTAGTTGAATTGAGTTGCAAATATCCTGTTTTGCGAGGTGTTTCCGGGCATACCTTTGAGTTTCTGGTTGGGGCTACATATATGGGTAAAAAAGACAGGGTGTTTGATATCACCTTGGATGAACCTCCTCAGTGGAATGTATCAGTTACAGGGAAATATGAGCAGGAGCAGATAGAGTCCTTCACAGCGAAGACCTTCGAGCCTGTAGCCCCTGAGTTCAAGGTTCAGTTTGGACCGGCACCGGGTTATGAACCGGAGCCGGGTGAATATAAGTTAACTTTAACAGTGGTTTCAGAAGAGGTTACGGCAACTATTGACCTTGAAGCGGTAGTTACGGCTCGGTATCAGCTTGAGGTACTTCCCGGCTCCGGACGACTTAGTACCGAGGCGACGGTAGGTGAGGAAAACCACATAGCAATCATTTTGATAAACCGGGGCTCGGCTCCAATTGAGGACATTGCCTTCAACTCCAGCAAACCTGAAGGTTGGGCTATAACCTATACCCCTGACCATATAGAAACCCTGGGAGCAGGGCTGGCGCAGGAAGTGGATGTTAACATAGAACCACCTGAGAAGACCATAGCCGGTGACTATGCTCTTACCCTGAGGGTTGAGGGTAAGCCTGACATTTTTGACTCTCTGGAATACCGGGTAACCGTATTAACCCCCAGTATCTGGGGATGGGTCGGTATCATAATTGTAGTGGTAGTTGTAGCCGGCCTGGCAGTGCTATTCAGACGTTTAGGTAGGCGATGAGCGAGTTAGTAGTAGAAACAAAAGACCTGACCAAAAACTACGATGGCACCACGGTTGTCGATGGGTTAAACCTGCATGTAGAGGAAGGTGAACTCTTTGGCTTCCTTGGCCCCAATGGTGCAGGGAAGACGACAACTATATTGATGTTGCTCGGGCTTACTGAGCCTACTTCGGGCCTGGCGCATGTCTTCGGGTATGATTCTACGAGGGAGCCGCTTAAAGTAAAGCGCATTGCGGGTTATGTCCCGGAGAAGGTAGGATTTTACGAGGATTTGACAGCCAGTTACAATTTGCTCTACACGGCCAGATTGAACGGCCTTTCCGATGAAGTGGCTGTAAAGAGAGCCGGTGAAGTACTGGCTACAGTGGGTTTATCGGAGGTAGCCGGTCATAATGTGGGAACGTTTTCTCGAGGGATGAAGCAGCGCCTGGCGATGGCTGATTTGCTGGTGAAAACACCCAAGCTTGCCTTTCTGGATGAGCCTACCAGCGGGATAGACCCGGAGGGCGTGAATCAGATGCTTGACCTGATAGCCCGCATAGCCAGAGAGCAGCGGATGACAGTTATACTGTCCTCCCATCAGTTAAACCATGTCCAGCAAATCTGTAGTCGTGTGGGGATAATGGTAAAAGGGAAAATGGTAGCTGATGAGTTAATTGGTCAGCTGGGCAAGAAGATTTTTGGCGGTGCCAAGCACATTATTGAGGTTAAACTGGTTGAAATCACCTCCGATGTTATTGATTGTCTTAAGAAGGTTAAAGGGGTGGAGGGGGTGGACAGGTCCGATGATTTGCTACGGGTTAATTGCTCCAAGGACTTGAGGCCGCAGGTAGCCAAGGCGGTTGTGGATTGCGGCGGCTCGTTGGTTGAGATGAAGATTCAGAGATACACCTTGGAAGAAGTATATATGAAGTATTTTACCGAGGCTTAATATGCAGGGAATGATTACGGTATTCTGGAAGGAACTTTCCGACCACTTCACCAGCTGGCGGTTTATTATTCTATTTACCATAGTATTTGCGGTAAGTATATTTGCCATATATATTGATGCGCAGTATATCAGGCAGGAGGTAGTGGAGACCCGCTTTGTCTTCCTTAAACTTTATACTACCTCCGGGCAGGCGTTGCCCTTATTCATCTTTTTCATTACCTTCTTTATGCCGATAGTCGGCATAATCCTTGGTTTTGATTCCATAAACAGCGAGAAGAATAGCGGCACGATGAGTCGGCTTCTGTCTCAGCCCATCTATCGTGATGCGGTTATCAACGGTAAATTCCTGGCCGGTGTGGCTACCATGGCGATTATGATGACGGGCATTGTGCTGCTGGTGGGTGGCATGGGGATTAGAATGATTGGCGTCCCCCCATCTTCAGAAGAGATTGTCAGGTTAATCGTTTTTCTGGCGATAAGTGTTGTTTACGGTGCCTTCTGGTTGGGCCTGGCTATGTTATTCTCGGTGTTCCTGCAACGAGTAGCTACCTCAGCCCTTGCCTCGATAGCGGTCTGGGTTTTGTTCATCTTCTTATTCGCCTTTCCGTTTTTCATCCAGCCCGGACAGGGAGAGGCCGGGATAATGCTTATGCGGATGTCGCCTATTACTATCTTCTGGCAGGTGGTTACCATTCTTCTTGTTCCCGGGTCAAGGACTCTGGAGCAAATACTGCAGAGCACCAGCGGAATGGTGCCGTCCAGTGCCCTTTCGCTGGGACAGAGTTTGTTAAGCATATGGCCTCACCTGGTCAGCATCATAGTACTGACGGTGGTATGTTTTGCCATCTCGTATATTAGATTTATGCGTGAAGAGATAAGGTCTACCTAGCAAAAATTATATCAGGGACCATGCGCTATTATATCGGCACCTCAGGCTGGCATTATGACCACTGGCGAGACCGGTTCTACCCCCGGACATTGAGTAAGACAAAGTGGCTTGAATTTTACGCCGGTCATTTCACCACGGTTGAACTTAATAATACCTTTTATCGGTTGCCTTCGGAAGCCGCTTTTACCACCTGGTATGAGTCGTCACCAGCCGATTTTACCTTTGCCGTAAAGGTGAGCCGTTTTATCACTCATATTAAGAGATTGAAGGGTACTGAGGAGGCGGTAGAGAGGTTTGTTGATAAGGCCAGGATTTTAGGCGAGAAATTAGGGCCGCTTTTATACCAGCTGCCACCTAATATGCACCGCTGTGATGAGACTTTAGAATCATTCCTGTCCACTTTACCCCGGGGACTAAAACATGTTGTTGAGTTTCGTCACCAATCATGGATTGACGAGCAGGTTTTCGAAATTTTACATAAGTATAATGTGGGGTTCTGTGCCTTTGATATGCCGTCGGTCAGTTGCCCGCTGGTGGCAACCGCCGATTTCGCCTATGTCCGGTTTCACGGCAGCTCGGAACTCTACGCCAGTCTTTACTCTGATGAGGAACTGGCTGATTGGGCGCAAAGGTTGACTGATTTAGCCGTGAATCTGAAAGGCGCCTATATCTATTTTAATAATGACTTCGAGGCGTTCGCGGTGAGAAATGCGAAGACTCTCCGTGGTTATCTGAAAGAGGGTTGCCAATGAGTTACAGACTTTTAGTGATAGATATAGACGGCACGCTGGTGGATGGAAACAGGAGCATCTCAACTGAGGACAGGGCAGCACTGGCTAAAGCCCGTGACCTGGGGGTGCAGGTTTCTCTGTCTACCGGGCGGTCGGCTCGGGCATGCCTGGGAATTATCAACCAGTTGTCGCTGGATGGCTACCACATTTTCTTTGACGGTGCTGCGGTGAGCAGCCCCGTTTGGGGCAAGGAGATTTATGTTCGACCTCTTAGTAAGGAGATAGTGAAACAGGCGGTTGATTTTGCCCGTCAACATGAGATAGACCTTGAGCTTTATTCGTCGACGCACTATTTTGCTGAGCGGGAGACGTGGTCGACCCAGGCCCATCGTCAATTCTTTGACATAGAACCTCATATAGTGGACTTTACCAACATCTGGGAGCGGGAGAGAATCGTTAAGGGAGGGCTGGTGACCACCAATTTGGAGGAAGCCGCCAAGGCGAAGATTTTTTGTGTTCACTTCGACGATAGCCTTCGTTTCTCGCGGGCAAGGACGCCGGCTTATCCCGGCGTTGATTTTGTTAACATACTGGCCCCCAACGTGTCTAAAGGGAAAGCCTTGGAGGCATTGGCGGCTTATCTGGAGATACCTGTTAGTGTGGTTATGGCGGTAGGGGACGGTGCCAATGATATACCGCTGTTAACTACGGCCGGCCTGGGGGTGGCTATGGATAACGCCGCTGACGAGGTTAAGGCAGTAGCTGACCACATTACCCTTGATGTGGAGCAGAGCGGTCTGGCAGCGGCTATTAAGAAGTTTTTGCTGTGAACGGAAAGGGACTTTTAGAGCGCACGTCTATCCTGCTGAATAGCCTGAAACGATTTTACTAACTGAAGAAGTCATAGAGTCTAGCTATCTAGCCGGCTGGGAATCATTGATACCAGCTCAGAACAGCAACCTTTGCAGATTGATTTGCCCCCCACCCTGGCGCCGACCCTGGCTATTACCTCACCGCATTCATTGCGAAGCTCTTCAAGGCTCAAGTGGGCAAGACGCTCGGTGTGTTCAATTACTGGCCTACTGCAGAATATGCACCTTTCCCGGACTAATAACTTGCTCATTTCCGTCTCCTTACTTCAACAGGAGCTATATTTCCTTCTTTAAGGAGCTTTTTGCCTGTCTATCTTCAGGGCAACGTCGGCTCGATTTGATGACGGATACTTTAATTGAATGAGATATTTTTGTCAAGGGGCAGTTTGGGGTAAAATTATACCAATTTAGAGGGGAATTATTGCCGAAACAGGCGCTTCCACCAGGGTAATTCGCCACCAAGTCCTTTCAATCGAAAAGAGTGTTCGCAGTTCCCGCAGCGCCAGGTTTTATAGTGCTCATTGTAGTAAGTCTCGGCGCTACCGCAGCGAGGGCAGGTGGTTCTTATTTTCCTCTCGGTCTCTTTATCAAGTTTTTTCCAGTAATCGTCGTACCAGCCAGGTCGCCCGGGCATTAGATTCTCCTCCAGGCCGTATCAGCAAACTATAATTCTAAGGTTTCTTTTTAAGGCCCCATAGTATTCTGAGGGCAATGCTTACCGCCAGGAAGCAAAGAAAAATAATAACACCTGTCATAGTTGAATAAGCGTCCGTTGTCGCCCCTACTATAAGTAATATTATTCCCACAGCAAATACAATAAAAGTAATGGCGCGTTTGGCATTCTCTGTCATGTTAATCACCTCCGCATCAGGAATGTGGGCAAAGTTATCTTGCCCCACTGCCTCAGCCGGCTACTCTATTTCCTGCTCAGTGTGGAGCCGCTGGATATATTAATGTCGCCCATGGTGGGTTCACCGATGTAGCGGAGTTTTGAGGCACCGCTCAGGTTAGCATCCAATTTACCATCCATGTTTACCGTGCCGGTACTGGCACCACTGAAATTAACATCGGCATTATTAACCGGGAAGTCAGCCAGTTCTGCGCGGCTGGCGCCGGAGGCTTTAATTGCTATATCCTTGGCTGAACCTTCCAGCTGGACATTACTGGCTCCAGATATATCGAAATCAATGTCGTCAGCGGTTATTTTGCCGGCAACCTTACTCGCCCCT
Source organism: uncultured Dehalococcoidales bacterium (assembly GCA_964558705.1). Classification (GTDB taxonomy): domain Bacteria; phylum Chloroflexota; class Dehalococcoidia; order Dehalococcoidales. Next base: position 8,875 of record CAZLFC010000030.1, read on the forward strand.
GATACTTCAAAATCGACGTCACCAGCCGACATTTCAGTTAGATCCAGGGAACTCGCACCGGACACCTCAAAATCAGCATTCTCCGTGGAACTGAACCCGGCAACGCTACCCCAGGTTGCCCCGGAAAGTTTCAGAGCACGAAGCCGGGGCATGGTAATTTTGACCTTTTGGGTAGTGTTAATGTAGTTGGCTGTTTTGAGGCTTATTTTTAATGTTTTGCCTCCTTTAGACAGCTGGATATACTCAAACATGTTATCGTCCGCGGTTATGCTGACGCGGTATGAATCAGCCTGGATGATTTCGGCTTCAAAGGCGCTGCCTATTTCAACCTTGGTGAACTCAGTGAATGTCATCTCTTCGGTCTTGAGGTTACCCGAACCTTCTAATGCTTCCACTATACAGCCCGCTAGCAATACCGGTGTTAAAAGTACTGCTACTAATATTGAAATTGATAACCTTCTCATAGTTTCTCTCCTGACCCTCTGGATATTTCCGACGGACTGAGACGATATTAAGAGTGTGGGCTATA
>CAZLFC010000031.1:0-9080 GCA_964558705.1 uncultured Dehalococcoidales bacterium
ATCCACAACGATGGCCCGGTAACCATAATGCTGGATAGTCGGGGATAACTTTTTGCCCTTTTATCCCCTTGACACTCCTTGCTTCAGTGCTATAATCCGTATTTAAAGGAGGTGTGTTATGGCTCCATTTGTATTGTGGCTTTTGGGCATCGCAGTTGCTATGGTGGGTGTGGGCTTAACACTTTTTTTCCAAGGGCAAGCCCTCACACAACCAAAAAGGAGTGAAGCTGTAGGCCGTAAGGCAATTAAGACCGGGTGGATTTGGATAACACTGGGAATAGTCTATGGCATTATAGCAATTATTAATGGTCTTGGCTTGATATGAACATCGCACTAAAAATCATAGCTTTAGTTGTCGGCATATTATTTAGCATCTATATTGTCCAGGTATTTGGGCAGACAGTTGGGTGGTGGTAAACAATATGACTCAACAAAATGCACACCAGTAAAAACACTGTTGCAAATAAATGCATTTACAAAGCCTTGCAAAAAGATTTTTGTTGCGGTATAATGTTTCCGTCGCTGGAGACAGGCGGGTTAATTGATGAAAAAGTCCGGGGAGTTGATTAGTCGGTTAAGGGGTCAGGGGTTTCGGCTGACCCCGCAGCGCATGATGATTCTGTCCGCCATTGAGGACGGCAAAGGTCACATTTGCGCGGAAGAAATCTATGCCAAAGTAACGGCTAAATATCCGCATGTCAACATTTCCACCGTCTACCGCACCCTGGAATTGCTTAAGAAACTGGGCATGGTAATTGAAACCGACCTGGGGGACGGCAGGCTCAGGTATCATTCTACGGATAAGGGACATCATCACCACCTGGTTTGTACGGAATGCGGCGCAATAATAGATATTGATGAATCAACGCTGGTTCGTCTCCAGGATGTGTTGCTTCATCAATATAATTTCAGTGCCGGGTTAAAGCACGTGGCTATCTTTGGCCTCTGTGAAAAGTGTCAAAAGTAGCCGCCTTTTTAAATAAGGTTAGTTTCAGGGGAGTGTTATGGCAGATAACGATAAGGCAAAACTGAAGACCCTGTTGAATTACTGGATTAAGCATAATGAGGAACACGAGCAGGAGTTCCGGGAATGGGCGGGTAAGGCCGGGGCATCGGGCGCCGTCGAAGCCGGAGCCCACCTGTTAAGGGCGGCTCAGGAGATGTATCAGGCTACCGAATTCTTATCTAAAGCCCAGAAGGAATTGGAGGAGTAAGACAATGTGTTTGTCCAAGGCTTATGTAGATACGGCGGGCAAAAGAGAACTCCTGATGGAGGAGGTCGCTTCCCTGGGGTTTGATAAAGATAAGCTCTGGCTGAAAACACTCTTCGGGGAAGAGAAAGAAGTGGCGGCGAAAATCAAGCAGATTGATTTTATGACCCATGCCATTATTCTGGAGAAGCCGGAGGCCTGAATTAGTATCTGAATAATTGCCGTCTGACGGCTTTTATTTTTTGCCTTTTGGGAGTGCAACCAGTTGCAATTGCACTAAATTGCTAAAACTGAAGGAGAATAGGAAGGAGAACGGATTAGTGAAAAGGTCAAGGATTATCGTGGTTACTATTCTGGTTTTGAGCCTGGTTGCCTCTGCCCTGCTGGGCGGTTGTACGGCTACCGATACCGCCAGGCTCAAGGTGGTAGCCAGCACCTCGCTCATCACTCAAATTGTGGAGCGGATTGGCGGCGACAATGTGGATGTGGTCAATATTATCCCCCCCGCCCAGTGCCCGGGACATTTTGATGTCAAGCCGAGCGATATTCAGCAGCTGGCTGATGCCGACCTGTTTATCCTGCACGGCTGGCAGGGAGAGATGTTTTCCGAGGAGCTGATTGCTTCCGCCAATAATGCCGACCTTACCGTGGTGGTGCTGGATATACCGAGTAACGCGCAGAGTAACTGGATGGTGCCGTCGGTACAGCAAGAGGCGGTTGACAGGGTTACGGCTGCCCTATCGCAAGTTGATGCGGAGAACGGCACTGCTTATCAGGAGGCAGCGGCAGGATATAAAAGTCTAATTGCCGCCAAAGAAGCGGAATTAAAGAGCCGACTGGCTCAAGCCAACTTATCTGAGGTAAAGGTCATTTGCTCTGACATGCAAAACGCGTTTCTTAACTGGGCTGGGCTTAATGTTGTCGTCTTTTACGGCAGACCTGATTCACTTACCCCTCAGGTGGTGAAAGGGTTGGTGGACACCGGTAAAGCCGAGAATGTAACCCTGATTATCGATAATCTGCAGAGCGGTAAAGATGCCGGGGCGGGGGTTGCCGAGGAGCTTGGTTGCCAGAGAGTGATTCTTTCCAACTTTCCCGGCGGCTTTGATGATACCGAAATCTGGGAGAAAGCCATTGACTACAACATTGAGCTGATACTGGCGGCGCTGGCTCAGTAGTCGGGTGCACAGTCAACTAACAGGAGGCAAGGGAATGGATAACACGGTGATAAATATCGAGAACGCAGTAGTTTCATACCGGGAGGATATTGCCCTGCGGGATGTATCGGTGGAGGTGCGCTCCGGGGACTTTATCGGTATAGTGGGTCCCAACGGAGCCGGTAAGACCACCCTGCTGACCGTGATTAACGGGATGGGTAAACTGCTGGACGGACGGGTATGGGTGCTGGGGGAGTACCTCAAGCCCGGTAACGGTCATTCCCTGAGAAAGAAGGTGGGCTATGTCCCTCAGGTGGAAAATATCGACCCTCGTATGCCGATGACGGTGCGCGAGGTGGCGATGATTGGACGCTACGGGCTGTTAGGCTTGTTTAAGGGACCGGGCAAGCACGACTGGGAAATCGTCGACGAGGTACTGGAACTGGTGGGTATGACCCATCTTGCCCAGCGGCCTATCGGTCACCTGTCCGGGGGTGAGCAGCAGCGTGTCGCCATTGCCCGCTGTCTGGCCCAGGAGCCGGAGATATTCTTGCTTGACGAACCAACCGCTTCGCTGGACTGGCGGGCGAAGACGGATATCCTGGAGCTGGTAAAGATGATTCATGATTCACGGCGCCTGACCACTCTCTTTGTCACCCACGACCTCGGTTCTCTCCCCATCGCCTGTGACCGGGTGATACTGATGAAGGAGGGGCTCATCTGGGAAGAGGGTTCTCCCGGGGAATTGCTTACCGATGAAAACCTTGGTCTCTTGTATGATATCCCCCTCTCGACGGTAAAAAGAAGACGGGAAGAAGCTATCCTGGTCTAGTTCAGAGGAGTCTGCGGCTTGGACTTATCCATTTTTGGTTATCAGTTTATGCAGAATGCCATCCTGTCTGCATTTCTGGGTGGTATTGCCTGCGCTATTATCGGTGTTTTCGTGGTGCTGATGCACATGCCGTTTATCGGCGTTTGTATGTCGCACGCTGCCTTTGCCGGGGCGCTGCTGGGCTTATGGCTGGGTTTTAATCCCCTGATAGGGGCGCTGGCGGTCAGTCTTGTGTCCGCCGCTATAATCGGACCCCTGGCTGACCGTGGGGAGCTTAACCCAGAAACCTCGGTAGGGGTCATCTTTTCGCTGATGCTGGGGATTGCCTTTCTCTTTATGGGGCTGATGCCCGGCAGTAAGTCGGGGGCGCTGGAACTACTATGGGGCAGCATCCTGACCAATACCCGCAGCGACATTATATTGCTGGGGATAGTGGCGGTGGTGGTGGTGGGGTTGGTCATTGTCTTTTTCAAGGAGATACAGGCGACCATTTTTCATCGGGACATGGCGCTGTCGGTGGGTATCCCCGCCACAATTATCCTTTACGGCATCCTGTTTTTAACCGGGGCGACCATCACCGTCTCGCTCAGTTCCATCGGGGGGCTGCTTATCTTCAGCCTGATTCTGAACCCGGCGGCGGCTGCTTACCAGTTGACCTACAGTATGAAGCGGATGTTTTTGCTGGCCGCCGTTTTCGGTGTTATTTCGGGCTGGGTGGGACTATTACTGTCATACCTGTTCGATGTGCCCAGCGGCGCCACGATAGTGGTTACCTCGTCGGTAATCTTTATGATAGCGGCAATCTTTTCTCCCAAGAGGAAGGTGAAGGGATGGCAGGCGAAACCTCTGGCGAAGGAAACGAGTTGATAAGGTCGTATTTTAACCAGAAGGCTGACATCTGGGACGAGGCCATTGCGGAAAGAGATGTAACCAAGCTTGAGCGGATGGCCCGACGCCTGAATATTAAACCCGGCGCCACGGTACTCGATATCGGGACGGGAACCGGTGTGTTCCTGCCCTTTCTCTTGAGTGAGGTGGGTAGGGAGGGGCAACTCTTTGCCCTGGACATTGCCGAGGATATGCTGAAAAAAGCCAAGTCCAAGGGTTTTGGTGGGAATATTCATTACCTTCACGCCGATGTGACCGATATCCCTCTCGGCGAGGAAATCTGCGATTTTGCAGTGTGTTATTCCAGCTTTCCACATTTCCAGGATAAACCAAAAGCCCTGGCCGAGATTAAGCGGGTGACTAAAGGTGGTGGCGAGTTGCTAATCTGTCATACCTCAAGCCGGGCTCAAATTAACGAGATTCATCACCATATCCCGGTGGTGGCTAATGACCTCATTCCTGACGAAGAAGAAATGTGGGGAATGCTGGCCGGCGCCGGGTTTACTGATATCTGGATAGATGATAGTAGCCAGAGTTATTTTGCCAGAGCCAGGAAGCCGATAAGTAGCCCTCTATCATCTTTAGATTAGTTTGAGTTTGACGGTCTGTGGCTCAAGCTCAAGGCTGACATCCAGGGCTTGGGCGGAGTGGGTGAGGGCTCCAATTGAGATAATATTAACTCCAGCCATGGCGGCAGCCTGGACGTTAGCCAGGTTGATACCGCCTGACGCTTCAGTCTTAATCTGTTCCGGAATCAGGCTCACCACGCGGCGCATTTCATCAGGACTCATATTATCCAGCATAATTATGTCGGCTCCTGCCTCAGCAGCCTCTAATGCTTCCTCAGGGCTATTGACCTCGACCTCTACCGTTAAGCCGCGGGGGGCGTTCTGTTTAGCCCGGGCGACAATTTCCTTCAGGCTCATGCCCAGGATTCGCAACGCTACTAAATGGTTATCCTTAATCAGGATACCGTCACCTAGGTGAAGGCGGTGATTTTGCCCGCCGCCGGCGCGTACCGCATACTTTTCCAGCAGCCTCAGTCCCGGCGTGGTCTTGCGGGTATCGGTGATAATGACCGGGCAGCCTTGCGTTTCGGCGACATACCGGGCGGTTTCGGAAGCGATACCGCTCAGTTTACTCAGGAAGTTGAGCGCTACCCGCTCGACTTTAAGAATGCTGATAACACTGCCGGAGATAGTGAGCACTGTATCTCCGGGTTCAACCTTGCTGCCGTCTTTGATGAGCACTTTAACCTTGAGGGAAGAGTCAGCCTTCAGGAAGACCTTCCTGGTAATCTCACCGCCGGCTACTATCCCTTTTGCCTTAATCAGGATGGATGCCTTCCCCTGAAGTCCTGGCGGGATTAGGGTCTCGCTGGTAACATCACCGTGGCTTAAATCCTCAGCCAGGGCGAGGTCTATGATTTGCTCAACCTCTTCTTGAAACGATGGCATACTATACCCTTATCCATCCTGTGGCAGGTATGGTTCAAAGACTTGTATTTTTAAAACTGACCGCCAGCATTCGGTCAATGGCCTGTTTAGCCTTAACCCGTACGGCTTCGGGCACGGTTACTATATTCTGCCTCAACTCCATCGTCTGGGCAACCTCTTCCAGAGTCGTTTTCTTCATATCGATGCAGATTTGGCTTTTTGGTACCAGGTGGAAGGATTTATCCGGGTTCTCCAGGCTCAGGCGATGAATTATCCCTTCCTCGGTACCAATGATGAAGCTGTTATGAGGCGAGGGCTTGACGTATTTAAGCATCTGCGAGGTGCTGAGGGCGGCTTCCGCCAGCTCAATCACTTCAGGACGGCATTCGGGGTGAACCAGTACCCTGGCATCAGGGTGCTGGCTTTTGGCCTGTTTTACCTGCTCGGGTTCAATCTGGTGGTGAACATAGCAGTTGCCGGGGTAGAGGATGATATTCCTCTTGGTTTGAGTGGCCACATAATGCCCCAGATTGTGGTCGGGGACGAAGAGTATTTCGTCGTTTTCAACGGAGTTCACTATCTCAACGCCGTTAGCCGAGGTGCAGCAGATGTCGCTTTCCGCTTTAGTTTCGGCGGATGAATTGACATAGCAGACGACGGTTGCCCTGGGATATCTTTGCTTCCATTTTCTTAGCTCGTCGGCCGTAATCATATCGGCCAGGGGGCAGCCGGCACCTCTTTCCGAAAGCAGGACGGTACGGCTGGGATTGAGGATGGCGGCGCTTTCCGCCATGAAACGGACGCCGCAGAAGACGATTGTCTCGGCATCTACTTCGGTGCAGTGGCGTGATAGTTCCAGGGAGTCACCAACGAAGTCGGCTATATCCTGAACCTCGGACCTCTCGTAGTTATGGGCGACAATAACCGCTTTTAGGTCCTTTTTTAAGCTGGCTATCTTCTCTTTTATTTGCTTAGAGTTATTAATCATTTCTCCTTTACTACCAGGTCACTACTACGTCCATTATAGTATCATCAAACGGGGGCTTTTCATAATAGTAACCCGGACTGGGTTCTATACATTGCCAGTATGCCTCGTCGATGACTGGCCTGACCCTCTCATCACTCACTGGGTCAAAATAAACCAGTCCCTCATCCGTAGTGTCAAAGGCGATAATGGCGTGGGCTTGCTGGGGGTAGCGTATGTCTACATAGGCGCATCTGATACCCTGGCTATCGGCGTTGTTGTTGACATCTCGCGCGAAGTGAGAACATACATAATTGGGCTCTTTATATTCATTAGCGTCAGTCTTGTCTTCGGTTAAGAAATCAAGGGCTTCCTGAAAGGTGGGATTGTGCAGGTTGAAAGGGTTAGTCTGTATTGCGGAGAGCTTCAGGGCGTTAGCCTCCAGCTCATCTTCCACGGTTGATAAATAGTCTTCAGTACCCTGTAGCTCGGCCTTTATGGTTTGCAGCTCATCTTGGGCGGCGGTCAGCTCGCTTGCCTGGTTCTCTACGGTTGTTTGCAGGCTGGCTATGCCGCTTTGGGTAGCCGCCAGATCCTTTTGCACGGAGTCCCAGCCAAACCAGCAGTAAGCCGTTCCTCCCAATAATGCCACTATAATTATGGCGACTAAGACCGTTTTGACCATCCGCGGGCTCCTTTATAGTTCTATTAGCCGTTTGTTATTTGACTAAATAGCCTGTTTGCTGAGTAAAAGGGGATAGCGGAAATCCTTTTTTCTCGAGTATTTCCCTGGGGGGCAACGGAGATGAGGTTGCTAAAAACTATTGTTTTCTTTTAGTGGTTACACTGCCTCGGGCAACCCTTATCGTTGTCCCGGATTCTACTTTCAGGACGACGCTATCCTCGCTGATGCTTTCAATTTGTCCGTAGATGCCCCCGGTGGTGATGACCTTGTCTCCTCTGCGCAGTTCGGTCATCAGTTCCTGGTGTTCCTTTTGCCTCTTGCGCTGAGGCCTGATGATGAGGAAGTAAACCAGGGCGAACATCAGTACCAGGAAGATAATTATCGTCCAGTCAAAGCCGCCTTCTTGTCCTTCCGGTACTTCCTGAGGCACGCATCCTCCGGCGAATAACCAAGATACCGCACCGATGAGCCATACGCCTAACAATCCCCAGATGTATAATTTATTCCTGTTCATTGTCCTCCTCTTTAGCCTAAATCGTTGCTATTATTCTCAATCTTGCCCTGTAGTGACCAGGGACTTGTTTTATCAATTCTGATTTTTACCAGTTGACCTCGGTAATCTTTGTTGTCACTGAAGAATACCAGTTTATCAGTTTTGGTTCTACCTTGCCACTTACCCTTGTTACTGCTTGCTACGAGGACTTCAACCGTCCTGCCCATTAACCGGGCATTGATTTCAGTGGCGATTCTCTTCTGGAGTTGCTCAACCTTAAGCAGGCGCTTCTTTTTCTCGTCGGGAGGGATATTATCCTCGAGTTCCCGGGCGGCGATAGTGCCTAGCCTGGGTGAATAGGCGGCGACGTGAACCATGTCAAAGCGCAGTTCGGAGAGAAGGTTGAAGGTGTGCTGGAACTGCTCTTCTGTTTCTGAGGGGAAGCCGACGATGACATCGGTGCTCAGGGCTATTCCAGCCACCTTATCACGTATTTGCCCGACCAGTTGGCGATATTCTTCGACGGTATAGCCTCGTCTCATTGCTTTTAGTATATCATTGTCACCCGACTGGATGGGAAGGTTTATCTGTTCGCAGACCTTGTCCAGAGAGGCTATGGCATCAATAAGCCTGGGGCTCATGTCCTTGGGGTGGTTGGTCAGGAAGCGTATGCGGGCCAGTCCCTCTATGGTATTTAGCTCATAGAGTAAAGCAGCCAGGTCTGGTTGGTCGGGCAGGTCGTGGCCGTATGAGTCCACATTCTGCCCGAGCAAGGTGACCTCTTTGACGCCGCGCGGCACCAGTTCCTTAACCTCGTCGACTATTTCGGCTATCGGCCGGCTCCGCTCCCGACCGCGACGGTAGGGAACAATGCAGTAAGAGCAGAAGTTATTACATCCCTGGATGATAGGGACATAGGTGGCGGGGGAGGGGTGCTGGGGTAATACCGGTAGTTGAGCCTGCTTTTCCAGCCAGGTGGGATAATCCCCCGGCTTAAAAAAGTAGTCCACGTGGGGGAAACGCTGTTTAAGCTGGTCAGTGTGAGAGTTTACTAGGCAGCCGGTAACCGCCAGGGCTGTTCCGGGGCGCGACCTTTTCGTTGGTTTAAGGGCGTTGAGTTTGTTAATAACCCGGTTCTCGGCGCTCTGGCGCACCACGCAGCTATTAAGCAGGATGAAATCGGCTTCTTCGGCGGTAGCCGTAGCCTGGTAGCCCATTTGCTCCAGATAACTGCCGAGCCGTTCCGATTCCGCCTTATTCATCTGGCAACCGATTGTCCAGATATAATACTTGGGCATGGTATTTCCCCCTGGATATAGAAAATAAACCCCTGCCTAGGGGTGTTTCGTTTCTTTATTATTTCTCTGGCGGAGGGAGTGGGATTCGAACCCACGACCCCAGTTTCCCAGGGTAA
>CAZLFC010000032.1:0-8640 GCA_964558705.1 uncultured Dehalococcoidales bacterium
GGGTGGATTTTGATGTCTGGTTCAGTGAGCAGAGTCTTTTTGATAAAGGGCAATACGACAAGGTGATGTCGCTCCTGAAGCAGGGGGGTTATATCGCGGAGAAAGAGGACGCCACCTGGTTTGTGTCTACGGCTCTGGGTGAAGATAAGGATAATGTAGTGGTGCGCGGCGATGGCTCGCCCACTTATTTTGCTTCTGATATTGCTTATCACTATAACAAGTTTGTCGAACGCAAGTTTGACAGGGTAATCAATATCTGGGGGGCTGACCACCAGGGGCATGTATCCCGTATGAAAGCGGTGGTTGGTGCTCTGGGTATCCCCCCCGAGCGACTTGAGGTAATAATCTCCCAGCTGGTTACCCTGCGCCGTGGTGAAGAGATGGTGCGTGTTTCCAAGCGCAGCGGCGATATTATTACGCTGCGAGAGGTGATAGATGAGGTGGGTGCCGATGCCTGCCGCTTCTTTTTCCTGTCCCGCTCGGCTGATGCCCAGATGGACTTCGACCTGGAGCTAGCCAAGAAGGAGTCGCCGGATAACCCGGTTTACTATGTCCAGTATGCCCATGCTCGTATTACCAGCATCCTGCGGCTGGCTCAGGAGAGAGGAATTGACTACGGGGATGGGGATGTTTCCCTGCTGACCACTGAGCCTGAGTTGACCTTGATACGGAGTATGCTGCGCCTGCCGGAGATAGTTGAGTTGGGCGTTCGTACTCTGGAGCCTCATCACCTGACCCATTATGCCCAAGAACTGGCCACGGTATTCCACAGTTTTTATAAACAGTGCCGCGTCGTTTCTGAGGATGACGAGGCGTTAACCAGAGCTCGTCTCAAACTGGTAGAGGCCGCCAAGCTCGTTCTGTCCAAGACGCTTCACCTTATGGGAATGACCGCGCCGGATAAGATGTGAGGAGTAATTACTGCCACTTTGGCCTTAAACAGGCTTATTTGACGCGATGTTGAGCCACAAACCGCTTCATTCTGGTCAGGGCTTCCTCAATATCAGCCAGCGAGGTGGCATAGCAGCAACGGACATATCCCTCACCACACGGTCCGAAGGCAGACCCGGGGACTACCGCCACTTTTTCCTCAATGAGTAATCTTTCCGAAAACTCCTCCGAGGTCATGCCAGTGCATTGTATCGAGGGAAAGGCATAGAACGCCCCTTTAGGCTCAAAACAGGATAAGCCGATGTCGTTTAATCCCTTGACTATCACCAGACGACGCCGGTTATATTCGTCAACCATCTCGTTAGTGCTGGCGCCACCTGATTTTAAGGCTTCAATAGCGGCTATCTGTGCCATTATAGGGACGCACAGCATAGTATACTGGTGAATCTTGGTCATGGCGGCAATAATCTCCCTAGGGGCGGCGGCGTAACCGATGCGCCACCCGGTCATTGCGTTGGCTTTGGAGAAGCCGCCCAGAAGAACAGTTAGCTCCTTCATCCCGGGTAACGTGGCTATACAGGTATGCTCCACACCGTAGACCAGCCTGGCGTAAATCTCATCGTAGACAACCAGTAAATTATGGCGCCGGGCTACCTCGGCGATTTGTATCATCTTGTCTTTGCCCAGCACGGCTCCGGTAGGATTGGCGGGGTAGCCGAGGAGAATGGCTTTAGTGCGGTCGGTAATTCGCGCCTCAATATCGGCTGCATTAATCTCGAAGTTGTCTTTCTGATAAGTGGGTACCCTGACGGGTGTGCCTCCCGCCAGGAGAACGCAGGAATCGTAGGAGACATAGCACGGGCCGGGCATGATAACCTCGTCACCCGGATTGAGGATGGCTCTCATCGTCAGGTCTAACCCTTCGCTAACACCAACGGTAATCAGAAGCTCGCTGTCCGGGTCATAGACCAGATTGTAGGTATCTTTCAGGTGTTTTGACAGTTCCTGGCGTAACTCAGGCATGCCCGAGTTTGAGGTGTACATGGTATAGCCTTTCTCTATGGAGCGTATAGCCGCCTCTCGGATGTGCCACGGCGTGGCGAAGTCAGGCTCTCCCACTCCCAGCGAGATTACGCCTTCCATTGAAGCCAGCAGGTCGAAGAATCTCCTTATTCCGGAAGGAGATAGCTGACTCACCCTCTGTGAGATAAGGTTGCGCTGCTTTATATTTTGACTCTGAGAAGTTCTCACCATGGTAGCCTCCCGGTGAATGATATCGAGAAAGGAAATCGGCTAGAGAATTACCGGCTGTCGCTTGGCTTCCTCTCCCCCCTCCAGGATTTCTCCATCCTCCTTGTATCGCTTAAGCATAAAGTTGGTAACAGTTGCCTGTACGCCTTCAATAGTAGCGAGCTTCTGGGAAACAAAATCAGCTATCTCGTGCTCGCTTTTGCCTGTTGCCAGGACAAGCAGGTCGTATGTTCCTGAAACCAGATAGACAGTTCGGGCCTGGGGAAAAAGATAAATACGCTCGGCGATGGCATCAAAGCCAACGTCCTTCTGAGGAGTAACCTTGACCTGTATCAATGCCCATACCTGCTCGTTCTCCACTTTATCCCAGTTGATTACGGTCTTATATTTTAGAATAATACGGTCTTTTTCCGCTTGCTTGATGAGCTTGGCTACCTCAGTGTCGGGGGTACCGGTCATGGTAGCTATCTGCTTGGTGTTAGCCCGGGCATCATCTTCCAAGATTTTTAGAATGTCTTTAAGCATATTCACCTCCTCACCAGCTCGGTTGCCGTCCACTGCTGTTGAGTTTCATTATAGCAGAGTTTGAACATTTTACTATTTTTAGTGCGGATAAGGAAATGTTTCTCCCCAGGTTCCTGCCACGATTTTTCTATTTCCGCCACTTTATATTCTATGCCTTCCCAAAGGAAAGACTCAGGTCTATCCGCATAGGTATGACCGGAATAGCAGTTGACTCTGGTGTTTGCCACTCTCATTACCTAAATAACCCTGCCTTCTTTTTTGGCTTTTTTGTCCAGGTAGCTGCCGATGGCTACCCCGATGCCGACCCCCATAGCCATCCCGGCGCCGGTGTTGCCTATTATGGCGCCAATACCGGTGCCCAGCGCCGTGCCGATGGCGCTAAATATTCCCATGTATTGCCCCGGAGTAACCAGTTTGTGCTGTTTCTGGAGGTGCTTGGTAATTTTGCCAATCGTCTTGAAATAGCCTTGGCGCGCTTCTTTAGATATATTAACTATATCACCTAAATCTTGAGTAAGCCTGGCGATATCCGGCTGGGACATCTGGCATTCCCCGCAGATAGTCGAGAAGTAATCAACTCTTTGCGCCATCCGCAGCAGCAGGTCCAGTTTGTATTTTTTAGCCTCTTTTTTGCCGAGACTGTCCTGGTGCTGGCTGATGGCTTTGTCAATGCGGTTATACCATTCGCTCTGGGTTTCCATGATGTTTAAATAAATTTAGATTGGGGAACTCTCCCCCTTGGTCCCTCTCCCTTTGATAAGGGAGGGGGAGTGAACGAGAAGAGGGGCTTCGCCCCTCTTAGACTCCCCATTTATATCTCTGGCTTCTGCTTATGCCAGTCGGTGGCCTGCTGGAAGGCGTAAGCGATTTTGAGGATGGTTGCCTCGTCAAAGTGCTTGCCGATAATCTGCATACCGATGGGCAGTCCGTCGGCAAAGCCGGCCGGAATAGATATGGCGGGCACGCCGGCGATGTTTATCGGCAGGGTGCAGACATCGGTCAGGTACATCTGGAGCGGGTCGTCCATCTTCTCCCCGATTTTGAAGGGGACGGTGGGTGATATGGGGGTTACCATGGCATCGAATTTCTCAAAAGCTTGGTTGAATTCCTGCTGTATCATGGTGCGGACTTTCTGGGCTTTGAGGTAATAAGCGTCATAGTAGCCGGCGGACAGGGCGTATGTCCCCAGCATGATGCGCCTTTTCACCTCGGGGCCAAAGCCATACTGGCGCGTTTTCTGCATAGCTTCCCACATACTGTCGGTCTCCCGGTAGGAGAAGCCGTACTTCACACCGTCGTAGCGAGCCAGATTAGCCGAAGCCTCCGAGGGAGCAATGATATAGTATGCCGCCAGGGCGTAGGGGGTGGAGGGGAGAGACGCCTCCCAATCGGCGCTTACGCCCAGCTCCTCGAGCTTGCCAATGGCAGCTCGTATCGCGTTCGCCACTTCCGCCTGCATACCTTCGACGAAATACTCTTTAGGTACGCCGATACGCAGTCCTTTGAGGTCAGTGGTCAGGCATTGAGTATAATCGGGGACCGACTGGGGGACCGAGGTTGAGTCCCTGTTGTCGTAGCCGGCGATGGCATTTAAGACCAGCGCACAATCGGTAACATCCTGGGTCATCGGGCCAATCTGGTCGAGGGAACTGGCAAAAGCCACCAGCCCGTAGCGGCTGACCCTCCCGTAGGTGGGTTTCAAGCCGGTAATGCTGCAGAAGCCGGCGGGCAGGCGGATACTTCCGCCGGTATCCGAGCCCAGGGCGTAGATGGACTCGCCGGTAGCGACCACTACACCGGAACCCGCTGCTGCCGCCGGGGACGCGGGACAAATCCCAGGGGTTATTGGTCGGGAAAAAGGCGGAGTTCTCGGTTGACGAGCCCATGGCAAATTCATCCATGTTGCTTTTGCCGACCATCACTATATGGCAACTGTTGAGCTTTTCCATCACGGCAGCATCGTAGGGGGGCACAAAGTTCTCCAGCATTTTTGATGAACAGGTAGTTCGTGTCCCTTTAGTGCAGATGACATCTTTGATTACTGCCGGGATGCCGGTGAGGGGATTGGTATCGCCAGCCGCGATAAGCTCATCGGCTTTTTGGGCCTGCTTTAACGCCAGCTCATCGGTAACGGTAACCAGGGCGTGAACCTTTGGTTCTACCTGGGACACGCGGTCCAGTGCCGCCCGGGTTAATTCAACCGATGACAGTTGCTTATCTCTGAGTAGTTTATAGGCTTCGTGAATGGTTAATCGGTTATGGTTGTTTATCAATCTTATCACCTTAATAAATGGTCTATTCTAATACTGCCCTTATTCTGAACCAGTCTTCTTCCCTCCGGGGGGCATTGGCCAGAACTTGGGGCGGCGGCAGGGAGTCGATTACTTCGTCGTTTTTCATGATGTTCTGGAGAGCGATGGACTGGGCGGTGGGGGCCACATCACTGGTATCCACCTGCTGTAATACCTCAAAGTTCTCCAGAATATCGGATAACTGTTCACTGAGCTTATCTACCTCGGCATCGGTTAAGCCGACTTTAGCCAGACGGGCAATGTGTAATACCTGTTCTCTGCTTAGCTTCATTATTTACCTCTAGGGTTGTTGGCTGTAATGGCTAATTATAGCACCCGTATCTGAGTATCCGCAACGTAGTCTTCCTGCTATAATAGTGAAGAAGATGACAGCGAGACTGGTACTGGCTATTGTGAGCACTTTGCTGGAGGAGGCAGCCCTGGCAGTGATTGTACTGCTGGGTTTTCCTCAGATGGGCATCAATATACCCATACCCGGTCTTGTCGCCATAATGCTGGTCTGGGGGGCGGTAGCGATTATTATGTACCGGATGGGTAGCCGGACACTGCGGATGAAACCGTTGACCGGTTTGCCTCATATGGTCGGCAGCCGTGGCAAGGTGGTCAGTCCGCTGGCTCCGAAGGGAGTTATCAGGATTAAAGGAGAACTCTGGGAGGCTAAAACGGCGAGTCGGAAGATAAATAACGGCGAGCGTGTTACGGTAGTGGGTCAGGATGGGCTCAGGCTTATTGTGCGCAAGAGTAGCGCCGGTGATTTAAAAAAACCTGAATAATGGCATGTAAATCCCGGCTATCTAATAATGTCATCGGGAGGATGGATTGGCGGTAAGTAAAGAGCGAGCCTTCTATAAGGCAATTCGGAGGGCAGCGGCTGCTGTGAATTCAGACATGGCTCTGAAGCAAGTTCTGGATACTATTGTCCGAGGCACAGCCAGAGCCATGGAAGCTGGTGTTTCCCTGGTATTACTCGATGCTACCAGAACCAAGCTGATACATACCTCCTCGTGGCGATTGCCTCAATCCTTTCTGCGTAAGGGCATAATGGATGCTGATAAGAGCCTTGCCGAGGTAGTTGAGAGGCAGGTAGTTTCTATTGCTGATGTCAGCAGTGACAGTCGTGTTCAATATCCGGAGCTGGTGGCCGAGGCAGGCATTGCCTCTATACTGGGGGTGCCGCTTATGGTCGGTGGCGTGGTGGCGGGTAGCCTCAGAGTCTATACGAAAGAGCGCAATGAGTTCAGTAACGCCGATATCAACTTCGTAGCCACTATGGCTAATCTGGCGGCTATAGCTATTCATGGTCATTCGTTAGTTCAGAAGGGTGAGGTCAAACAGGAAAGCTACCAGACTGAGACGACAGCCCTGCGTCAAGCCAGAGCGGTAACCTTTGCTCACCCCAGTGAGGAGGAGTTTGCCCGCGTGCTGGATTTCTACAATATAGAGTGGGTATATGAACCTCACTCCTTCCCTTTGATGCGGGAAGGCGATAAAGTAACCGAGATGTTCACCCCTGATTTCTACCTGCCAGGCCTTGACCTGTATGTGGAGCTTACCACTCTCAAGCAGAGCCTAGTTACGGAGAAGAACCGCAAACTGCGGCATCTAAGGGAGCTATACCCTGAAGTCAAGATAACCCTGCTTTATAAAAGGGACTTCGACCGCTTGCTGGCCAAGTATGGATACGGTCCTCTGGCTCAGGCTCGTGGTCATGGCGTTAGCCGGGTCTTATATTCCAGTGCTGAAATTCACAGACGGGTGAAGGAACTGGCGGAGCAAATATCCAAGGATTATGCTGAGCGCCGTCCTATCCTGGTGGGAGTATTGCGGGGCGTCTTTTGTTTTATGGCCGACCTGATTCGCCAGATGACGATTCCTCTTGAAGTAGAGTTTATGGCTATCTCCTATTACGGTGGCGATGATAGCTCCGTGGTCAAGATAACGAAGGACATGGAATTAAATGTGGTGGGCAGGCACGTCATTATGGTGGAAGATATTGTGGACACCGGGATGACGCTGAACTACATGCTCAATTACCTGACCGCCAAGGGGCCAGCCAGTCTGGCGGTGTGCACTCTACTGGATAAGCGGGTACGCCGCATCGTGGATGTGCCGCTGGCTTATATTGGCTTCGAGGTGCCAGACGAATTTGTAGTGGGTTACGGACTGGACTATGGAGATGAGTACCGAAATCTGCCTTTTATAGGCGTACTGGGCCCGAAAGAACCGAAAGCGAAGAAGAGAAAATCACCAAAAAGCCCTCTTGTTGATAAAAATGCCTGAAAACAGAAAAGCCCCAGGTAGCCTTTACTCCCTGTAACTACCGCTTCCGTCACTCCCTTTCAGCAAAACTTACTCGGTTGTTCCTTCTGCGCTAATTACCTAAGCTCCGGTTACCTGGAGCAATTGTCATTCTCTCATATCTGGTGTGAACTGTCAAAGTAATTGAGCGACCAAGAAGCGGATACTAAGGCATTATCGGGCAGAGGATTGCCTGTAGTGCCATAAAGCTCTATTTTTTGTTGTTGTTTGCCTTCTCTGGCGGGGTTGTCTTGTGTCTACCAGCGAAACAGGAATTCTTCAATTAAATGTCTTTTAATTATGAGGACTCTTGCGGCTTGTAGACAAAAGATACTATGAGCAGGACTGCTCCACAAATCAGTACACCAAGGCTGAACATCTCCAGCGGGGCTAGAAAGTCATCAACGAGCTGTGGTAGCCACGCCTGGAATGATGCCGGCAGATTAAACTGCGTCAGTTGTGCCAGCTGTGACATAGCATAATTTTTGAGGATGAAGATGCTCGCATAGCCGGGGATTCCGTGGGTCAGGAAGGTAATGCCTATCTGGCGCGTGCTGCCCCTTACCTTGCGGTGTATCAGCACAATAAGCCCAATTAGTACCAGAATGATGGCAATCAGAGCCTTGTAGGCGGTTTGGATATAACCGATATACTGCCTTGCCTCCTCAAGAGAGGACATAACCTCAGAGCCTAGCATGCTTTCATTAATCTCAATAGTGGCTGGTATTTGCTGGGAATATTGCTGATAGTATTCATTAAAGGCGGCATCTATCATGGCTGGGGGTGCTCCAGCCAGCTCCGGTGGTAGCGCTTCAAGGAAAGCCGACTTTATGCTGTCTTTCAGGGTCTCCTTCAGCTCTGCGGTGGGGATTACTATGCTCAGGCTCTGGCTCTGCCCGGTGAGGTAATCATAGCCGGCATAGATAGCAACGTTCGTCTGTTCTTTTATCCAGGGTTCGAGGTCGGCAATGGTATCTTCCAGAATCTCGGCCATCAGCTGGTTATCCAGAGGGATTTGCCCGCTGATTTGTTCGCTGATAAATTCTCCTGCCAGTGAGGATATATCCATCTTATCTACCTGGGAGGCAACAAAATCGGGGTTGAGAACGGTTTGATTTATCGTTAGCACCATCCCAAAAACGGATAGAGAGAGGAAGAGAAGAATACTTAGCAGACTAAGAGCCAGACCCTTTAAGAATTTCATTCAGATACCTCTAATTTCAGAGATGTTACTACTGAATTTGCCAGTTGTCAACCCCTGCGCCAAAAGAAAAGGGCTTCCGAATCAAGTGAAAGCCCTGATAATTCCTGGTGGAGACGGGGGAGAGTCGAACTCCCCGTCCAAGAGAAGCTGCCCAGAATA
>CAZLFC010000033.1:0-8476 GCA_964558705.1 uncultured Dehalococcoidales bacterium
GGACAACCGACCGTTGAGCTTCAATGAGTTCGAGCAGCGGATTAACCAGGTTGCCTACATCTCCGCCACGCCCGCCGACTATGAATACCAGCACAGCCAGCAGGTAGCCGAGCAACTGGTCCGACCTACCGGTCTCCTTGAGCCGACCATCGAGGTCAAGCCGACCCAAGGGCAGATTGACGACCTGCTCGAGCAGCTAAAGACGCGGGTGGACAAGGGCGAGCGCTGCCTGGTAACTACCCTGACCAAGCGCATGGCGGAAGAACTGGCCGACTACCTGATTGAGATGGGGGTCAAGACCCATTACCTCCACTCCGAGATTGACACGCTGGAGAGGGTGGAGATATTGCGCGCCCTCCGCCTCGGTGTTTATGATGTGGTCGTCGGTATTAACCTGCTCCGCGAGGGGCTCGACCTGCCCGAGGTCAGCCTGGTGGCGATTTTAGATGCCGACAAGGAAGGTTATCTGCGCTCGGAGGGGGCGCTAATCCAGACGATGGGGCGTGCCTCCCGCCATATTGACGGGCATGTTATTATGTATGCCGATACCGTTACCCGGTCAATGCAGGCGGCAATTGATGAGACCCAGCGCCGGCGTAATATTCAGGAGGCATACAATAAAGAGCACGGCATCACCCCGCAGGGAATCAGGAAAGCCATCAAGGACATTACGGAAAGGGTAAAAGCCGTCGCCGAAACCCGCACCCCCTACACTGTCGAGGAGACTATTACTAAAGAGGATATCGCCCGCCTGATTAAGGAGCTGGAGGCGCAGATGAAGACCGCCGCCCGCAACCTGGATTTTGAGAAGGCAGCCCTGCTGCGCGACCGCATTATCGAGTTGAGGAAAGACGACTATGACTGAGTTCGAAACCAGACAGGAACGGCGGGAAAAGAAGCTCCGCAAAAAGCGGGAGCGCATACCCAAGCACGGCAAGAACCTCGCCCGGATATATATGGACGCCATTCTCAAGAAACTTAAGCGACCGCCTATTGACAAATAGTCGCCAAAGTAGTACAAAGCCCCTTACTAAATAAAAAGGGGGCGATATCATGGATATGGATGTTGCCTGGTACTTCAGAGTATTCTACATATATCTTGCCAGTGCGGCAGTCTCCTTCCTCTTAGCCACAATTATCAAAGCAAAAAGAATGGGCATGCCGGAAATGACCGGGCCCATGCGGGTAGCATCTATGGTAAGCTTCATTGGACTTTGTGTATGGTTGTGGTTTATCCCCTTCAGCATTAGTCCGGCTTTCTGGACTGGGATTGTCGTGATTGTTTTCGGGCTGGTAGTCTTTACGCTGGGCTTCATCGCCATGAGAGAGCACCCTGAGAAAAAACAGGTGATAGTAGACTGGGGCATCTATAAAATAAGCCGACATTCCCACCATCTGGCCGGTGTCATCATGGTCCTCGGAGTAATTATTATCGGCTGGAATACTCAATCA
This sequence comes from uncultured Dehalococcoidales bacterium, assembly GCA_964558705.1. GTDB lineage: Bacteria > Chloroflexota > Dehalococcoidia > Dehalococcoidales. The sequence continues at coordinate 1,453 of CAZLFC010000033.1, forward strand.
ATACTATACCTCTTTCTATGGCTCTACTTCGTCTTAGACATTATCTTTATTCATTTCTCCACACTGTATGAAGAAAAAAGAGATATAGAAAAATTCGGGCAGGAGTATGTGGACTACATGAAGCGGGTACCCCGCTATTTCCCAATAAAATGGTAAATACGAAGAAAGAAGGAATAAATAGAGGTAACTACTCCTCTGCTTCCTGGGCGCTTTCCTCCCCAAGCTACTCCATAAGGCGGGCGGTGCGGAAAGAAGCTCCGCAAAAAGCAGGCGCGCATGCCCCAGCACGGCAAAAACCTGGCGAAGATTTACATGGAGGCCATCCTCAAGAGACTGAAGCGGAGGGGAAAACCAAGCTCTAGGTAGCAAGGTCTTTACGAATATGTTCATAAGGAGCAGGTTTTTCAAGTCTAGCGTAAAACTCGTCGCTATAAGCCAAGCTTGATCTCACTGCCCATCGAGCACAATCATAATTCAAAAACTTATAGGGATTTTTCTCATCCATCAACGGACTAATTGAAAACTTACCTAGCAGACTCTTAATAGGCTTCTTTTTGGTAGCGACCATTGATAAATCCTCTGTTACGTCATTAATCCATTCAGGTTCATAGTGGGTCAGAGTGTTTCGTAATCTCACAACAAGAACAACATCTTGTGCTGGTTTTTCCCCACGATTAAAGACAGGTTTCCCTACTACCTTAAGTGCCTTATCGAACTTATCCATCATATTTATACTATAGTCTTTTGATATTGATTTCCACTCTTCTGCTAGAAGTTTCTTCGTATCTGAATCAAGAGGGTTTTCGCCGTATTCTTCGCCAGCATCTGCGAAAAACTCATTTATTCTTGCTTCTAAGAAAGCACTAGCTGTGAATATAGATGCTGTCACGTATGCCAAGTATTCTGTAAGTAATTTACCTGAGAAACTGCCATCATATCCCCTCTCAATTCGGCCTGAGTGCCGTGCGAATAGAGCTGCAGACTGTATATGTTGCAGTGAGAGGTATAATCTTGAACTGACGTTAACTGTTTCTTTCCATCCCAAACTACCCATCAGCCTAAACCTCTTCCCCCTGGCTACCCTCCTCCTCTTCTAGCTGCTCCATAATACGGGCGGCTCTGGGATAACCGATGTGCAGCTTCCGCTGCAGGAAAGAGGCAGATATATGACCATGCTCCTCTTCCAGTTGCCGGGCAGCCTCCAGAAGCGCGTCTCTTGGATACTCCCCCACTGTACTCGCCATTGGTGATAAGACGAGCTCATCAATCTTCAGCTTATCGGGTTCTTCTTCCTTACGCTGGCTCCCCCAGAAATAGACCAGCCTCTCAGTCTCGGCATCGGAAACATAGCATCCCTGGAGCCGTTTGGGTTTAGCTGCCTCGGTAGGCATATAGAGCATATCGCCCCTGCCCAGCAGCTTCTCGGCACCGCCCATATCAAGGATAGTGCGCGAATCCACCTGCGAGGTAACTGCAAAGCTGATACGGGTAGGAAAGTTTGCCTTAATCAAGCCGGTAACCACATCCACCGACGGGCGCTGCGTAGCCACAATGAGATGAATGCCGGTGGCTCGGGCTAGCTGAGCTAACCGACACAGAATATGCTCCACCTCATCAAAGCCAGCCATCATCAGGTCGGCCAGCTCGTCAATAACCAGCACCAGATAGGGCAGTCTTTCGTCACTCGACTTGTTTCTATTGTAATTCTCAATATTACGGGCAGTGGCTGCCGCCAGTTTTTGATAACGACCGTCCATCTCGTGGTTCAGCCAGCGCAAGGTGCTCAGAGCCTTGTTAACATCAACGATAACCGGTGCCGCCAGGTGAGGTATGCTGTTGAAAGGAGTTAGCTCTACCCTCTTAGGGTCGATCATAATTAACCTGATATCATTAGGGGTATTATGCACCAGCAGGCAGCAGATAAGGGTATTTAAACAAACCGTCTTGCCGCTGCCGGTAGCTCCGGCAATAAGCAGGTGAGGCATACGGGACAAATCGCCGGCTATCGCCTCACCACCCGCTCCCTTCCCCAGGGCGACAGTCAGCTTGGACTTGGATTCCGACTTCTGAAAGGTATTGGTCTCAATTACTCCCCGCAGGCTGACCACGCTGGAAGTGGTATTGGGCACCTCAATACCCACTATTGATTTGCCGGGTACCGGGGCTTCAATCCTGAGGCTGGGCGCCGCCAGAGCCAGCGCCAGGTTGTTAGCCAGCGCTGTAATTCTCTCCAGCTTAACCCGTGTTTTGGATACCTCCTCCAGCCTCACCCGGATCGTGCCATCCTTATCCTTCTCTTTTATCTCTTTCATTTTGCGGTCCCAGCCGGGCTCAACACCGAACTGGGTGACGGTAGGACCGGCATTTATCTGGACTACCTTGGCATCAACGCCGTAGCTGGACAGAGCATCCTCAATAAGCTTGGCTCGCTGCATATTGTCGGCTTCACTGAACTCAATATCGGGTATCACATCCAGAATATCGACAGGCGGTAACCGCCAGCCATCAACGATAGTTACGGCTGACGACTCGCCGTACTTCTTCCACACTTCCTGAGCCACCTGCTTCAGTTCCTGCTGAGACGGGGTAGGAGTAAGCAAGGCAGCAGACGGAGTAACGGGAGTGGCTGCTTTAGCCACTGCCTCCTTTTTCGGGGGTTCGGGAGGAACGACAACCGGTGCCGGTCTTCCTTTTTCAGGCGGAGGCGGACCGGGATAAAATGAAACTTGAGAAGGCGGTTGATATTCCTCACCGGTCGGCCTGGGCGCCATCTGTCTTTTCAACTCCCCACCCATAAAGCGGGTAGTAGCTTTTAAGCTGCGGAGAATAGCCCTCGGAGCCATCAGAATAATACCTATAATGACCAACCCTATTATCCGGAGGATGCCAACATAGTCAGGAGCCAGGAAGTCAATAATACTCCGACCAAAGCTACCCCCCAACCTGAAGACGGGTAAAGCTAATATTCCCCAGACAGCCAGAGTGAAGGCAACACCACCCAGCCACCGGTACCAGCGATAGAAAAGAGAGGACAACCTCCACCGCCGCAATCCCCATATCGCAATTATAAAAGCTATAACTAAAACCAGTAATCCCCAGCCGAATAGCTGGACGGTTACACCGGCAGCATCCCCTACCCATGAACTTACTGCCGACCACTGCCAGAATAGCAACGCCACGACAATACATATCAGAACAATTCGCCCGAACCACCGCAGCCCTGCGGCAGAAGACGACTTGCCCTGTCGTGCTTTTCCCGCTGGCTTTCGGCGGGGCTTTTCGGCTACCTTTGCCGCCACCTTTTTCTTAGCCATACTACTCCTCAATGAGTACACATATCTGGAAGCTACACCTTCACCATAAACGGCAGTATCATAGGCCGACGCTTGGTCTGCTCATAATAATACTTATAAAGTACATCCCTGACCTTACTATTAATGAAGCCCCAATCGGCAGGGCGGTTACGCCCGTGGTCCAGAGCCTCAGCTACCAGGTCGCGACTCGCCTCTATCATATCCCTGGATTCCTTCATATCAACAAAACCACGCGATACAATGTCGGGGCGACCCACCAGCTTGCCGGTTTGCCGATTAATCGCAATAATTACCATTACTATGCCATCCTTGGACAGCATCCTTCTATCACGGATAACCACACTGTCGATATCACCAACACTCAGTCCATCTACGTAAACATTGCCTGAAGCAACCTTGCCGGTTATCCTGCCGACAGCCGGGCCAATCTCGAGGACATCACCATCTTCCAGCACGAAGGTATTTTCTTCCGGGATGCCTATAGATTGGGCTAACTTAGCATGCAGGCTCAGGTGACGATATTCGCCATGGATAGGCACAAAGAATTTCGGCTTGACTACATTCAGCAGTAGTTTCAGTTCTTCCTGGCTGGCATGGCCGTGGACATGGACCTGTGCCACCTTATCATATAACACCCGCGCCCCCTGCTTGAAAAGGTCGTCCACGGTTCGGTTAACCAGCGCTTCGTTGCCCGGTATAGGCGTCGCGGAAATAACCACCGTATCGCCGGGAACTATCTGGACGTGGCGATGGTCCCGGTTAGCTATCCGGACCAGAGCCGAAGTAGGCTCTCCCTGGCTTCCGGTAGTGATAAAAACAATTTTATCGTGAGGCATTCCCTTAAGTTCATCAATCCGGGCCAGTATCCCGTCGGGAACATTAAGATAGCCCAAGCCCAGTGCCATGCGGACTATTTCCGTCATCCCACGCCCCACAATAAAGACACGACGCTTATGTTTGGCAGCGGCATCAATGACCTGTTGAATACGAGAGACCAATGAGGAAAATGTGGTTACAATCACCCTTCCCCGCGCATTAGCCATGATATTGCCCAGAGTCTCACCAACCACTCTTTCCGACGGGGTATAGCCCTGTAATTCCGCATAGGTTGAATCGGAGAGGAGAAGCAAAATCCCCTTAGCCCCCAGCTGGGCCAGCCGGGACATGTCAGTTGGCTCACCACTGACGGGGGTATAGTCGAGCTTAAAATCACCGCTATGAACTATGGTGCCAATCGGTGTATGAATAATCAAGCCTACCGAATCGGGTATGCTGTGGCAGACGGGGAAAAACTCTATCCTGAATTTTCCCAGTGTGACCTCTCCGCCGGGTGGTACCACTTTAAGATTAGCTTTGGAGAGCGCCTTTCGCTCTTTTAGCTTGACTGAAATAAGGCCGTTGGTAAGCTTGGCCGAATAAACGGGAACTTTGAGCTGGGGCAGTAAAAAGGGTAAAGCGCCAACATGGTCTTCGTGGCCATGAGTAATAATTATACCTCTTATCCGCTCACGCTTCTCCAAAAGGTAACTAATGTCAGGAATAACCAAATCGATACCCAGCATATCTTCCTCGGGGAACATAAGTCCGGCATCAATAATGATGATATCATCGGCATACTCCATCACCATCATGTTCTTGCCGATTTCGCCCAGTCCGCCGAGGGGGATTATTCTCAACCTTGGATTAGCCAAAACTTTTAACCTCGAACATAATTACTCGAACATATTCAATTGCTTTGGTTGCTGTTCAACCTCAGCCACATTCTCTACCTGAGCCAGAAGCGAGGGTATTTTAAGCATATCCTCCTCTATGGCACGGCGCAAGCTCTGCTGGTGCAGGGCTGCTGCCGGGTGATACATAGCATAATAGAGAATATTGCCCTGCTTCTGGGCTGTGCCATGGATTTTGCTGATACTCTTACCGGAAAAGAATAACGCCATAGAATAGCGTCCCAGGGTCACGATTATTTTGGGGCGAATTAACTCAATCTGGCGGTCCAGCCACTCGCGGCAGTTTTGCGTTTCCGAGGGTAAAGGGTCGCGATTTCCCGGTGGCCGGCACTTAATCACATTGGAGATATAAACCTGCTGACGAGTCAAGTTGATAGAAGCGAGCAGCCGTTCTAAGAACAACCCCGCCGGACCGACAAAGGGGAGCCCCTGTTGGTCTTCATGCCAGCCTGGAGCCTCACCAATAAACATCACATCAGCATCCTCTGGTCCGTCACCAGGTACTACTCGTGTTCGGTTTTCAGCTAATACTTCACACTTCTGGCAAAGCGCAATTTCCTGACAAAGATCACTCAGCGCTGGCATCTCATCCTTTTTAACCTAAAAGGAAAGATTTAATCAACCTTTGAATTATGATAACATCCCATAATATGTCAGGTCAATTAAATGCTCTCCAATTCCCCTCCATCCTGTCAAGAGAGGTTCAACGAAAGCCAGTAATAGTGCTATAATAATTATAGCTGAAGTAAATTAAAAATGTATTCTAGTCAGGAGCGACGTTCAATGGATGGATTCAAAGAATTAAAGGTGTTTACCGGCAACGCCCACCCCGCTCTGGCCAAAGCAGTAGCTGAATATCTAAAGATGGAATTAGGTCAAAGTGAGGTCTTTGAGTTCAGCAACGAGAATATCTTTGTCCGTATCCTGGATAATGTCCGCCAGCGGGACACCTTTGTCATCCAGCCTCTGGCCTCACCAGTTAATAAGAATCTGGTGGAACTACTGATTATGGTTGATGCCCTGAAGAGAGCCTCAGCCGGGCGTATTACCGCCGTGCTGCCTTACTATGGTTACGGTCGTACCGACAAGAAAGACCAGCCCAGAGTACCGATAACCGCCAGATTAGTAGCCGATTTACTCACCACAGCCGGAGCTAATCGTTTATTAACCGTGGACTTACACGCCCCGCAGATTCAGGGTTTCTTTAACATACCGGTTGACGAGCTGACCGCCCTCTTCATCCTGAGCGACCATTTCAAAAAGACCAAATTTAACAACATGGTGGTAGTGGCTACTGATATCGGCATTACCAAACGGGCACGTGACTTTGCCGAAAAACTTAATGCCCCCCTGGCTATTATAGAGAAGAGACGAACAGGCAATGACGACAAGGTAGAGACAATGAATGTCATTGGTGAAGTGGAAGGCAGGGTAGCACTTACCGTGGACGACGAAATAGATACTGCCGGCACCCTGATAGATGTCGTCTCCACCCTGGAGAAACGGGGAGCCAAAGAAATATACGCCTGCTGTACTCACCCGGTATTTTCCGGCTCGGCCATGCAGCGGATAGCCGCGTGCCCGGTAAAGGAAGTGGTGGTCACTGACACTGTTCCTGTTACCGATGACAAGAAACTGGATAAGATTACCGTTTTACCTATAGCCCCGCTACTGGGTGAAGCTATTCACCGTATTCATACGGGACAGTCTATCGGCGCTATGTTTAGCAAGCCGTAGTGTGAGCCACAAATGAAAATGGCAGAGGTGTATAGGGCGGCCGGCGAAGCAGAAGCACAGATTATCAAGGGACTGCTGAATAGCCACGGAATAGATTGCCTCCTGAAATCAAATGCTTCACCTTCAGTACATATGTTTGCCGTTGACGGAATGGGTGAGGTGAGGGTAATGGTCTGGGAGTCAGCGGCGGACAAAGCCAGAGAGCTAATTAAGGGAGAAAACTATGCTTAAATGGTTGGGCGG
>CAZLFC010000034.1:0-8191 GCA_964558705.1 uncultured Dehalococcoidales bacterium
GGTTTACCCCACAAGCCGGACTGGGCGGGGAAGGGGGGGCGATGTCGAGGCATGCCCCGCTTACCCTCGATAGATGCCATCAAGGCTGTTTCCTCACCGCAAACAAAAGCCCCGGCTCCCTCTTTAATTTTCATATGAAAATTAAAATTAGAACCGAGAATATTATCCCCTAATAATCCATACTCTTTCATCTGCTGGAGAGCAACTTTTAGACGCTGGATAGCCAGCGGATACTCAGCACGGGCATAAATATAGCCCTCGGTTGCCCCAATAGCGTAAGCACCGATAAGCATTCCCTCCAGAACGGCATGGGGGTCACCTTCCAGAAGAGACCGGTCCATAAAGGCACCGGGGTCGCCTTCGTCGGCATTACAGATTATATACTTCTCCGTTCCCGGAGATTTACGGCAGAACTCCCATTTTAGCCCGGTGGGGAAGCCGGCGCCGCCACGACCGCGCAGGCCCGACTTTTTCATCTCGTCTATCACTTCTTCGGGGGCCATAGCCAGCGCCTTGACCAGACCGCTGTAACCGCCGCTGGCGATGTAATGATTGATACTCTCCGGGTCAATAAGTCCACAGTTGCGCAATGATATGCGCACCTGAGGTTTAAGCATCGGCAAATCATAAAATTCAGGGATACCTTCTACACCGGAATTGCCCACCGTACCCAGAGCCAGGTCCGGGCGGGGGTTATCATTGACGATATAGTCTTCCACCAGTTGAGAGGCAAGTTCAGGAGTGAGATTGCCGTAGAAGATATGGGGGCGACCCGGCTTGACAATATCGATTATCGGCTCGATATAGCAAAGCCCGATGCAGCCAACCTGAGTGATAACTGCCTTCAGCTTATGCTTCGCCAGAGCAGAGTCGATTGCCTCCAGCACAGCATTAGCGCCGGCAGCACGACCGCAAGTAGCCGCACCAACCAGAATACGGGGTTTATCGCTGCGCTCTAAAGCCTCCCACTCCGATACTGCCTGACTTCTTATTTTATCAAAAGTCATGCTCTATCCTTTCGTATCTTCTTGTTTGGTTTCGCCCAGGATTTGGGATACTTTACTCGGCGTCATACGCCCGTGGACATCATCATCAACCACCATTACCGGGGCTAAGGCACATGAACCGAAGCACGCAATTGTTTCTAGAGAATACTCTAAATCCTCAGTAGTACCACCAGGCTCAATACACAATCTTTTCACTATATCATCAAGGATACGCGGCGCTCCCCTCACATGACAGGCAGTCCCCCGACATACCTTGACTATCTTCTTGCCAATAGGAGTAAACTTAAACTGGGCATAGAAGGTGCACACTCCATAAACGGTGCCCTCCGGTATCCGCAGAAACTTGGCTATTTCCTGCATAGCCTCCAGGGGCAGGTAACGAAACGCCCCCTGAGCTTCCTGGAGGATAGGAATCAGGTTACCCTTCTCCCTAGTGTAATGCGAAAAAATCTCTGCTAACGTTCCCTTAACTTCAGACTCCACCAGAGCAGTCACCTCCTCTGTCTAAGATAAAGATTTCTAAGCTTCCCTTAAAAATCCAACCAACCTCCAGCTGATAGTCTCACAGAGCACAACTATATCTTCACTGGAGAGATAATCCGAAATAGTGTTATCAAATAATATGCTCCCCTCGGGAGCAAACTCTTCATCGCCTCGCCACAGCACTATAGTTATCGGCACCCTGCCGAAAGCATTTATGGTTACTGACACGTCACCGTAATCTGCTTTACGGCCGCCCAGCCTTTCGGCCAAGGTGACCAGTTGCTGAGGCTCTCTACCGAAGTGGTTCAAAAGGGGTTTTATAGCCCTCTTCACAAAAGTGGGATAATAGGCAACGCCCTGCGGTATCTCCTTGTAGGTGATTAAATTATTAGTGAGAGGGGTACCTTTTGCCTGAATAAAATAATGGAGTATCAGGAGTCTATCTCTAATCGAGACCTCCTCCTGGCTACCCGTTAACGAGACTTCAACATCAGGCAAAACAACTTGATATGTCTGGTTTAAATAATCAATGAGTATTACTTGCCTGGAATCTACTTCTTGATATTTGGCGCCACTATTGAGGCATTGCTGCTTTATATCTACCAACACCGCCAGTTGCTCACGGGCAACCTCATAGGCAGTCTCATAGCCATACTCATAATTCTTATTGCCAGGTAAGACCAAAGGACTATTCTTCATCTAGTTACTAAATAATAATAATTTGTTTAGACCAATATCCAATCACCACCATAAGCATTTCTGCCCGAAGGTGGCAGCAACTTCACCTTGTTTTTTCCAGGCGGTTCGCTCAATCCTCAGAGCTACCCACTACTATATCTCAAGCCAGGAGTGAGAGTAAAGCGATTCACCGGTAAGAACCCTGACCGTTTTTACATACTCTACCTCTTTTTTACTCAAGGAGGAGAGGTCAGGTCTCTCACCATCCATCACTTTATATATGAGGTCAACAATCTCCGGCATTTCACCCCGGGCTAGTTTGATCAGTTCTTCATCAAAGGCATCAACTATGGCTGAGTCCAGCCCATATCTCATCAGCATTACCATATAGGTCCGGTTGAGATAAGGTCTGAGTGCGGTGGGAGTGCCGTTAGAAATATTAGATAAGCCTACGATAGATTTGCTGTCGGGAGCAATCTCTTTGAGCATGCTCATAAATTCCACGCAGGCCTTAACCTGATTGATTTCTACAGATACCGGGCTGACGATGGGGTCAACCCAGACATCTTCATTGGGGATACCCATCTCAGCAGTTCTAAAGAGCAGGTCAGCGACCAGCATACCCCTCTCCGCGGCGTCCCGGGGCATACCTTCCACACCCCAGAGCAACCCGACCATAGCCGCATTGTACTTGGGAACCAAGGGCAGTCCCTGCTCCAGTCGGTCTGGTTGCAAGGAAATAGAATTAATTAACGCCTTCCCGTTTTTATGTGCCTTCAGCCCAGCCTCCATAGCCACCGAGTTGGTTGTATCCAGTGACAGTGGCTTATCCGTAACCTCCTGCACCACCTTAACCGCCCACTCCATCAACTCGTCTCCCGCCTTTCGGGCGGGACCAATGTTGATATCAAGATAGTCAATTCCCCTCTCAATCTGAGCTTTAGCCATTTCCTGGACCGGCTTGGGGTTCCTCTCCTTAAGCGCCGGACCTATGGTTTGGGACATAATATTGATACTTTCCCCGACAAGGATCATCTTTCCCTCCTTATGGTTTCCACATCTTAAGATAGGCTGGAATTTGAGACCCATCCCTAGGGCCAACCAGAATCTCCCAGCCGGGTAGCTCCTCTTCCAAACCGCCGCTCTCACCAGCCGAATGACCCGGGATTATCAACTTGTGATGTTTAACTTTATCCTCAATGCCACATTTTTTAACGAATGGAGCGATAGCATCAGAGACAAACTTACCGGCTGCCCAGGCAGTCAGTACCGAAAGCCCCTCGGTGTCCTTGACCAGAAGGTAACTGGAAATCTTACTCGACTCTATTTCACCGGAAACAATGAAATAAGTGAGGGAGAAGTTGGTGGTAAGAAGCACCGGGGAGTTTTCATCAGGAGTACCAATCTCATAGATTCCCTCCGTAGTCGCCAGCGGCCGCTGTGGGTCGGTATATATGTTCAGTCGTTCCACGAGCAGCGGGAAGAGACTCTCTCCCTGGAAATCGGAGAGAACCACGATACCACCATATTTAGCCACAAATATAGCGGCAATTACGGCTTCCTTCATCGGGTCATCAGTTATCTCGCAGGGGAAAACGATGGTAGGGAAGCCCAGGGGGCGGAACTTCTTATTTAAGGCGGCGCCCCTGATGACTATCTGGTCCTCAAATGCCTGATGGAGAGCCCTTGACCCGGAATCGAGAACAATGTCATTTATTCCAGCCTCAGTCAATTTAGTAGTTAGCTCAGACAATTCCTCCAGCCCTGAGGCTTTCGCTGCTACCGGGCACGAATTCTCTTTAGCCAGAGCAGCTACAGCCTCCATGTTATCCTTGGTAGCCGCATAGATAAGCGGTTTACGGTCGGCACAGGCCTTTACACCCGCCGCCAGGACATCCGGCTTATCGCTCATCAGGATAATGCTGCAATCACTCTTCTGTGCAACTTTACCTACCAGAGCCTCAAATTTACCGGCATCTCCCGATTCGCTCTTCAATGCCACCAACTCGGGACGAAGGATAAGACCTATCCTCTCATATTCAAGCTGCTTGAACCTTTCTAGCCTGGCGTCGACCTCAGCAGCGTCCATAGCATCGGTGATAAGAATGGCAAAGCCGTTAGGGTTCTCAAACCTTTTTTCATGGCGGAATAAAACTGTCTCACCGCCAACCTTCAATGCCCTGTCACCATTGCCGATAGCAACTGCCCTTATGGGAGGCGCCGATGCCTCAGCCAACTGTGCTTTTGCCTCATCGGAGACATAAGGACAGGAGGCCAATTCCGCTTTCCCCGCCGCCAAGCTCATGGCAAAAGCAAGGCATGTAGGTTGCCCGCATTCGCCACAGTTTGTTTTGGGCAGCAGCTTAAAAATCTGTATTCCAGTAAGTGCCATAGCTGTTCTCCTTTACTCGCCTAATATTGGCTCCATAGTCAGGGCTGGATGACCTTTTTCCTCCAAGAAGGTGAGAACCTCCTCTTCACTAACTCCTATCGTCTCATCAGCAATCATATCAAACAGATTAGGGATACCCAACTCCTCACCTCTAGCTTTAAGTCGCTCGGCAATTTCTTCCTTCAACATCTTGGGCATCCAGACCATTCTCAATATACCACCATCACCGATAAGAAACTTTCTCTGACAGGTATTGTACTTGCCATGGCCAACGAAACCGGGGGTACTCAACCCACCGCCGACAGTACCCGCCAGGGTAGTAAACTTCATCCCGCAGGGGGTGTCTCCGGCATATTCCCGATTTACCGTCATTACCCCGTTGCACAGAGGTAAGACTGCCGCTACACACTCACAGCAACCGCAGGTGGTCATTGGTTCGTGAACAATGCTATAGAAGTTATAACGCTCCATTTTACCGCGAGATGCCTTAAACAGAAACTCGTTTGCTCCCTTAAATTGCCCAAGCTTGGGGTCAAGGACCTCTCCCTTAGGCACCGGCTGATTAGTGCCAGTCGGGTTAATCTCGTAAGCCGCCTTGCAGTCCATCCAGTTGTAAGAACCACAGAGACCGGTTCTCTCCGGGCTAATAATACACACATGGCTGGGGGCGAAAGACTGGCACAGGGTGCAGGAGTAAAAGGTATCGGTAGTTTCGTCAGTCATTCCTTCAATTCGGGCATCTCTGACGTGATAAACCTCTCTTGCCTTCTCTCTAAGCTCTACTACCTTATCCTCCGTGGTGTAGAGTTTTACCTGTAGCTTATCGAATACCCGACCAAAGTGCTGGTGCAGAGCAGCATGGAGAAGAGAACCGATATGATGCAGTCGGAAGCCCTTATCGTAAACCTCTTTAGACACTCGTAACCAGCCGATATCCCTCTGGCCGTTGTGGAAGCAGCCCTGCGTATAATTGATAAGATGGTGAATCTGACGCTCCAGGATAGGTTCAAAGTCCGGCTGCATCTCCCTTCCGGCAACCTCAACGCATATACCCAGCGGTAGCCTGGACTCAGGTTCTAAATCACTGATTTCGGGACCGAACACCTCAAACTTCCCGTCCTCAACCTCATCCATCCGCTTGGTGGTACACCATTCAAACATCGGAGTATAGTTACCACCGCACTCCAAATACCATTCGCCTTTACGAATCCTCTCCCCCTCAAAAGCAGCGCCGAAGCCGGTGGGAATCGGTACCTCGGCCACGGTAACCTTCAGTCCTCTTACCTCTATGGCTTTAGTGACCAGTTCGTCGTGGGGAATATTGGAGACGACGTGCTCATAGGTGCAAACGCCGGTAGGCAAAACTTCCGGTATCGGGGTATCGGCAATAGTCGGGAAGCCAAAGTTAATTGCCCCAGCGGCATTGGCATACCACTCATCGGTAACATAGCCCATAGGCAAAGCAAAGGCGAAGATGCGGTCCTTGTTATAGATAAGAAGCTTTCGGTAATCGCCAGGCTCAACGCCACCAAAGGTAAGGGCTGCCCTGATGGCAAAGCCAGCCGCAAACACAGTAGCGGAAACATCAGGACCAAAGGAGACCAGTCGTGTGGGCCAGCCAATCTGCACCCCTGCCTCTACAAGTTGCTCGGAGAACCTCTTGCCGTCATAGTCGGCAGACATAAAGATGTAAAGGTTCTTCTTCTGCAACTCCTCAGCGAGCTTCTTGGCTATCTCAGGGGTTGGAGCCGCGCCAAGAATAGCCGCAAAACCGGGAGCCGTGCCATCAACAAACTCGACGCCTCTCTTCCTGAGAATCACATCATCGGCAGCACCCAGCCAGATATTGTTATCGGTAATGTCTTCCTGTTGGGTATAAAAGTCTGGAGTCTCCAGGTACCTTATCGCCTCAATGATTTCCTCAGCAAAAAAGGTTACCATCCCGGCATCAAGGGCCGGCGCCAGATAGGGCAAGGGGTGTACCTCTCTCACCGGGGGTGGGAGCAGGATTCTACATCTTTTCAATACCTGCTCCATATCGCCTAATTTTTCAACCTTGATTCCTAAAATACCGTAAATTACCGGTAAATAATAAGCAGTATTAGGGAAGCCTACCGGCTCATTGGCTCCCCACTTGTCCATTGCCTCCTGCCACTTCTTCTCAGCTTGGTCAACAATTTTATAAGTTCCTCTAATAGCCGCTGACGCGATAATTTTAGACATTAGTTTTAACCTCCTAATCTTCTAAGCTTCTAAGAAACTGACGCCGGATTATTCATCCAGTTCGCGTCTCATCTCCATATCGTAGAGTACCCTTTCCCTAGCCTTATCAATACCCAGCGCTTTACGTTTTTTATCAATGTGCTCAATCATCATCTGGGCTGCCTTAATCGGGTCTAGTTCAAACGCCCACATACCGCCAAGCATCTCTTCCATATCCTTAAAGAGATAATCAGTAACTTCTTGGCTACCGGTGGTTGGCCAAGTTACACCGAATACGGTGAACACACCTGAGGCAACAAAATACTGACCGATGGATATAGCCTTTTCACTCATCCACTCGGGAGCCGCACCGGCTACCGGCAAGTCGCTGATGTCATCACCCAGGCCGCCGTCTTTCACCATAGCAGCAGCTGCTATCAGGATGCGACTGTTGTCAACGCACGAACCCATATGCAACACCGGTGGAATACCTACCGTCTCACATACTGAACGCAATCCCTCACCAGCATATTGGGCAGCCTCCGGAACCATAAGCCCGGCTTCGGCACAGGCGATGGCATTACAACCAGTCGTAATCACCAGCACATCATTCTTTATCAGCTCCTTAACCATAGTAACATGAGCCTCATTGTGCTTAGTCCGGGCATTATTGCAACCGACAACGCCAGCGAGACCTCTGATTCGACCGTTGATGATATTGTCGTTTAACGGTCGGTAAGAAGCCCGAAACGTACCACCTAATAGGTAGTTGATAGTCTCATGGCTGAATCCGGCAATTTGATCACATTTTTCTTCGGGAATATAAATATTCTCCTTCCGGTTGGGGAAGTTCTCAATAGCCGTCTTAACTATCTTCCGGGCTGACTCCATTGCCTTATGCTCATCAAACTCAATATGGGTAGCATTGGGAATCTTAGCCTTGGGTGCGGTGGTGATAATTTTGGTATGATAGCACTCAGCTACAGTCTGTATGGATTGCATAATACACTGGACATCCACTACCATGGCATCTACCGCCCCGGTTACTATAGCCAGTTCTTGTTGCAGGAAGTTACCGGCGATAGGCACGCCGTGGCGCATCAATATCTCGTTGGCAGTGCAACACATACCAGAGAGATTTATCCCTTTAGCACCCTTGGACTCGGCCAGCTTTATCATCTCAGGTTCTTGAGCAACGGCCACAATCATTTCCGAAAGTAGCGGCTCATGACCGTGGATGATAATGTTTACCTCGTCTTTTTCGAGCACTCCCAGATTTACCTCACCTAAAACCGGTGCCGGGGTACCAAACAGGATGTCCTGGAGTTCGGTAGCAATCATGCTCCCTCCCCAGCCATCACCGATAGCTGCCCTGACTCCTTGTTTAAGCAGGTTTTTATAATCCTGGTCAACCCCGATGTGGGTACGG
>CAZLFC010000035.1:0-3846 GCA_964558705.1 uncultured Dehalococcoidales bacterium
GAGTTAGCTAAAGGGCGCTCGCTGCAGGAAATAACAGCTTCAATGAGTGAGGTGGCTGAGGGAGTAACCACTACGATTGCTGCTCATGACCTGGCTCATCAGCTTGGACTGGAAATGCCTATTACCGAAGGAATTTATCAGGTACTGTATGAAGGAGTTTCACCTCGTAAGGCAGCAGCGGATTTGATGGCGGCTGATACCAGGCATGAGCTGGCCGGTCGGAGGTGGAAGCTGTTCTCCTTCCTCAGGCGTCGCAAGCAAGCCCCAGCTTTAGCGACTTCAATTCCCTGTCCACCTTCTTACGTTTCTTTCCCCTCTTCTTCAAAGAAAGAGGAGGAGCTATAGCCCCTCCTAAACGCTTTTAGCAAGATTCCCCTTCTGATTTTGGTGTCACAGTGTTAAGATTCTTGTTTTTTCCCCTTAGGTGGACTCATGGTTTCCGCAAGCTCCTGTAACAGCTCACGCTGCCTCTTGTTTAATGAGTCTGGAGTGACTACCCGGAGCATGACCAGCTGGTCTCCCTGTCCTCTTCTGTGCAGGTGCGGCAAGCCTTTACCTTTAAGCCAAAAGACGGTGTCCGTTTGGCTGCCCGCTGGGATTTTGAGATTGACATTACCGTCGAGGGTAGGCACCTTTACCTCGTCGCCGAGGGCAGCTTGAGTAAAGCTTATGGGTAGTTCGTAGAGGACATTATCATCATCGCGCGTGAAAAGCTTGTGCTCGGCTACTGACACAGCGACGTATAGGTTGCCCGGGGGGCCACCCTTTATCCCGGCGTGACCTTCACTTCTGAGGCGTATCTGGGTGCCGTTGTCAACCCCGCCGGGTATGCTGACCGAGATTTTGCGTTCCTGCTTCTCTTTGCCGTTACCTTTACAATGGGGGCAGGGCTCTTTAATGATGCTGCCCTCACCCTGGCATTTGGAGCAGGTGGTAGTGGTGGCGAAGCGACCGAAGATGCTCTGCTGGACGCGGCGTACCTGTCCGGTGCCGTTGCAGTTTGGACATCGGGTGGGTTGACTGCCCGGCTTGCTGCCGGTGCCGTGGCATGTGGAGCAATACTCCGTGCGTGATAATTTTACTTCCTTTGCGCAGCCGAAGGCGGCTTCTTCCAGGGTGATGGTAACCCCATAGTGCAGGTCGGCGCCGCGTTGCGGTGCCTGGCGGTTAGTGGTGGTGGCTCCGCCAAAGAAGGCATCAAAGATATCGCCAAAACCGCCGAAGTCGAAGCCTTCAAAGCCCCGCCCGAAGAATCCCTCGGCGCCGGTATGCCCGAAGCGGTCATAAGCGGCGCGCTTCTCCGAGTTGGACAGCGCTTCGTAGGCTTCGTTTATCTCCTTGAAGCTTTCCTCCGCCCCATCATTGTGGTTGTGGTCAGGGTGATGCTTGAAGGCCAGCTTGCGGAAAGCCTTCTTTAGCTCCTCTTCGGTAGCATTTCTACTTACACCGAGGACTTCATAATAGTCGCGCTTGGTTGGCATATTATTTTCTTTCTACCTCATCCCCTTAATCCCCTTCTCCTTCAAAGGAGAAGGGGAGAGGGTTATATAAGAGGGGCGAAGCCCCTCTTTAACTTCCTTTATTCGTAGTTAGGAGAAGGAAGCAATAATTATAACAATAGTTAACCCAAATTTAAAACCAACCAAAAATGAACCTAAAATTTTAGTTAAGTTTATGGCCTAAAACCTCCTGTTAAATTTAATACTACTGGCTTGTCATGTAATCTTGCATTCCTTCTCAATCAATTCCAGAAGAGGCCTGCGACAGCCCTTTCCTGATTTGCACACTTTAAAGAAGTCTACACCGTATAGCTCCATCCAATTAGCGTGCTCTGCATTGAGGTCTCGTCGTGCGCCTGCGCCACACATATGTGAGCCCATATCACCCTTGGTGGCTGTCGTTTCCCCGCAGACTCGACACTTGTAATTCATAACTCTCTAGACCTCGCGGAACTCTCCCTCCACGGTGCCTTCTTCGCCGCCTTCTTTGCCCGGCGGTGTCTCGCCGCCCGGTGTTTCACCTCCCGGTGCCTCACCTTCGGGTGGTGGTGGCTGTTGTTGTTGCTGTTGCTGGTAGACGGCGGCGCCTATTTTTTGCATTGTCTCATTTAGCTCTTGCATCGCCTGGCGGATAGCATTTGTGTCAGTGCCCTGTAGGGCTGAGCGTACCGCCTGGATTTTGCCTTCGACTTCCTGATTCAAGTCGGCCGGTATCTTATCCTTCTGGTCTCGCAGCGTCTTTTCGGCGGTATAAGCCAGGGTATCTGCGGTATTGCGTGTTTCTATCTCCTCACGACGCTGGGTGTCCTCGGCGGCGTGCATCTCGGCTTCCTTCTGCATCTTGTCCACCTCTTCCTTGCTCAGACCGCTGGAAGCCGTGATAGTGATTTTCTGCTCCCGACCGGTACCCTTATCATGAGCCTTAACATTGAGGATACCGTTGGCGTCAATATCAAAGCCGACTTCAATCTGGGGCATGCCTCGGGGTGCCGGCAGGATACCATCGAGTATAAACCTGCCCAGTGTCCTGTTATCCGTGGCCATAGGTCTCTCTCCCTGTAGGACATGAATCTCCACACTGGGCTGATTATCGGCGGCAGTACTGAAGATCTGGCTCTTGGAAGTGGGGATAGTGGTGTTGCGGGGGATGAGGGGAGTAGCCACTGCGCCCAGCGTCTCGATACCCAGGGTTAGCGGGGTAACATCAAGCAGTAGAACATCTTTGACCTCTCCCTTGAGTACCCCGGCCTGTATAGCCGCGCCTACAGCCACTACCTCATCGGGGTTGACTCCCTTGTGGGTTTCTTTGCCGAAGAATTGTTTTACCTTCTCCTGAACCAGTGGCGTTCGGGTTTGCCCACCAACCAGGACTACTTCATCAATCTGCGCTGAGGTCTTTTCGGCATCAGCCAGTGCCTGACGACAGGGCTCCAGCGTTTTCTCCACCAGGTCCATTATCAGTTGCTCCATCTTAGCTCGCGTGAGGGTGATATTGAGGTGCTTGGGCCCACTGGCATCAGCGGTGATGAAGGGCAGGTTTACATCGGTTTGCTGGACGCTGGATAGCTCGCATTTAGCCTTTTCCGCAGCTTCCTTCAGTCGCTGTAGTGCCATCTTATCCTGTCGCAGGTCGATTCCTTGGTCTCGTTTGAACTCATCGCATAGCCAGTCCATAAGCCTCTGGTCAAAGTCGTCGCCGCCGAGGTGGGTATCACCGTTGGTTGACTTGACCTGGAAGGTGCCTTCGCCCAGTTCTAGGATAGATACGTCGAAGGTACCACCGCCGAGGTCGTAGACGGCGATAGTCTCCTCCTTCTTCTTGTCCAGTCCGTAGGCGAGGGAAGCGGCGGTTGGCTCGTTAATTATGCGTAACACTTCCAGGCCGGCTATCTTACCGGCGTCTTTGGTTGCCTGCCGTTGACTATCGTTGAAATAGGCAGGCACGGTGATTACCGCCTCGGTAACCTTTTCCCCGAGGTAGGCTTCGGCATCCGTTTTAAGTTTTTGTAGAATCATGGCTGAGATTTCGGGTGGGCTGTATTCTTTATTGCCCATCACCACTTTGGCATCGCTGTTATCTGCCTTGACTATCTTAAAGGGTAAAAGTTTGCGGTCGTATTCTACCGACGGCTCATCGTATTTACGCCCCATCAAGCGCTTGATGCTGGAGACAGTGTTTTCCGGATTGGTGATAGCCTGCCGCTTGGCGACCTGTCCGGCCAGGCGTTCACCGCCTTTGCTCACCGCTACTACGGATGGGGTGATGCGCCCGCCTTCCGCATTGGGAATGATGGTCGGTTCCCCGGCTTCCATTACCGCCACCGCGGAAAAGGTGGTGCCTAAATCA
>CAZLFC010000035.1:3856-7669 GCA_964558705.1 uncultured Dehalococcoidales bacterium
TTCTCTGCCTCTTCTTCTCCGTTACCCACCACTACCTGTGATGGACGAAGGACTCTATCGTTTAGCTTATAGCCTTTTTGTGTCTCCTCGATAACGATTCCTTCTTTGCCTTTGCCCTGTCTCATCGCTTCGTGGAGATTAGGGTCAAATGGTTCACCCAGTGCCTCTATCTCAGTCAGTCCTTGTGCCTCGAGGCTGGCCTGGAACTTGCGTTTGATAAGTTTGAGACCGTCTACCCAGCTGAGTTTGGTGAGGTTGCTTGGTACCGAGGTAAGAGCCCGCTCCAAATCATCAAGGACGGGCAACAGGCTTAGCATGAGAATGGAATTGGCAAACTTGCTGATATCCTCTTTTTCCTGCTCGGTGCGCCGCTTGTAGTTAATAAAGTCTGCCTGAGCCCTCTGCCAGCCAGCCAGGTTTTCTTCTGTCTTCTTCCTTTCCTCAGCTAAGGCCTCTCTTAATAACTCTATATCCTCGGCCTCGGTTACCTCGGGTTCGGCGTGGCTGTTTGGGTCTTCTGTTTCTGGCTGGTTCATTTTATCTAAATTACTCCCCTGGTCTCTTACCTCTCATCAACTGGTCTCATGTCCATATAACTCAGCCACCAGTCCGCTTAATACCGAAGATAGATAGTCTACGGTAGAGATAGTACGGGCATAAGGCATTCGAGTAGGTCCCATTACGCCTATAGTGACAACGACTCCTTCGGAGAGACCATGCTGGCTGAAGATAACGCTGTAGTTGTGGATGGCGGTTGCCTTATTTTCCTTCCCTATAAATACATTTACCTGGCAACTGTCTAGCTTGTCAGGAATGACGGTCATAAATAGCTTTCGATTCTCGATTAGTTCCATTAGGGCTGACGTCCGGTTGCTCTGGACAAATTCAGGCTGATTGAGCATAAAGTGTAAGCCGTTGAGATAAGGCTCTTCATACCCTTGCTCGTCTTCGACTTGCATTATCTTCATCAAGCAATCTCTTATCTGCTCTTCGATAGGGGAGAGTTCTATGTCTTTGGCTAAAATCTGAGGCCTAGTCAGATTAGAATAGATATCATTTAGTTTGTTGGCAATAGATGTTAGCGTCATTTGAGATGTATCCTGGTCAAAGGTTATTAGCTGTTGTTTTAACTTGGCTCCGTGAAGAACCAGGACAACCAGTGCCAGCGAATCTCGTAGGGAGACTAGCTCCAGGTGCTTGAGACGACAATTTGCCGGTTTGGACATGGCAACTACAGCCATATTCTGAACCAGTTGGGCAGCGATGGTTGCCGTCAATTTTAGCCATTCCTCTAGCTCCCACTCTACCTGGTGGAAGAGATGATTTATCAGGCGTTGCTCAGTGGAAGGAAGCTCAATGTCATTTAAGGAGTCTACATAGAAGCGGTAGCCTTTGTCTGACGGTATGCCTCCGGCTGAGGGGTGTGGACGGATAATATAACCGTCTTCCTCTAAATGTAGCATTTCATTACGAATAGTCGCTGAACTTACCGCTAATTCACGGTCATTGACCAGGCTTTGTGACGGTACTGGCGTTGCCTGGACAATATATTGTCCCACTATAGATTTCAGTATCGTTTCTCTTCTTGGCGTCAGCATCTCTATCTCCTGTTAGCAGTCTAAGCCCGAGACTGCTAATTAACTAATTTACCATCTCTAGGCATGACTTGTCAAGATGTTTGGGTGGCATTTCTTAACTTCAATCTCTTGGTTATCAATTGACCGATACGCCTGCCTGTGCTATATTTAAGTAGCTAAAAAGATATGGAAATTACTTGGTTAGGTCATTCTTGTTTCAGGATAAAAGGCAGTCATGCCACCGTTATTACTGACCCTTACCCCCCGACTTTAGGTTATTCGTTAGGCAAGCCTACTGCCCACATTGTAACGGTAAGTCATCAGCACGAAAATCATTCCTATGTTCAGGGTGTTCAGGGGGCTGGTGGTAAACCGAGGCCAATCACAGGCCCCGGTGAGTATGAAATTAAAGACGTCTTGATTATTGGAGTGGCTACTTTCCATGATGCCGAGAAGGGAGTACAGCGGGGCAAAAATACAGTTTATCTTATGGAGATAGACGAAGTATCGGTGTGTCATCTTGGTGACCTAGGGCATGTGCTTGCTGCTGAGCAGGTGGAGGAGATAGACAATGTGGATGTCTTGCTGCTCCCGGTAGGCGGGATGTCCACTATTAATGCTCCTATGGCGGCTGAGGTAGTCCGACAGCTTGCGCCAAAGGTAGTAATCCCTATGCATTACAAGACCGAGGCAATAAGTCGGGAGCTTGAACCTGTGGAAAAGTTTCTCAAAGAAATGGGGGTCAAGCAGCCCGAACCACAACCCAAATTATCCTTAACCAGGGCAAGCTTACCGGTCAGCATGCAGGTTTTTTTGCTTGACCATGGAGATTTGATGTCGCCCCGTACTCTTCCCCTCTTATAAGGAAGTGCCGATCGTTTATCTCTTAACACCAATAAAGTCACGGTAACTGATGGCAGGTGTCCATAGCGGTCCGATTTGTTTTAAACTCGGCCCAGTCTGATTATCACTATGAGCAGGGTAATTATCAGCAGTATTATGGTCAGCAGCAGGGCGCCGACCAGATACAGGGACAGGTAGTCGGAGGTGAAGAGCTGGGGTAGCGCGGCTGTGGCGCCTGAGGTCGGCTGATTTGCCGGGGCTGGTGGGGCTGGTGAGACTATCGGCTGCTCCGGTTTCGATTCAGTAATGAAGGCACCCACCGCACTCCAGTTGCTGCTCGTGTCCGAGCTGACCGCCCTGACTTTCCAGTAATAGGTGGTATCATAGTTCAGCGTCGGATTGCCCTGCCAGGCGGTGCCGGACAGGGCGTAGTCGTTAATCTTCAGAATTGTCGGATTGTCAAACTCAGGATAGGTGGAAACTATAAGCTCATAACTGTCGGCACCGGCTACGGTACCCCACTGAAATATCGGGTTTAGTGACACCTTGGTGGCACCCGCGTCGGGGCTGATAAGTGCGGGAGCGATTGCCTTATCACCGAGGCTGGTGGTGAATGAACCCTTGGCTGACCACGGGCTTAATACCGGCTGGGTGGCTCTCACCCGCCAATAATAGGTGGTAGCTGGTGCCAGTGTTGGTAGCTGGGCGGAACTGGCTCCGGTAGTGCCCTGGAATCCGGTAGGGATATTGGAGAAGTCGGTGTTGTAGTTAAGCTGCCAGGTATAGCTGGTGGCGCCCGATAGTGCCTCCCAGTCAAGCTTCACATCATTGATGGTGTAGTTGATGATGGTGCCTATGCCTGATGCTGAATCAGGCGGAGAGACCAGTGCCGCAGGCATGGTCAGGCTATCAATGTAGGTCATCAGTTTTAAATTAGTGGTATCAATTGCCCATAGCCTGTTCTCACCAAGCCACAGTCCGCTCAGTGTGGCACCGCTGTCGAGTCCGCTGGTTACGGCTTCAAAGGTTGGTCCCAGTGGATAGGTGGGGTTAAGGCAGCGTTCCATACCGCCATCGCCGTCAAAGTTGGTCGCATACAGCGTGCCGTCGGCTGAGGCTATCATTTTCTTGAGCATGCCCCCCGTGGCTAGTGTGCTATCTATGCTCTCCCATGCCGTCTTGTTACCGATGATGAAGCGGTAGATACCTTCGTCGGCGGTATCACTGGCGGCATAGACAGTGTTATTGCTGTCAAATTGGGGGTCAAAGGCAACTGTTACGGAGCCGGTGAGTGGTGCCGACGTAGCCGCCGGCGGTAATGGCTCAAAGGTGCCCCCATTGTCATTAGACCAGTATATCCAGCCGCTGGAGTTGCCCGTCAGGATGGTCTTAT
>CAZLFC010000036.1:0-7183 GCA_964558705.1 uncultured Dehalococcoidales bacterium
AGCGTTTTGAAGCCTTTGCCGGCGGTATGGAGATTGCCAACGCCTTTACCGAGCTCAACGACCCACTGGAGCAGCGGCAGCGCTTCATCGAGCAGCAGGAGGCATATAAAGAAGACGACGCTGAGACCATCGACGAAGACTTTTTGCTGGCGCTGGAATATGGCATGCCGCCCACCGGGGGGCTGGGGGTCGGCATCGACCGACTGGTGATGCTGCTATCCAACCAGCCATCAATCCGCGAGGTCATCCTGTTCCCGCAGTTGAGAGAGAAACCGTAAAGGGGAAGACAATGCTTGACCTGAAATTTATCCGCGAAAACACCGACCAGGTAAGGGAGGCGCTGGACAGGCGCCAGAGCCCCACCCCCCTGGACGAGCTTCTGGAGATTGACGCCGCGCGCCGCCAAAAGATTGGCGAGTTGGAAGAATTAAGGCACGCCCGCAAAGAAGCGTCACGGCAAGCCGCCCAGTCTTCATCAGAAGAGGGGCGCAGCCTGCGCGATAAGATAAAGACCATTGAAGACGAGGTCAGGAACCTCGATGAACAACTGAAAGACCTGCTTTTGCAGGTGCCCAACCTCCCCCAGCCCACCGTGCCGGAAGGGGTGGATGAAAAGGATAATATAGAGGTGCGCCACTGGGGAGAGCTGAAGAAGTTCGACTTCGAGCCGGCGCCCCACTGGAAGCTGGGCGAGTCCCTGGGCATCATCGACTTCGAGCGGGGCGTCAAGCTGTCCGGCACCCGCTTTTATGTGCTCAAAGGGCTGGGCTCCAGATTGCAGCGCGCCATCATCAACTTTATGCTCGACCTGCACACCACCGAGCACGGCTACCAGGAGATATACCCACCCTTTATGGTCAAGCGGGAGTGCATGGAAGCCTCCGGCAACCTGCCCAAGTTCGCCGATAATTTATATCACGATGAGACCGACGATTTCTGGTTCGTGCCGACGGCTGAGGTGCCTTTGACCAACCTCCACCGCGATGAAATCCTGCCGCCGGGGACGCTACCTTTGCACTACGTCGCCTACACTGCCTGTTTCCGCCGCGAAAAGATGTCGGCGGGTAAGGACACCAAGGGCATCAAGAGAGGGCACCAGTTCGACAAGGTGGAGCTTTACAAGTACGCCGATGCGGATACTTCCAATGATGAGCTGGAGAAGATGGTGAGCAACGCCGAGGAGGTGTGCCGCCGACTGGAAATACCGTACCGGGTGATACAGTTGTGCACGGCGGACCTGGGCTTTGCTTCCACCAAGTCGTACGACATTGAGATGTGGGCGCCCGGCTGCGAGGAGTGGCTGGAGGTATCCTCCTGCTCCAACTGTGGCGACTTCCAGGCGCGGCGGGCAAACATCCGCTACCGCCCCACCCCCGAAGCCAAGCCCCAGTTTGCCCACACCCTGAACGGCTCCGGACTGGCCCTGCCGAGGGTGGTCATCGCTATACTGGAGAACTACCAGCAACCCGACGGCACCATCCAAGTCCCCGAAGTGCTGCAGAAGTACGTGGGGGAGAAGGTGATTGGGTGAGGGAATAAATTAAGGTAATTATCCCTTAACACTAAGGAATAATATACCATTTACTGTATAATACTATTTCTACACTGGTATGCCAAAGTACTTGACAAAGTTCTACGACCGGTTTAGACTCCAGTGAAAATAGTATGGTATACTACATTTGGTAGCTGGCACACTGAGTATACTACTCGGATTGAAGGGAGGGGAAAGTGGACGGCAAGGGATATATAATCCTAACACATACATTCCAAAAGGAAGGCAGGCGTTGGCTTGCACGTTGTGAAGAGCTTGGCACTTCGGTTTTTGGTCGTTCTTTACCAGAAGCCGAACGAATACTTGATGAAGCTATTGGGCTTCACTTAAATACCTTAGAAGATATTGGTGAAAGAGAACGATTTTTCAAGGAACACGATATACCTTTTCACAGCGTTAAACCTAAGCACGATGTCACGGTTCGTATTCCCTTAAGACAAGACGTATTTATCCATTCACATATCCAGTGTATCCCAGCCCTCAGTCTCTCTTGAGCTAGACTCCATACTTGTTGACTAGTTCTAACAACCCCTTTTTACCAATTCCTGTCTGCTTTTGCCCCAATATATCTGAAAGAGTGCCATCAGGAATGCTTGCCCTAGTATCCTGAACAATGGTAGTTCTAGTACGGCCACCAACAGCTTTAATTAAAGCAATACCATGACGGGTACGGCGATGGATTTCCCAACCATCCTGCCGTAGAAGCTTGATTAATTTCTTACCGCTTATAGCTGGGAGTTTAGTATATTTCATCCATCGTCATCCATTATCTCACTTGGCAATAGTTGATTCTGCTTGCTATCCACTAGCCTAAAAGTGCCCGGGCCGACTTTCTTCCATTTATCGCTATCTTTCATTAGGTTGTAGATATGAGAGCCAACATCCCCCCTCCCCTCACCATTTATCTAAGGACTGCTCCTGCAAATCGGCTATTTGGAGAAGGAAACAAGAGCACCAAATATTTCTGGTGCTACATCTAAGATACTTTTGTTCGTGCCGTTACCCATCTGTGCGGAGTTTAACAGTGGTAAAGATAGCTGTCAAGACAAACCAACCAATTTGTAACCCGACTCTAAAGCCTGTCCGGCTCGTCGAGAGCCTGCCTTAACTCCTTGATGAAACTGCCCACCGAGGCGAGGTCATTCTCAGCTTCCATCAACTGAATTATCCGACTGCCCACAATAACGCCGTCAGCTATGCGGGCTACCTGCCCTGCCTGCTCCGGGGTGGATATTCCGAAACCAACACAGAGCGGTTGGGCGGCTATCTCTTTTACCCTGGTGACAAATGCCGCTAAGCTCGCCGGCAGGTTGTCCCTGGCACCAGTAACTCCGGTTACCGAAACCAGATATATAAACCCCCGGGACCTCTCCGCTACCAGCCTGATGCGCTCTTCAGTGCTGGTGGGAGCCAGCAGGTAAATGAGGTCGAGGTTGTGCTTTTGAGTGATATCCTCCAGTTCTGTGCCTTCCTCCGGAGGCAGGTCGGGGATGATTAAGCCATTGATACCAGACCTGGTGCCGGCTGCGCAGAACTCTTCAAGACCATAGCTAAAGACCGGGTTAAAATAGGTCATAAACACCAGCGGTATGGCAACTTGCTGGCGCAACTGCCTGGCTACCTCCAGGCAACGCTGGGGCGTAACCCCATTCTGTAAAGCCGAGAAGCTCGCCTTCTGTATGGTGGCACCGTCAGCCAGGGGGTCGGAAAAGGGTATGCCCAGTTCCACTATATCGCAACCGTTGCGGGCCAGAAGGGGTACCACCTTCAAAGTAGCTTCAATACTGGGATAACCTACCGTAATATAGGCTATCAGCGCCTTGTGCTCAGGCTGGCTAAAAACAGAACCGATGCTATTCAAGGCTGCACCCCCAGTGCCGCCACGACGATATCCATATCTTTATCACCGCGCCCGGAGAGATTGACCACGATGACTTGCTCCTTATCAAGCGACTCTGCCATCCGGGCGGCATGGAATATGGCGTGAGCCGGTTCCAGTGCCGGCGTGATGCCCTCGGTTTGGCACAGCAACTGGAAACCCTCCAGCGCTTCCTCGTCAGTCACCGCAACATATTCGGCACGCCCGACGTCCTTGAGGTAACTGTGCTCGGGACCCACGCCTGGGTAATCCAGCCCGGCAGAGACGCTGTGTGTTTCCCTGACCTGCCCGTGGCTGTCCTGAATAACGTAGGACCTTGTTCCATGGAGTACACCGGCTCTGCCCGCCACCAGTGAAGCGGCATGTGCCCCGGTCTTGAGTCCCCTCCCCGCCGCCTCCACCCCCACCAGGTTAACACCTTTATCATTTAAGAAGGGATAGAAAATGCCGATGGCATTGCTACCCCCGCCGACACAGGCGATTATGTAGTCGGGCAGGCGACCCATTCTATCCAGAATCTGCTGCCTGGTTTCCCTGCCGATTACCGACTGGAAATCACGCACCATTGACGGGTAAGGATGAGGGCCAACTGCAGAACCAAGAAGATAATGGGTATCGCCTACATTGGTCACCCAGTCTCTGATTGCCTCGTTGATAGCATCCTTTAGCGTGCGGCTGCCACTGGCCACTGACCTTACCTCGGCGCCCATCAGCCTCATCCGAAAGACATTGAGTGACTGGCGGTGCATATCCTCCTCGCCCATGTAGACGATACACTCCAGCCCCAGCATGGCGCATACGGCAGCGGTAGCCACCCCGTGCTGTCCGGCTCCGGTCTCGGCGATAATCCTCCGCTTGCCCATCCGCCGCGCCAGCAGGCCCTGTCCCAGGGCATTGTTAATCTTATGGGCACCGGTATGAGCCAGGTCTTCCCGTTTAAGCCAAATCCGGGCGCCACCGCAATGCCTGCTCATCTGCTCCGCCAGATAGAGTGGCGTTGGTCTCCCCGAATAGTCACGAGACAGCGATTCAAACTCAGCCCAGAAAGCGGCGTCAGCCCTTATCCCTTCATAGGCTGCGGTCAGTTCATCCAGGGCCGGCACCAGCGTCTCCGGGACGAACCGGCCCCCGTAGTCTCCAAAATAACCTCTACTGTCCGGCAGCATCAACTACCTCCTTCCAGACCTATAAAGAATGAGTGAGCTCCTCCTCAGCGTTACTCACCGCCTCGATGAAGGCGCTGATTTTGGCGGTGTCTTTTCGGCCCCCGGTCTCTACTCCGGTGGAGACATCAACTCCCCAGGGCCTGGTTTCCCTGACCAGTTGACCGACATTATCCGGGGTAAGCCCCCCGGCAATAATTACCGGAAATCTGGCTGATACCTCCCCGGCCAGCCGCCAGTTAAAGGTCTGCCCCGTGCCGCCATAGGCGTCCCTGACCCCGGTGTCAAGGAGACAGACCGGGTCATGCTTCAAGCCTGACTGGTAGCCCGTCTCTATCTCGTTTAAAACCTGGTCAACCTTCGTACCAGCGGTTACATGGATAACCTTAACGACCGGACGCTCGATTCCCCGGCAGTACTGCCAGCTTTCATCACCACTGAGCTGCACCCGGTCCAAATGGCAGTAATCGGCAATCCGGTTAACCTCCTGAGCCGATAAATTGACGAAAACGCCAACTACCGCCGGGCGCGGCCTCAAACTGTGAACCGCCTCAACTATCGGCAATGCTTTTTCGGGAGAGACCTGACGCCGACTGGAGGCAAAGACCAGCCCCAGGAAGTCGGCACCAGCCTTACCCGCCGCTACGGCCGACTCTATCTCAGCTAGCCCACAAATCTTGACCCCGGTCAAAGTAGCTCCTTCATCCTGGCAGCGATGTCCGGCGCCGACATTAGCGCTTCACCAATGAGAACAGCGTCAACACCCCACTTTTTCAGCTTTTCCATATCACTGCGGTCTGTTACGCCGCTTTCGCTGACCACGATTCTATCGGGTGGGATGAGCGGACGCAGTCGCTCGGTTGTGGTCAGGTCGACGTTAAAGGTCTTCAGGTTCCGGTTATTGATACCGATAACCCTGGCGCCGCTTTTAACGGCGGTTTCCAACTCGGCTTCATCATGCACCTCCACCAGACAGGTCATCTTTAGCTCATGACTCAACTCCAGCATCGTTGCCAGCTCTTCCGGGGTCAGGATAGCCACGATAAGCACCAGGCTATCCGCCCCGTAAGCCCGCGATTCATAGACCTGATAAGGGTCATGAATAAAGTCCTTCCGTAGCAAAGACAGCGGGTTATCTACCAACGCCTCCCTGATGTTTTTGAGGTAATTGAGGTTACCCTGAAAATGTCTGGACTCGGTTAGTACCGATATAGCCGCAGCGCCGTTATCAGCGTAGGTACGGGCTATTGCCACCGGGTCGAAATCAGGGCGAATAACCCCCCGGGACGGCGAGGCTTTCTTGACCTCGGCGATGATTTGAATGCCATCGCCGCACAAGGCTGCAGTGAAATCAAGCGGCAACGGCTGTGCCAGAGCCGCCTCTCGTAACTCAGCCAAAGGCAAGAGATGCTTTTTAGTCTCCAGCACCGGTATATTGTCCGCCATTATCTTTTTCAGAATCATTATGCTCCTTATACCAAGCTCCGACTGAACTTGATTAGCTGCTCCAGTTTCGCCAGGGCCTGACCACTGTCGATTACTTCTCTGGCTAAGGCTACCCCCTGTGGCAGCGTTGCCACGCTGTCTCCAGCCAGCAGTACGGCAGCGGCATTCAGCAGCACCACGTTACGCCGCGGGCCGGGAGAACCAGCCAGGATTTCACGCAGCATGACAGCATTTTCCTCAATAGTGCCACCCTTCAAGCTGTCCAGGCCGGCCCGAGGTAAACCGAAGTCCTCAGGGCTAATGGCATAACGGTTAATACGGCCATCCTTGAGTTCACACACCTCGGTCCTGTCGGCAATGGTGATTTCATCCAGGCCGTCTTCGCCGTGGACGAGCAAGGCGTGATGACTGCCCAGACCCTGCAGCACCAGCGCCAGCTTCTCCACCAATGACTCGTCGGCGACACCCAGCACCTGAGCCCTGGCGCCAGCCGGACTGACCAGCGGGCCGAGGATATTGAATACGGTACGAATACCAATCTCACGCCGGGGAGCGGCGGCGTATTTCATGGCGGGATGGAATGACGGGGCGAACATGAACCCCATCCCCACTTCCTGCAGACACCGCTGCACCTGTTCCGCATTGAGGTCTATCCTGACGCCCAAAGCCTCCAGCACATCGGCGCTGCCACAGCGGCTGCTCATGGCACGGTTGCCGTGTTTGGCTACCTTGAGCCCGGCGCCAGCGGCGACAAAGGCAGCTACAGTGGAGATATTGAAGGTGTGTAGACCGTCACCGCCCGTGCCACAGGTATCCACCACCGGCTCAGCGATGGACACCGGTATGGCTTTAGACCGCATCGTCCGGGCCAGCCCCACGATTTCGTCAACCGTTTCCCCCTTGAGCCGGAGCGCGGTAACAAAGGCACCAATCTGCGCCAGCGTAGCCTCGCCCCGCATTATCTCATCCATAACCGAGGCCGCCTCTTCCATAGTCAGCGAGCGCCCCGATACTAAGGCGCCAATAGCCTCTTTAATCATGGTTTGTTCTCCCTTTCAGGAGGAAATTCTTAAGTAAATCCTTCCCCGCCTCAGTCATAAACGATTCGGGGTGAAACTGGACGCCCTCTACCGGGTACTGGCG
>CAZLFC010000037.1:0-6750 GCA_964558705.1 uncultured Dehalococcoidales bacterium
ATCTTTCGCTATTCCATCTCTCCCCAGTTGTGGCCGGTCTTGATGTCTACCTTCAAGGGCACGCTGAGCTTGAGAGCGGTGGACATTATTTCGGGGACAAGTCGGCGTATCTCCG
Organism: uncultured Dehalococcoidales bacterium; assembly: GCA_964558705.1. GTDB lineage: Bacteria > Chloroflexota > Dehalococcoidia > Dehalococcoidales. The sequence goes on from CAZLFC010000037.1 coordinate 116, forward strand.
CCTGTTCCTCATCGGGTACCTCGAAGATAAGCTCATCGTGCACCTGGAGCAGCATCTTGCTGTTTAATTTACGCTGCTTCATTTCGTCGTACAGCTTAATCATCGCCACCTTAATGATGTCGGCGGAGGTCCCCTGCACCGGCATATTTATCGCCATGCGCTCGGCGGCTTCTCTTATCTGTCGATTGGCAGAGTTGATTTCGGGGATAGCCCGTCTTCTGCCGAGTATGGTTTGCACGTAGCCTTTCTCCCGCACCTGTTTTTTGGTCGACTCAATATACTGCTGGATGCCGGGATAGGTTTCAAAGTAAGAGGCGATGAACTTGGCAGCCTCCTCCCGTGACAGCTCCGTCGCCTGCTCCAGCCCGTATTCACTCATACCATAGATAACGCCGAAATTGACCGTTTTAGCCAGGCGGCGCATATCCGGAGTTACCTTCGAGGCGTCAACGTTGAAGAGACGGACAGCGGTGGCGGTGTGAATATCCTCGTCTCGCTGGAAGGCATCAAGCAGGCTTTTATCCTGGGACAGGTGGGCGAGGGCACGGAGGTCAATCTGTGAGTAGTCTCCGGATATCAGGCTGGAACCAGACGGGGCAATAAAGGCATTTCTTAGCTTTTTCCCCAGCTCGCCCCGAACCGGGATATTTTGCAGGTTGGGGTTGCTTGAAGAGAGCCGACCGGTAGCCGTTCTGGTCTGGTTAAAGCTGGTATGTACCCGGCCCGTTCGGTGGTTTATTAAGCCGGGCAGGGTATCAATGTAGGTCGACTTGAGCTTGGTTAGCTGGCGATATTCCAGGATAAGCTCTATTATGGGGTGGGTGCCGCGCAGCTCTTCCAGCACGGCGGCGCCGGTGGAGTAGCCGCTCTTGGTTTTTTTCGCCGGTGCCAGCTTTATCTCCTGGAACAGTACCAGCCCCAGTTGCTGCGGCGAGTTTATGTTGAACTGGTGCCCGACGTTTTTATATATCTCGCCCTCCAGTTTTAGTATCTGTTCGCCGAGCTGGTGCGCCATCTGCCTCATCAATTCTGTATCCAGGGCAACACCGCTTCTTTCCATGTGGATGAGCACCGGCACTAGCGGCATTTCAACCTCGGCGAATAACTCCCAGAGACCCTGCCGTTTTATCTCCGGGGCGAACAATTCCGCCAGTTGCTCGGTCATATCGGCGTCGGCGCAGGCGTAGTCGGCCGCCCGATTTATCTCTACTTGAGACATAGGGATAGCCTTGGTTCCCGAGCCGATGAGGGCGGCGATAGGTGTCATTTCAATGCCCAGCTTATTGAAGGCGAGAGCCTTCAAGCCCAGGCTTGACTCACCCAGCAGGTAGGCGGCCAGCATGGTGTCGAAAGCCAGGTTATTGACGGTTACTCCATTCTCTGCCAGCACCGTCATGTCGTACTTGCTATTATGAGCCCACTTGGCGAGCCGGACGTCTTCCAGGGGGGGCTTGAGGCGGTCTAGGACCTGCTGCATGGGTAGTTGCTCCATCTGTCCCAGGCCGACGTGACCGACCGGGATGTAGTAAGCCTCGCCGGGGGCTGGTGATAAAGATATACCTACCAGTTGGGCGGACATAACATCGAGACTGGTTGTCTCCAGGTCAAAGGCAAAGGGCCTGGCTGTGGACAGGCGACTCAGCAGGTCGTCGAGGTCCGGGGTGGTATTTACGATACGGTAGTCCCGCCGAGGTGGCGGCTCAGGTTTTATCTGGGTGGCAGTGAACAGGGTAGCTTCGGCAACTTCAGGCAGGCGGGGTAACAGGCTGAAAAACTCAAGCTCCCGGAAGAGGTCGGCTACTCTTTGCCGGTCATACTGGCTGAAATGGCAGCCATCAAGGTTAAGGGTAACCGGTGTCTGGATATCAATGGTAGCCAGCTGCTTACTCTGGCGGGCAATAGCTTCATTTTCCCGCAGTAGAGTCTGGATTCTGGCCGGTGCTACTTCGTTAATATGCTCATATATGCCTTCTACGGAGTCGAATCGACGGAGAAGCTCGGCGGCAGTCTTTGGCCCGATTCCGGAGACACCGGGAATGTTGTCTGACGGGTCGCCCACCAGTCCCTTAAGGTCGGCAATCTGCTCGGGCTTGACGCCGTATTTCTGGCTCACGGCGTCTTCATCATAGAGTGTGGTATCGCTAAAGCTCTTCCGGGGTTTGGGGTAAAGCACTGTTACCCTGGGTGACACAAGTTGCATGGTATCGGCATCACCGGTGACAATGACGGTGTCAATGTCCTGCTGACCGGACTGGTGACTGAGGGCGCCTAGAATATCGTCGGCTTCGTAGCCATCAAGCTCAACGATAGGGATAGGAAAGGCTGCCACCAGTTGCTTGACTCGCCCCAGTTGATTAGCCAGTTCGTCGGGGGTGGGGGGGCGGTGTGCCTTATACTGGTCAAAGAACTGGTGTCTGAAGGTAGGGGCTTTCGTATCGAAGGCAATGGCGCAGTGGGTAGGCTTCAGCTCGCTTATCGTCTTGAGCAGTATCAGGGCGAAGCCATATACAGCGCTTACCACCTCGCCGGTTTTGCTTATCGTCAGTGGTTTGGTAGCCTCAAATGCGTGGAAGGCACGATGTACCAGAGCATTACCATCAAACAGGACTAACAGAGGCTTTTTCATGGTCTTATTATAACAGAGTGGCCGATTTTTAGGTTAGTGAAGCCAGGGATAAGCTGGAGCCTTCTCAAGGATTCTTGAGGCCTATTGCACCGTGGGTAATCCCTCTTGAATCCACTGGTCGCTACCGCTCCGCATATCGTAGACCTCTTTGAAATCAAGGGTGTCCATCATAACTGCGGTATTTTTGCTGACATTACCACACGCGCAATCGTAATAAATGAGATACGTTTTATCCCTGTCCAGCCCCATTAGTTCTTCCTCGAAAGTTGTCGCGTGGTAATCTATGTTGATAGCATTTTTCAGATGGCCGCTGGCAAATTCCGACGGGGTTCGCAGGTCAACAATTTTAAAGTCCGGATTATCCTGGTTTTCTTGTATCAGGGCAAACGCATCCTGTGGCAGTATCGTATTAGATGTTTGGCTGGGCGTTCCCTTAATGACCGGGAATCCTTCTGCCTCCCACTGATTGATACCGCCCGACATATTATAGACTTCCTTAAAACCAAGCTCCTCCATTACATTTAGGGCACTCTCGTTACAAGCGCTGACGGCACAATAAATCAGATAGACCTTATTTTTATCCAGCTTGTCCAGCTCATCTTGAAAAGTGTCAGAGGTGTAATCTAAATGGATAGCATTTTCTATATGGCTGACCGCAAATTCTTTCAGGGTTCGCGCGTCAATAATTACGAAATCCGGATTGTTCTTGTTCTCCAGCGTTAAGGCGAGAGCCTCCTGCGGAGCGATACTCTCAATTTTCCAGGCAGGTGTTGGCTGAATGGTCGGTAGCTCCGCGGCAAGCCACTGGTCAATCCCGCCCGAGATACGGTAGACTTCGCTGAAGCCAAGCTCTTTCATTATGCTTAAGGCGATTCGGCTGCGGCCTCCGTCTGAGCAGTAAATGAGGTATGTTTGGCTCTTGTCCAGCTTATCGATATCATCTCGGAAAGTCTGGGGGGAGTAATTTAAGTTGACCGCATTTTCGATGTGTTCCAGGTCGAATTCTTCCTGGGTTCGCACGTCAATAATGGTGAAGTTTGGATTTCTCTGGTTTGCCTGGATTAGGGCGAGAGCCTCCTGTGGAGCGATATTCTCAATTATCTGGGTGGGTGGTGGCGGCGGAACCGGGGCCTCGGCTTCGGTGGCGGCACAACCGCCGGTAAAAGCCACCCCGACAATCACTGAAGCAGCGAGCCAGCCTGCCATTAAAGTCTTCAGACGCATTTTTACCCCACCAATCATAATATGTACCTATGCGGACAATAATAATGCTATTTTCCTGGTTTGTCAATGTGCGGACGGGATATTTTTGAGAGTTCCTCCCCGGCCAGTTCCAAAATGCGGCGGTTATTTTATCTTTGAGGTGTGCTCAAAAATCACTGAGCGGGGCTTTCTGGATAGGTTTCAGGTAGGAAGTGTTGTTGTGCTCTGTAAGGATGAATTGGTCATTTTCATGGGTAAAAGTGGTAATTCCGCAGGTTTCTTGCCTTATATTCCAGAAATGGGAATTATCCAGTCCCAGCAGAGCGCAGATTAATACCTTATTCACTACTCGGTGGGATACCAGGACTACCGTGCCCTTATGCTTGGCTACCGCCTTATTTACCACTGCCAGGGCTCTTGCCCTGACATCCTCTAGGCTTTCGCCGGAGGGTATTTTTACCCTTTGCGGGCTATTTACCCATTCCCGGTACAGCTCTCTGTATTTATCCTTTACCTCCTGGTGGGGCAGGCCCTGCCATTCACCGTAGTCGAAATCTACCAGTCCGGGAGCAATTTCTATATCAAGTTTATGATAGCCAGCGATTGTTTCGGCTGTCTTTAAGGCTCTTTTCAGCGGGCTGGAGTAGATTGCCTCAAGCTTCAGATGGCTTAGATATTCAGCTAGAAGTTCGGCCTGTTTCAAGCCGGTTTCATTCAATTCAACATCAATTCTGCCTCTGAATATCTCCCCTACATTCCAGGCCGTTTCCCCGTGTCTGGCTAGGATGATTTCAGTCATTTTGTGTCTTCTCGACCTCGATGGTGCATTCGGTTACCAGTGCCGCGAAGGCGCCCAGTGCCGCCAGGACCGGGGCTACCAGGATGGTGGCGGCTGCGGCTGGTGCACCTATGGACAGGGGAATCTCTATAATGGTCTTGTCATCATGTATCACCCGTATTCTCCTGACGTTGCCCTCGCGGATAAGCTGCTTCACTTTATCCACCAGCTGGCTCCCCGATATGGTGAACTTTTCGGTTTCAGCCATACCTCACCTCCTTGCTCTCACTTACATGCTGCCTGGTTGTATTATAAGACGGGTGGCTTGATGACGGCAATAGCGTATTGGATACGGCTTACCCCCTGATCGCTGTTTTTATGATATACTGTAGGGCATAAAGGGGGGTGATTTGCGGAAGGACTTGCTGTCAGTAGCTGACCTGAGCGGTGACGATATTCGTCTGCTCGTATCCAGAGCAGTGAATATGAAAGTCGGTAACTGGCTGTCGATACTCGACCGCAAGATATTAGCCCTTATTTTTGAGAAGCCCTCATTGAGGACTAGGGTCAGCTTTGAGGTAGCTATGCGCCAGTTGGGTGGGCATACCATTTATCTCTCTCCAGCTGAGGTTGGCCTGGGAGAGCGCGAGCCAGTGCCGGATGTAGCCCGGGTAGTCAGTCGTTATGTGAATGTTATCGTTGCCCGCACCTTTTCTCACCAAACCCTGGAGACTCTGGCGGGCTATGCCAGCATCCCCGTAATAAATGCCCTGTCTGACTTAGAGCACCCGTGTCAGGCGCTGGCTGACCTGCTTACGATTTACGAGAAGAAGGGGGAGCTGAAAGGACTAACCCTTGCCTATATTGGTGACGGTAATAATGTGGCTAACAGTCTGGTGCTGGCAGCCTCGCTGGTAGGGATGAATTTCAGGTTTGCTTCTCCGCCTGATTACCGGATTCAGGATAGAATACTGCATAGGGCCCAGGATTATGCGGTGGACAACGGTGCGGAAATCTTTGGCACTGAGGAGCCTCGTCTGGCGGTTAACGGGGCTGATGTAGTTTATACTGACGTGTGGACGAGTATGGGGCAGGATGCTGAGGCTGAACGGCGGCGCCAGGTATTTGCCGGCTATCAGGTGGATGATGAACTGCTGTCTCTGGCCAGGGGGGATGCCATATTGATGCACCCGTTGCCGGCGCATCACGGACAGGAAGTGGCTGAGGGTATTTTAGATTGCCCGCAGTCCGTGGTCTTCGACCAGGCTGAGAATAGAATGCACCTGCAGAAAGCATTGCTGGCTGAGATACTGGGAGGTCTGGAGATACCACTGGCTGGATATCGGTAGGAGGATAATATGTATGCATTAAAGGCTATAGTAAACAAAGGCTGGTCTCCTATCTTAATAACGGTAGTGGCTATCGTTGGCAGTTTCCAGGAATGGCAGCCTGCTGTCTTGGCGGTGGTGATAAGTGTCATTCTGGTTGCCGGCTTGGTGATGTTTGCCATCGGGTCCAGAGAGAAAGAATTGGAGCGAGCCTCTTACCGGCTTAAACAGTTAGCCGGCTATTTTCAGCGTCGGTTTACAGGTAATTCTCCTCTATCCATCTTCGCTATCATAGATGGTCTGTATAACATCGAAGACACCCGATTGTGGACCTGGGTACAGGCGTGTGATATGTCTCAGCGGGTTTTTAATACATGGACCAATAGTTTTGTCAGCCGGGTGGAAAGTGACATTAGAACCAAGAACTTTGCCGTTTACCTGCGCACCTACTTAAATGAGCTGTGGTTAGTAAACAGTTATTATTACGAGCTTATCGAGCAGTTTGTCGAGGTGACGCAGAAGCTGGAAATTCCCCAGGCAACTAGAGAACAGTATAACCGGTTCGTGGAAGAATACAACGCCTTTGCTCAGGATTTCAGGGATAATATCGGTGAGTTGAAGGAGGTTGCCCACACTGAGATTGAGCCTCCCAGCGTAAAGTTTGCTAAAGAGTTATCAATAATGCCGTGATATTATTTTT
>CAZLFC010000038.1:0-6088 GCA_964558705.1 uncultured Dehalococcoidales bacterium
GGCAAGAGCCAGGGCGCCGATATTTCCTTTGCCCTTGATTACCCGGGTGTAGCAGAAAAAGAGATTCGGGTGTTTACCACCCGCCCCGATACTATTTTTGGTGTTACCTTTATGGTGCTGGCACCGGAGCACCCGCTGGTCGCCAGGCTGACCACCCCGGAGAAGAAGGCTGAGGTCGAGGCATACATTGCCCGGTCGCGACACGAGACCGAGATTGAGCGGCTGTCGACAGAAAAAGAAAAGGACGGGGTGTTTATCGGGTCTTACGTGATAAATCGACTTAACGGTGAGGCGGTGCCTATCTGGATTGCCGACTATGTGTTAATGGGTTATGGCACGGGGGCGGTGATGGGGGTGCCGGCTCACGATGAGCGTGATTTTGCTTTTGCCCATAAGTATAACCTGCCCATAAGAGTGGTGATAGCTCCACCTGACTGGCAGGGGGGAGATCTGGAGGAGGCGTATGTGGAGTCGGGTACCATGGTCAACTCGGGGCAGTTTAACGGAACCCCCAGCGAGGAGGGGATAGGCGCGGTCTGCGACTTCATGGCGGAGAAGGGTTACGGCGGGCGCGCCACCACTTACCGGTTGCGCGACTGGCTTATCTCGCGCCAGCGCTACTGGGGAGCACCGATACCCATGGTTTACTGCGATGAGTGCGGTGTTGTCCCGGTTCCTGAGCAAGACCTGCCGGTATTACTGCCTGAGGATGCTGAATTTAAGCCTACCGGCGAGTCCCCGTTGAAGGACTGCGAGCAGTTTGTTAATACTACCTGTCCCCGGTGCTCCGGCTCAGCCCGGCGGGAGACGGATACGATGGACACCTTTATGTGCTCCTCGTGGTATTTTCTGCGCTATACCAGCCCTGATTACGATACCGGCGCCTTTGACGCCGGCAAGTTGAAGTACTGGATGCCGGTGGACATCTATACCGGCGGTGCCGAGCATGCCGTGATGCACCTGTTCTATGCCCGCTTCTTCATCAAGGCGCTGCGGGATATGGGCATAGTTGACTTTGGCGAGCCGTTTATCCACCTGTTTAATCAGGGAACTATCATTGTGGAGCGGCAGAAGATGAGCAAATCGCGGGGCAATGTGATTAACCCCGATGAGTATGTTTCCGAACTGGGGGCGGATGCCGTCCGTGCCTACCTGATGTTTATTGCTCCCTGGGAGCAGGGTGGCGAGTGGGATGATAGCGGCATTAGCGGTATCAGCCGGTGGCTGAATCGTCTGTGGAAGGTGGTGCTGGACGTATATAAAGCGAAAGCGGCGGCTGGTGATGACAAAGCCCTCAGGGATTTGAGGCGGATTACCCACCAGACCATCAAGAAGGCTACCGCCGATATGGAGGGGCTGCGCTTTAATACCATGATAGCGGCACTGATGGAGTTTACCAACTACCTGATAAAGGTAAAAGAGGCGGGGACGGTGACCGATGCCGCCTGGCAGGAGTCCGTAGATTCCCTGGTGCTGCTCCTGGCGCCGACGGCTCCCCACCTCGCCGAGGAGTTGTGGCAGAGAACGGGACATGAGTACAGCATCCATAACCAGTTGTGGCCACAGTGGGATGAGGCGCTGGCTAAAGAGGAAGAAGTGACGCTGGTGGTTCAGGTCAATGGCAAGCTGCGCGACCGTATTGCGGTATCGGCATCAATTGCCGAAGACGAAGCTAAGCAACTGGCTATGGAATCATCCAGGGTCAAGACTTATGTTGAGGGCAAGGAGATAATAAAAGTCGTCTGTGTGCCGCGGAAACTGGTAAATATAGTGGTAAAATAATGGTGAGGAGACAATGGATATTATCAAGATAGCCTTTATTGGTGGGGGGAATATGGGGGAGGCGATGCTCTCGGCTCTGCTGGATAAGGAGTTGAGCACGCCGCAGTCTGTCTCCGTCAGCGATATCAGCGAAACTCGTTGCCAGCATCTTGGGCAGAAGTATGGCGTAACGGTAACGAACGATAACTGCCGGGTTGTGGAGGGGGCTGATGTGGTAGTTCTGGCTATTAAGCCCCAGAACCTGGCTGAGGCAATGGCCGGGCTTAAAGGTCGGCTTGAATCCGCTCAACTAGTTTTATCTATCATTGCCGGGGCGAGGATTGACACTATAAGTCGGGGGCTGGAGCATAGCTGTATAGTGCGGGCGATGCCCAATACCCCTGCCCAGATAGGGGAGGGGATAAGTGCGTGGACGGCTACTCCGGAAGTAACAGAGGCACAGAAAGACTGGGCCGGCTCCATACTGGGGGCGATGGGCAAAGAGATTTTTGTTGACGATGAGAAGTATCTGGATATGGTTACGGCGGTCAGCGGCAGCGGCCCGGCTTACTTTTTCCTGATGGTGGAGGCGCTGGTTGATGCCGCCGTGCATATTGGTCTGCCTCAGAAGGTGGCGGAGGAACTGGTTTTACAGACATTGCTCGGCTCAGGCCACCTCATTCAGAAGTCGGGCAAGGCACCGGCGGAATTGCGCCGGATGGTTACCTCCCCCGGGGGCACCACTGCCGCGGCTCTGCTTCAACTGGAAAAAGGCGATTTACTTGGCTTGATTAGGCAGGCGGTAAGCGCTGCCTATAATAGAGCCAAGGAGCTAGGTGGCTAGGTAGTAGTGGTATATTTCATTAACTTTATCGGGATTCTGTTTGATGTACTTACCATAGCTATTATCTTCAGGGTTATCCTGTCCTGGTTTTCGTCCAATCCGACCAATCGTTTAGCTATTATTCTAATTCAAATCACCGAGCCGATACTGGGCCCGCTGCGTCGTATTATCCCCAGAGCCGGCATGCTGGACTTTTCCCCGATGGTAGCTATCATAATACTGCAACTGATTAGCTACCTGCTGCGCTCTTTGCTGTCCTAGGCTTGTCTTCTAAAATCCATTCCGATGAGAGACCTTAGAGCGCCTCTATAAAATTCAATATGTTCAGTATTGACAGAACATACCATATAGATTATAATATCTGCCATAGGTTAGGTTTTAATCTTGGTGAGGTGCGATATGGAAGATGAGCGCGAGTTGGCAAAGAAGAACTTTGTCGAAGATATGGGACGCTTGTTTGAGCAGGCTGGCTTACCCCGTATGGCGGGACGCATTCTGGGCAGGCTTTTACTTGCTTATCCCCCGCACCAGTCCTTAGATGAACTGGCCGAAGCCCTGATGGCGAGCAAGGGCTCCATCAGCACCACGACCCGTTTACTCATTCAGATTGGCCTGATTGAGCGTTTTAGCTTGCCCGGCGTGCGCCATGATTACTTCCGCATCAAGCCCGGCGCTTTCCAGCACGCCTTTAAGCAAAGCGCGGAGGAGATTGCTCAGGTTCGGAAATTAGCGGAGCGCGGACTGGAGCTACTGAAAGGTGAGCCTTCTCAGGCGCGGCAGGGTTTAGAGGAGATGCACCAGATGTATGTCTTTTTTGAAAGGGAATACCCGCTCTTGCTGGAGCGCTGGGAGCAAGAACGGGAGAAACTGCAGCGGGAATCGGTGCGGAAGAAAGGCTGATTATGACGTCTAGGGACGTCTTCAGGAGGAAGTCAATGGGAAAAAAGAATATTAAACTGGGTTTGGTTCCGGCACTGGCTTGCCTGGTTCTGGGTTGTCTGATTTTGGTCGGTCTTACCGCTTGTGGTGGTGGGGCTACTGAAGTTCAACGGCAACTGGTTGAGGTAACGCGCGGTGATATTATTGTGAGTGTTACTGCAGAGGGCAAACTGTCTTTGCCCTGGCACCGGGAGCTGACCTTTGGCACTAGCGGCACGATAACCGAGATAAATGTGGAGGAAGATGACCGCGTGGTCAAGGGACAGTTGCTGGCCAGCCTGGATACCACTGCTCTGGAGCAGTCTGTTAAGACCGCCGAGCTGGCCTTAGCCAGTGCCGCAATCGATTTGGAGTCGGCGCAAAATAGCTACGACCAGTTAATTACTCCCTATCCCTTTTTGACTTTTGCCTTCGCTCTTCCCGAGTCGCTGGATGCAGTGCGCGCTGCCCAGAGTAAAATAACGGAGGCTCAAAAAGAGCTGGTGTTGGGGTTAAAGGGGGAGTCCTACAATATGGCTGAGATGAAGGAATACCTGAGGCTGGCTCAGGAGAGCTTGTCTGAGGCTGAAGCCAAGATGGATGCCGGGTTGAGTGAAGGGATTAGCCCCAGTGAGACCTACTGGACGATGAGGGCGGCTCAGCTGGCTGTGGACAAAGTCCAGGTAGCGGTGGATACGGCTAAGAATAGCCTGGATATAGCCCGGACGGAACTGGACAAGGCGGTGATACTTGCCCCCTTCAACGGTGTTATTGCTGCCGTAAATGTTAAAGAGGGGGATAAGCTGTCCTCGTTGAACTACGCCACCACAACTATCATTGAAATAATAGACCCCACTAACGTGGAGTTGAAGGCGGATCTGGACGAGATAGATATACCTGATGTTGCGCTAAATCAAAGAGCCGTTATTGAGATAGATGCTATCCCAGACCTTTGGCTTGAGGGTAAGGTTACCTATATCGACCCGGTATCTACCGAGGAATCCGGGGTGGTATTGTATGAGGTTACTATTGGTTTTGATGTTGCGCCGGGTTCCGGTCTCATGAGTGGTATGAGTGCCACGGCTGAAATTGTAATTGATGGACGGAGCAGTGTATTGCTGGTGCCTAATCGTGCCATAGAGTATGATGACCAGGATAACCCCGTAGTTAAGGTTATGGTTGACGAGCAGACTCAGGAAAGGTCGGTAATACCGGGTATCAGTGACGGCTACGACACCGAGGTTATCAGCGGGCTTAGCGAGGGTGAGATAGTGGTCATCGAGAGGGAGGTTGAGGCGGCAACAGGTGGTTTCTTTGGAGGATAACCTTAGATGAGGTTGGCGCTATGATTGAGCTTGGCAATATAACCAAGGTTTACAAAATGGGGAAGGTGGAGGTTTACGCGCTCAGAGGTATAAACCTCTCCATTAAGCAGGGGGATATGGTCTCTATTATCGGTGCTTCCGGTTCCGGCAAGTCCACCTTGCTCAATGTAATCGGTTGCCTGGATAGGCCTACCTCGGGTAGTTACTTCCTGAACAGCGCTGATGTCAGCCGGTTTAACGATAATAAGCTGGCCGAGATGAGAAGCAAGGAATTCGGGTTTGTCTTTCAGGACTATAACCTTTTATCCCGGGTCAGCGCTTTGTCAAATGTGGAACTTCCTCTCATTTATAGTGGTAGTCGGCAGAAGCACAGTAAGGCTATGGAGGCTTTAGAGCGAGTGGGACTGGCGGCGAGGGCTAAACATAAGCCCACCGAGCTATCGGGTGGTGAGCAGCAGCGGGTAGCCATAGCCCGGGCGTTAGTCAACAATCCTGCCTTGATTCTGGCTGATGAACCTACCGGGAACCTGGATAGCGCGGCCACTAAAGAGATTATCTCTATCTTTCAGCAACTTCATCAGGATGGTATCACGGTGGTTATAGTTACTCATGAAATGGATGTAGCCTCTAAAACTCAGCGCATTATTCGACTTCTGGATGGAGAAGTTGTCAGTGATGAAAAAACCGCTTAATTGGTTTGCTAATGCTTATTACTGTCGAGGGGATTTGTAAGTGAAGCTTATAGACTCTTTTGTTGTTGCGATAAAGGCACTGTCAGCCAATAAGTTGCGCTCCACACTAACCATGCTCGGCATTATCATCGGCGTTGGGGCGGTAATCACCCTGATGTCGGTGGGACGAGGGGCGGAGGCCAGTGTTACCTCTACCTTTGAACAAATGGGTACTAATGTGCTTAATGTGGTGCCTCGTTCCCCGGAGGTAGAAGGATTGGCTTCGCTGTCGCCGGTGTTTAGCCCTCCGACTCTTACCCTGGAAGATACCAAGGCTTTAGAGCGCATCCGCTCGGTGGAAGCAGTATTGCCGGTAAATGAAAACTTCGTTAAATCTACCTATGAGGGTGAAAGCAAGACATCCATAATCCACGGTTCTACTAAAGAATACCTGGAGGTATACAGTTACTCTCTGGCGTCAGGTCAGTTCATTGATGACCGGAATGTAGCCACCAGGGACAGGGTGGTAGTACTGGGCAGTGAGGTGGCTGAAGACCTGTTCGGTTCGG
>CAZLFC010000039.1:0-5018 GCA_964558705.1 uncultured Dehalococcoidales bacterium
TTGCCGAATATGGGGTGGCGGCTCACTGGCGCTATAAGGAGGGCGAAAAGAAGGACACACATTTTGAGGAGAGGATAGCCTGGCTGCGCCAGCTAATTGAGTGGCACCGGGAACTTAGCGGGGCTGAGGAATTTCTGGAATCGGTTAAAACCGATATCTTCATAGACCAGGTATTTGTTTACACCCCCAAGGGAGAGATAAAAGCCTTGCCCAAGGGTTCTACCCCGGTCGATTTTGCTTACCGGGTTCATACCGAGTTGGGGAACCGCTGTGTCGGTGCCAAGGTGAACGGCAGGCTGGTATCTCTCACCTCTCAACTCAATAATGGTGATGTAGTCGAGATTATCTCGGCGAAGGGAGATAAGGGGCCGAGTCGAGATTGGCTGAATCCCCATCTGGGTTATACCGGTTCCTCTCATGCCAGGGAGAAGATAAGACAGTGGTTTAAGAGACAGGAACGGGCGGAGAATATTGAGCGTGGTCGGGAGATTTTGGAGAAGGATATGCGGCGCTTGGGTATAAAAGCTGGTGAGCGAGAGGAGTTAGCCAAACTATTCAAATTTGATAATGTGGGAGACTTTCTGGCGGCAATCGGGTATGGTGGTATTACTACTCATCAGATTGCGGTGAAGCTAACTGCCGAGCAGGAGCCGCCCAAGGAGGCGGGGGAAGTCATTCTGCCTAAGCCGCCGACATCGGCGATTAAGGTGCTGGGGGTTGGTGATATGCTGGTCAACTTAGCCCAGTGTTGCCGTCCGGTGCCGGGTGATAAAATTATCGGCTATGTTACTCGCAGTCGGGGGGTGACAATACATCGTCAGGATTGTTACAATGTTATTCATGAGGATGAGAAGGAGAGGCTGGTTAACGTGGAATGGGGACAGGCGGATTCCCTTTATCCGGTCAGTGTCCAGCTGGAAGCTTGGGATAGAGTAGGCTTGATACGCGACATTTCCGCCCTGGTGGCGGAAGAGAAAGTTAATATATCCGGAATGAACCTTACTAACAAAGATAACCATACTATCTCTTTATATTTTGTGTTGGAGACGAGGGGTCTGGCGCAACTGAGCCGCCTCCTGGCTAAAATTGAGGGGATTCGCGGGGTGATTAGTGTGGCCAGGGTGGGTGACGAGGCGACAGCAAAGGCTAAGCCTTCAAACTGAAGCAGTTTTGAGATGTTCCGTGGTTTGATTATGTTGAAGGGTTGCAGGGAATAAGACTATAGGTTAAAATATCTTGAGGAGGTAGATATTGCCCAATATTAAATCAGCTCAGAGACAGGTGCGTGTAGCGGAAAGAAAGCGACTCAGAAATAAGTCTGTTAGTAGTTTATGTAAGACGAGCATAACTAAGGCGGAAAAGCTTATCTTCTCGGGTGAGTTTGAGGCAGCTCAAAAAGCGGTAGACGCTGCCATAAGTTCTTTGGACAAGGCAGCGGAAAAGGGCGTGCTCCATTCGAATAATGCCGCCCGACGCAAATCACGATTGATGAAGAAGCTGAACGAGGCTCAACCTTCATCTTCAAACGAGTAATTTCTCCCGGAAGCCGGGAGGTATAAGAGTATAAGCGGGGCAAGTCCCCCGCTTATGTATATAGAGAGTTGACAAAGCAGGAGAAAAGGCGTATAGTCTTTGCAGAACATATGTTCGCTAAGACTTATTTTGGTGGGGGGTGGGGATGAGAGACTTATCGGCTAAGCAGCAGCAAATCATTGATTTTATCCGCACTTTCCTGATGGATAGAGGCTATCCGCCTACCGTCAGGGATATAGTAAGCGGTTGCCGGATTAGTTCGACATCTGTGGTTGATTACAATCTGAAAGTATTGGAGAAGGCGGGGCATATTCGCCGCCATCGCGAGGTGTCTAGGGGTATCGAACTACTCGCCCGTGCCTCTTCCCTGAAAAGTCGACTTCAAGTTCCCATTATCGGCCGGATAGCGGCTGGTGAGCCGGTGCCAGTCCCTTCTCCTGATGCCTGGGATAACATTTCCTCTTCGGAAACTCTGGAAGTAACCAGAGATTTGACTCGCGGTAGGGATGGGGTTTATGCTTTGAGGGTAAAGGGCTCGTCAATGGTGGACGCCTTGATCCACGATGGCGATATTGTATTAATGCAGTATGTGAACGTAGTGGAAAACGGAGAGATGGCAGCCATCTGGCTTAAAGCAGAAAGAGAGGCTACGCTGAAAAAATTTTATGCTGAGCCGGATCGCGTCCGTCTCCAGCCAGCCAATAGCCAGATGAAGCCGATATATGCTGAGCCGGACAATGTGGAGATTCAGGGCAAAGTTATCGCGGTCATCAGGCAGTTAGCCTGAAGGGTAGCTTGATTTGCTTTTTATCGTTAGTGGGTATAGATTATCAATAGCAGGGTATTGAGGCGCCATCTGGCCGGATGACACAGGGGAAGTGACTGCCGAAGAGGAAGTAATGATATTACCCCAGTTTCAAGCTGTAGGCCGTGACCTTTTTACCGGAGGGCTTGTCTCTTCCAGCGGTGGTAATCTGAGTGTAAGATTTGGCGACCGTATCATTATTACTCGCCGTGGTAGTCTGCTCGGCAGTCTGCAGGAAAACGATTTGATAGAAACCGGGGTAACCAGGAATGACCGCAATACCCCTTTAGCCTCAATAGAGTTACCCGTACATCGGGCTATTTACCAGGCGACCTCTGCCTCGGCGATAGTCCATGCCCATCCCCCCCATTCGATTGCCCTGTCCCTGAATGAAACCGAGATTGTGCCTACGGATACCGAGGGCTTATCTATGCTCGGGCGGGTGCCGGTGCTGGGTAGGAATGTGGAAGTAAAGCCCGGCGGTCTGGCGGACATAATTTCTGAGGCACTAAAGCAATGCCGGATTATTATGGTGTACGGTCACGGTAGTTTTGCCGTTGGTCAGCTGCTTGAGGAGGCTTTTACCTGCACCACCATGCTTGAGGAAAGCTGCCGCGTCATTTGCCTGTTGAAGTCATTACAGGTAGACCAGGCCAGGAAATAACCTATCTCTCACGTCCGCGCAGGCTGTCAAAGAAGAAAGCCCTCTTATTGTTACCGACTTTAATCCAGGCAGCCTTGGCCGTGGGGAGGTACCTCAGGACGATAATAAGGCCCAGGATTGCTGACCAGACAATAAAATCGCCCGGGGGTCTGCCCAGCCACATAATAAAGGGGAGACAGACCAGGGCGATAAAGGTGGAGAGGGCGACATTGTGGGTGATAAAAAGAGGTATGGCAATCATGGCAAAGAAAATCAGCAGTTCGGGCCAGTATCCGCCGAGGAGAGGCATCATCGCCGACAGGACACCGACCATAGTGCCTACCGCTTTGCCTCCCTGGAACTTCAGCCAGACCATCCACATATGGCCGATTACGGCGGCTAACCCCACCCCCAGCACCCAGCGCGGGTCGAGCGTCAGTAACCAGTAGGCGACGGCTATCGCGGCTGAACCCTTGCCGATATCAATCATAGCCACCACCACGGCCGCTTTTGTCCCGATTTGCCGGTAGGTATTCAGACCGCCGACATTGCCGCTACCTATCTGGCGAATGTCTATCCCTTTAACCAGGCGGGCGGCAAGATAGGCGGTGGGGATTGACCCCAGCAGATAACCGATAATCAGGCCGATAATACCGTTGGCTATCATTCGGGTCTCCGTTATTTGGCTTTATTATAGACCGGTGTGCACCAGTCGAGGTACTTCGGGTTATTGCCGCGTATTACATCGGAGTAGAGATTTTGTAGCTTTCTGGTTGTCTCACCGATTTCATTGTTGCCGATATTACGGCGGTCTACTTCGCCCACGGGGGTTATATTGGCGGCGGTGCCGGTGAAAAAGCACTCGTCCGCGGTGTAGAGCTCGTTGAGGTCGATTCGCCGTTCTACAGTCTCCAGCCCCAGGTCTTTTTCCGCCAGTGTTATTACCGTGGCGCGGGTGATGCCGGGCAGGATGCTGTTGGAGCAGGGCGGGGTAACCAGTTTTCCGTCTATAATCAGGAAAATGTTTTCGCCGCTCCCCTCGCAGACGTAACCGTCCGAAGACAGCATAATTGCCTCGTCAAAGCCGTTCTCAATGGCTTCGGTTTTGGCAAAAGCATTATTGAGATAGATACCGGTGACCTTCACCTGTGGCGGGATTACATTGTCATCAGGACGCCGCCAGGAAGAGATGCTGCACCGGGCTTTATCTACGTCCAGGTACGGTCCCCACGGAATGATAAAAATTGAGAAGTCACTCTCCAGGCCGTGGAGACGCACTCCCAGTGCCTCGGAGCTCTTGTAGGCGATGGGACGAATGTAAATGTCTTCTTTAAAATCGCACCTTTGGGCCAGCTCTACCGTTATCTGGCAGAGCTCATCTACGGAGTATGGCAGGTCAATCTTCAGGACATGACAGCCATCGAGTAGCCGCTCGTAGTGCTCTTTAAGGCGGAAAAGGTAGTTCTGTTGCTGTTCACTGTTCCAGTTGCCCCGGATGCCTTCAAAAACGGCTGTCCCGTAGTGAAGAGAATGGGTCATAATTCCTATCTTGGCTTCAGATAAGGGCACAAACTTTTTTTGAAAGTAAGCAATTGACGGCATCTTGTATGTCTCCCTTCTAACTAGGGCATGTGATATTGGTAAATTATAGCTATTACTGCGATAGAAAACAAGCTAATTTACTTGGCGCCGAGACTGGCGCCGCAGTTGGCGCAGAATTTACTGCCGGGCAGGTTGGCATGAGCGCAGGACGGGCAGATTAGCTCTTTACTTGCCTGGCTCTGTCCGAAATATAGCTTCAAATGTGGCCAGGGAATCTCAATGCCTGCCTCGTCAAAGGCTTTCTTGATTCTCTTTCTCAGCTCACCCGTCACCGCCCACTGCTGCAGGGGCTTAACATCCCCCAAAAGCTTAATGTCTATCCCGGAGTCACCCAGGTTGTTAACCCTCAGCACCTGTGGTGCCCTCTTAATCAGGTTGCTCCAGTTCTCATCCTCAGCCAGTTCCTGACCCACACGATTCATCACGCTTATGGCA
>CAZLFC010000040.1:0-4925 GCA_964558705.1 uncultured Dehalococcoidales bacterium
GAGGCGGCGGTAATCACCATAAACGAGCCGCCTCCTTTTGTTGGCCGCGGCGGTATTAAGCTTGACTATGCCCTTGACCAGTTCCAGCTTGATGTTACCGATAAGGTAGCCGCTGACATTGGGGCGTCCACCGGCGGCTTCACCGACTGCCTCCTCCAGCGAGGGGCATCCCGGGTTTACGCCATCGATGTGGGGTATGGTCAGCTGGACTACCGCCTGAGGCAGGACTCACGGGTGGTGGTGATGGAAAGGGTAAATGCCCGCTACCCCATCCCCCTGCCGGAGAAGGTCGATTTGGCTACTATGGACCTGTCTTTCATCTCGGTAGAGAAGGTGCTGCCATCAGTGGTAAATTTGCTAAAGAACGACGGCTACATCGTTGTGCTCATCAAGCCCCAGTTTGAAGCCAGAAGGGAGGAGGTGGGTAAGGGGGGAGTGATTAAACAGCCTGCGGTGCATGCCCGGGTCCTGGGCAGGTTTATTGCCTGGCTCACCGGAAATGGTTTCAGGTTGCGGGGACTGGTAGCTTCCCCAATCTCCGGCGCTTCTGGCAACCAAGAATTTTTGGCTCTATTGAGGTTGATGTAAGAATGAACAGTACTAGAGTTGTTCTGAAAGTAGATGACTTAAAAATTGTCGGGCATTTATACCTGCCCGGTGACCAGACTCCATATCCTACGGTTTGTGTCTGCCACGGCGTCCCCGCCGAGAAATTTTACCCCAGCGACAAAGGCTATCGTTTGCTGGCGGAGAAGATATGTCAACGGGGCCTGGCTGTATTTACTTTCAACTTCAGGGGGACCGGAGCCAGTGGGGGGAACATCGACATGGCGGGGTGGAAAAAAGACTTGACGGCAGTCATTGATTATTTATGCACCCTGCCCGAGGTAGACAGGTCCCACCTGTCGCTGCTTGGCTTTAGCGGCGGGGGGTCCGTCGCCATAAAGGTGGCTGCTCAAGACAGCCGAATATCGTCCGTTGTCTCCTGTGCCAGTCCGGCCGAGTTCACCCCCCTCACTGATTACTACAACCCCGTGTCTCTCGTGGAACACTTCCACAATCTTGGCGTCATAAGGGACAATGATTTCCCCCATTCTGCCGATGAGTGGTTCAATGACTTCAAGACAGTTAGCCCCATCAAATATGTGGCCAAAATTACTCCCAGACCAATACTACTGGTACACGGAGATAAGGATGATGTAGTAGATGTTACTCATGCTTATAGATTATACGAAAAAGCCAGGGAACCCAAGCAGATAATCATAGTTAATGGAGCCGGGCACAGGTTACGGCGCAGCAGCAAGGCGATGGATATTGTCTTCGCCTGGCTTAAAGCCTACGCCCGAATTAGTGCTTAATCAGGTCCCTTATAATTGACCTGCCCACAGAAAAAAGGTTATAATCAAAACAGAGGGTTAGGCGAGAGGCAAGCAAATTTGCACGAATCTTGTGGTGTTTTTGGCATCTATGCTCCCGGTGAGGATGTAGCTCGGCTTACCTTTTTTGCTTTATTCGCCCTTCAGCACCGCGGGCAAGAGAGCGCCGGCATCGCTACTACCGACGGCAACAAGATCCAGGTTTACGCCCAGATGGGGTTAGTCTCCCAGGTGTTTAGCGAGGACTCTTTGTCTGGACTCACCGGAGACATTGCTATCGGTCACACTCGTTACTCCACCAGAGGTTCCAGTCGGATAGTCAATGCTCAGCCTATCGTGGTAGGCACAGATTCAAATAGCCTGGCCGTAGCCCACAACGGGAATATTGTTAACGCCGATCATCTGCATGAAGAACTCTCTAACCAGGGCTACACCTTCCACAGCTCCACGGATACTGAAATTATTGCTAACCTTATCCTCTCTTCCCCTGAGAAAGACTGGATAGACAGGATAAGATATGCCATGCGCCGGCTCCAGGGAGCATACTCACTAACCATTATGACTAACCACACTCTGATTGGAGTCCGCGACCCCTTTGGGGTGCGCCCTCTATGTCTGGGAACCATTAATGGCAACCATGTTATCGCCTCGGAAAGCTGTGCTCTCGACCACATAGGTGCCACCTTCAGCCGGGAGATTGAGCCCGGCGAAATAGTCGCCATCAGTAAGAACGGTATTAAAAGTTACCGCCAAGAGACAGATAAAAAAGCAATATGTATCTTTGAGTATATTTACTTCGCGCGTCCCGATTCCACCATAAACAATCGACTACTCTACCCGGCACGACAGGCGATGGGTGCCGGACTAGCGCAGGAGCATCCCGTAGAGGCTGACCTGGTTATGGGCGTGCCTGATTCGGCTACCGCCGCCGGTCTCGGTTATGCCCAGTATTCCGGTATACCTCTGTGTGAAGGATTGCTGAAGAATCGCTATGTGGGACGCACCTTTATCGAACCCGACCAGAGAATCAGGGATCTGGGCGTTAAATTGAAGTTTAATCCCCTGCCCCACGTTCTGAATGGTAAGCGGGTAGTGGTAGTGGATGACAGTATTGTCCGCGGCACCACCACTCCCAAAGTAGTGCAGTTATTAAGAAGAGCCGGAGCTAAAGAAGTACACATGCGTATCTGCGCCCCACCCCTCCGCTACCCCTGCTTCTTCGGCGTCGATATGGCTACTCGCGGAGAGCTAATCGCCGCTCAAAAAACCATACCTGAAATCAGGGATACTATTGATGCCGACTCTCTGGGTTATCTGAGCATTGACGGGCTGATTAAAGCGATAGACCTACCGAAGGACATCTTTTGCCTGGCCTGTTTCACCGGTAATTACCCCATACCGGTTCAGCTTGAGATGGATAAGCTGGCACTGGAGACTATAGGGGAGAAGTAAGACTCCTGTTCCAGATACATACCTACTTAATAGCCGTCTTCCGGCGAGCTTATTTTGATAAGTTTTCTTTACTACTTGTAGCTGAAATCTGACTTTGGTAATCTAAGAGTAAGGGCATTTTTGCTTACACAGGAGGCAAACTAATTAGCGAGAACTATACTGCGGCTGGAGTTAATATTGATGCCGCCGCCAAGGCCAAGGAGTTGATTTCCAGGCATGCCCGTTCTACTCTCCGCCCTGAGGTTCTGAGCGGCATCGGGTTCTTTGGCGGGCTTTTTGAATTTAAGGGGTTCCAACAACCGGTTCTGGTATCCAGTGTTGACGGGGTAGGCACGAAGCTGAAGATTGCCCTGGCTCTAGCCAGGCACGATACTATCGGCATTGACATAGTCAATCACTGCGTAAATGACATACTTACCTGCGGCGCTGAGCCACTTTTCTTTCTTGACTACATAGCCACAGGCAAACTGGTGCCAGAACAGGTAGCAGCTATCGTTCAAGGGGTGGCCAAGGCTTGCCGTGAGGTTGGCTGTGCCCTTATCGGTGGGGAAACGGCTGAGATGCCCGGGCTGTATGCCGGCAAGGATTACGACCTGGCCGGTTTTATCGTCGGGGTTGTGGAGAAAGAAAAGATTGTCATGGGGGAAACAATAACGGCTGGCGATGCCATTATCGGCCTGCCCTCCAGCGGACTACACACCAACGGTTACTCGCTGGTGCGCAAGATATTCGGTGAAACTAAAGCGTCGTTAGCTACTAAATACGCTGAGCTGGGGCGAACCCTGGGGGAGGAGCTTCTGGAACCGCATCGTTGCTACTATCACCAGTTGAAGCCGCTGTTACCCCTGGTCAAAGGTATGGCTCATATTACCGGCGGCGGCTTGATTGGCAATGTACCGCGGGTGTTACCAAAAGGTACGGCGGCTAAATTTGATACTCAGACATGGACTATACTCCCCATTTTTCAGCTTATCCAGCGGCAGGGTAAAGTTGAACTAACCGAGATGTATCGAGTGTTCAATATGGGAATTGGTATGGTCGTCATTTGCTCACCTGATAAAGTTGACCTGTTCACCGAGCAACTGCCTGAGGCCAGGGTTATCGGGGGGGTGGTGAAGCAGGCGGGGAAGACCAGAGTAATAATAAATTGAGCAGAACGAGCAGGAGGTATTGATGCGAGCAATTATTAGCGTTTCTGACAAAGCCGGCGTGGCCGACTTCGCCAAAGAACTGAACGAGCTGGGTTTTGACATCTTCAGCACCGGCGGCACTAAAAAGGCGCTGGCTGAGGCTAAAGTGCCGGTAAAAAGCGTTTCTGAGATTACCGGGTTTCCCGAGATTCTTGACGGCCGGGTAAAAACCCTGCACCCGATGGTTCACGGCGGTATTCTGGCTAAACGTAGCCTTCCCAGCCATATGGAAGAACTGGCCAAGAATAAAATCGAAGCCATCGACCTGATAGCCGTTAACCTTTATCCCTTTGTCCAGACCGTATCCAAAGAGGGTGTTACCCTTGATGAAGCCCTAGAAAACATAGATATTGGCGGGCCAACCATGGTACGAGCTGCCGCCAAGAATTTCCCCAGCGTTATCATAATAGTAGACCCCACCGACTACCAGCCAGTTCTGGATAAGCTACGGGCAGGGGGTGTAGACATGGGTGAGCGAAAAAGGCTGGCTCAGAAAGCGTTTCAGCATGTAGCCAGCTACGACACGGCTATTTCCCAGTATCTGAGACAGGACATGGAAGGTCTGCCTGACGAGATGACCATAGCCCTGAAAAAGCGTTACGGACTCCGCTATGGTGAGAACCCCCACCAACAGGCTGCCTTTTACTCTGAATCATCGGTTGGCGAAAAGAAGTCAACCGGTATTACCTGGGCAGAACAATTATGGGGAAAAGAACTCTCTTTTAACAATATTTTAGATGCCGATGCTGCCTGGGGAGCAGTAGCTGACTTTGCTGCACCGACAGTAGCTGTTATCAAGCATACTAACCCCTGCGGTCTGGCCAGTTACGATGACATTGCTGAAGCCTATCGACGAGCCTTCAGTGGCGACTCAATAGCAGCTTTCGGTGGCATTGTCGCTTCAAAC
>CAZLFC010000041.1:0-3344 GCA_964558705.1 uncultured Dehalococcoidales bacterium
GAGAAGTAGAAACAGTAGGTGTTGACGTCTTTACCGTAGACAAGACAGGCTTAATCGCACCGTGGATTACGCTAGGTGTCATCCTTTTAGCTGGAGGTATCTTCCTAGTCAGGCGTAAAGCCCATAGTAATGAATAGTCAAATACTAAAAATATAATTGCCGTGTAATTTTTACTTTCGTATCAGTATCAGGTGGGAAATCAAGAGTAGAACTGACGTCTTTTCGGAAGAAAAAGCGGGAGACGAGGCTCGAACTCGCGACCCTCTGCTTGGGAAGCAGATGCTCTACCACTGAGCTACTCCCGCATTTCTGATTTACACACGAATTTTACGCAAAAAACCGCGAGAAGTCAACCTTAAAAAGGGGGCTGGCTCACCGCCAGCCCCCCTGATTCAACTAAGCTATTTTCTCCCCTACGCCTTACCTTTGTCCCTGAAGACCACAAACACGATATCGGGCCCGCAGTGGACCCCCAGCACCGGCCCCAGTTTGGCCAGCCTGATACGCTCCTTGGGAAAGATAGCAGCAATACGCTCAACCAGCTTGTCGGCATCATCCGGTGTAGTATTATAGATAACGGATAAATCCTCAATACCGGCCACATTTTGGGCAAAGCTAAACAGTTCATCGATACCCTTGGCCCGGGTGCGCGCCCGACCCGCCGGCACCACCTCTCCGTCTTTCAGTGTTAGTATCGGCTTCACATTCAACACTGAACCCAGCAGCGCCTGTGCCTTACCAATACGCCCGCCCATAGCCAGGTACTTGAGGGTATCCAGCAGACCAAACAGATGGACATTAGGCAGCATCGGCTTCACCGCTTCAACTACCTCCGATAAACCCTTGCCCGCCTTGACCATATCAGCCGCCGCTATAGCCGTTATCCCCAGCCCCATGGTCAGACTCTGCGAATCAATCACCTCAATAGGACACCCCTTGCCCACCATTTCCTTACCCTGCAACGCCGAGCTACAGGTACCGCTTAATTTACTGGAGAGGTGGATGGAAATAATGCCGTCAGCCTCTTTGGACAGCTTCTGGTAAACTTCGGCAAAGTCCTGCGGCGTCGGCTGGGTGGTGCTGGGATGGACAGGGTCATGCAACAACCTCCGGTAAAATTCGTCTTCACTCATTTCCACACGGTCGCGGTAGACCTCCTCCCCAAAGCGCACATAAAGAGGCACTACGCTTATCCCCATCTCTTCAGCTAACTCTGCGGGCAGGTCAGCACTACTATCGGTAACTACTTTTATTGCCATAATTCTCCCTTACCTTTATTATCCAGAATGGCCCCTTAAAACGGGCTGCTTTCTTATCTGTTAAAAGAAGATTGGTTAATTATAAAGCATTTATACATCTTGTCAACAACTAATTTTACGCTTACAATAGAAGCTAACTATGACAGCCGTTTTATCTAAGCCGGACATTCAACGATTATTACAGCAAGCGCCCCCCCTGATAGAGAGCTACCTTAACCTTGAGGAACAGCTTCAACCCAATGGTTTTGACCTTACCCTGCGCGATATAGCCCTGCCCCAGTCAGGGGGTAAAATAACCGTCCAGAACAGCCACAGGCTGATATCCGATTTAGCACCGCTGGTCTTTGACGGGCTGGGTTTTATCGACCTGATACCCGGTGCTTATATTGTTACTTTCAATGAGATTGTCCACCTGCCCAGGAACGTTATGGCCCTGGCCAAACCCAGGTCAAGCCTGCTCCGCTGCGGCGTTACTATAGACACGGCGGTATGGGACGCCGGCTACTCCGGCCGTTCTCAGTCTCTCATGGTAGTCTATAATCCCCAGGGCTTCCGCCTGCAGCGAAACGCCAGAATATTGCAACTCATCTTCTTCAAGCTAACAGGGGAAACCGAAGGCTACCAGGGGACTTATCAGGGTGAGAACGTAGACTGACTCTGCGCGACGATACTCAACGCCGCCGGCATCAACCAGAAAGATGCCGGGCCTTCGCCCAGCAATTCGCCATCAGCATGCACCAGAAATCGCTCCGGGGAATCAATGGTAATACGAACTGCTTTTTCCATACTAACCTTGGGGTGAGTGGCATGGGTTCCCTTATATACCGAAGACAGCGACTTCAGCAGGTCGAACTTGCTCATATCACCGATAACCACCAGGTCGAGTAGACTATCGCTAAAATCAGCTTGGGGCGCTATATGCATTCCCCCGCCGAAGTAGCGTCCGTTAGCCACTACCGCAGTTAAGACACGCCTGGACTCAGCCTTCCCTCCTACACTTATAGTGACCGACTTGTTGCGGTAACCGACCAGGGTCATAAGCAAACCGGCCAGATAAGGGATAGTGCCACCAAAATACTTGGGCAGGCGTTCCGTGGCCTCCACCACCGCCGCATCAAAACCGATACCCGCCGCGTTTATGAAAAAGCGCTGTGAAGTTTTTCCCTGGCTCTGATATTCAACCATGCCAACATCAATCAACAATCGGCGTGAGCTGGTCAAACAAGAACAGGCACCGGTATAATCCCGAGGAATGCCCAGCGAGCGCACAAAATCGCTGCCGGTCCCGGTACTTACTATGCCCAGACTTGTCTCACCAGGCCTCAGCGAATAGAGTATGCCATTGGCTACCTCGTTCATCGTCCCATCACCACCCACCGCCACCAGATAGCGGTAACCGTCGCTGGCAGCATCCCTGGCCAACTCTATGGCATGTCCCACCCCCTCGGTAAACTCATAATCAAAGGATAGCCCAACATGCTTCAGCAGCCGACTAATAAGAGGCCACTTCCTCTGTGTTGAGTTGGCTCCCGCCACGGGGTTAACAATTACCTTAGCATGCAGCATCAGATTATCATTCCAGATAGGTTATTTCCGAAGGCGGTCTCTTCTTAATATCGACCTTTATGCCAGCCTCCTTGAATAAGTCCACAAACGAACTGTCGTTATACTCGCCAAAGCTGACAAACCGCTTTATGCGGGCATTGACCAGCATCTTGGCACACAGCACACACGGCGTATGAGTACAATAAACCGTGCTTCCCTCAAGATTAACTCCGTGCAGGCTGGCCTGTATAATCACATTCTGCTCAGCGTGAATGCCCCGGCATACTTCGTGCCTTTCTCCCGAGGGTATACCCTGTTCATCTCTCAGGCAACCAAGCTCAAGGCAATCCTTAAGTCCGGCTGGAGCACCGTTATAGCCGGTAGCCAGTATATGTTTATTCCTGGCGGCTACCGCCCCTACATGGTGCCGACGGCAGGTAGAGCGCTCGGCTACCACTGAGGCTATCTTGAGAAAATATTCGTCAACATCAGGGCGTGTTATTTTCTTCATTTCAAATCCGCTACAATCCTTCCGGTTTC